>JAJPJN010000106.1 GCA_021324185.1 Terriglobia bacterium | reverse complement strand
TCCGGATTTCCGCCGCGTGTATGGCCGCGGTGATCGGGCGACCGAGTCGTTTGCCGTTCTGACGAGCCTCGGCCAGACCCGCGCGAGTTCGTTCGCGCAGAATATCTTTTTCGAACTCAGAAAAAATTGCAAGCAGTCCCGCCATGGCGCGACCAGCGGGCGTGGTCAGATCCAGTGGCTCGGTCAAAGAGATGAAGCCGACTCCGAGATGCTCCAGTTCCTGCAATGTCGTCAGCAGGTCCAACCATGAGAAACGATTGCTGCAAAAACTATACTGGTTCTTAATCTTTCTTCTCCCATACTGCCTCTATGGTAGGGAAGGGGCGGACCTGGCGAAAACCGGCTCTTCAATCGCGCAAGCGCAGGATGCGTCATCGCGACGTATCAGGAGAGGACGGCTAGATCATTCTTCCCTTAACGTGACTGCAGGATCCACTTTGGTCGCTCGGTGGGCGGGCCAATAGCAAGCCAGCAGACTGGTAGCTAAGATAAGGCCGACCACACTAAATAGGGTCAGGGGATCGGTGGCCTGGACTTCAAAAAGCAGGCTTCGAAGATAACGCACCAGTAAGAGTACGCCGCCGAGGCCAACAACCAGCCCAATAACGGTCAACCGAAATCCTTCAACGAGTATGGATCGGAAAACGCCCGAGGCGGTTGCGCCCAAGGCAAGGCGAATTCCGATCTCGCGCGAACGCTGCGTGACCGAGTAGGAGATTACACCATATAGGCCAATGCAAGCCAAAATCATTGCGATAGAGCCAAATGCTGTAAGCACAAAACTCTCAACTCGCGGGCGAGCTACGGAATCCGCGACCAGCTGCGCCAATGTCTCCACCTTTGCAACTCCCTGGTCAGCATCGACTTCACGAATTTGCCGACGGATCGCGGCTGTCAGCGCGACGGGATCACCGCTGGTTCGGACTACGAGGGATGTAAATGGGAACGGTTGTTGATCATTGGGCATGAAAAGGCAAGGGTTGGGCGGAGTATTGAGCTGCCTGTGCCGAATATCGCCCGCTATCCCCACGATCTCAACCGTTGGTGAATGATTCCACCAAACTCTCAGTCGCTTGCCAATAGGGTCCTCGTGGGGAAAAAACAAGTGAGCGGCCGTCTGATTCACAATTGCAACTTGCACTGATCCGCGACGGTCATGATCGTCAAAATCCCTCCCTCGCAAGATGGGGATTGCAAGCGCACGGAAGTAGCCCGGTGTAATGATTGACACGTCCCCACCAGGTCGCTGGCTCGGCGCTGGTTCAGGCTGGTCTGCCCGGTAGTACCAGGTGCCGGAGTTCGAACCTTCCATCGGCAAAATACCGATGGAGCCAGCCGCGACAACACCGGGCAGCGCGCGAATGCGCGCCAATATGTTTCTGACGACCTCAGCGTGGAATTGGTCGTCACGTACTGGCAGAAGAAGCATGCGGAGTGTTAGAACATGCTCCGCGTGAAAACCTGGGTTAACCCGGAGTAGACGGATAAAACTGCGCACCATGAGCCCAGATGCCACGACCAAGATCACAGCCAGCGCCACTTCTGCCACGACCAGCAGATTACGAACGTGGCGACCGGAGGTAACGGACCGGGTCACGGCATGGAGATCGCGGATTAAATCGCGCTTCAAGGCGTGGAAGGTAGGCGCAATGCCGAAAAGGACAGCAGATACGACGGTAATACCTACCGAGAATGCGAGAACGGTCTTATCTAAAGCAATCTCATGCAAGCGAGGAACATGCAGGCTTTCCGGGAGAGAATGCCGCATGACGGTCACGAGTGAAAAAGCGATTGCGATGCCCGCGAGGCCGCCTGAAGCTGCCAGCATCAGACTCTCCGTAAACAGTTGTCTGACAATCCGGAATCGCCGTGCGCCCAATGCCAGCCGTACGCTGATTTCGCGAATCCGGCCTGCGGAATGCATAAGCAGAAGATTGGCAACGTTCGCGCATATAAGCAACAGAATCAGGCCCGTGGCTCCAAAAAGAATTAACAGAACGGGTCGGATGCTGCCGACGGTTTGGTCGAGAAGAGGAACAACGGTAGCGCTCCAGCCGGCATTCAGGGACACGTTCTCCGTAGCGGTACGCGCGGCAATAGCCGTCATCTCGGCCTTGGCCGCAGCGACGGAAACTCCGCGCCGAAGCCGTCCAATGACAGAAAAATTCCGCCCTCCCTCTTCCGGGTCGACTGGCAGCGGGGTGTAAAGATCTGCTTCTATATTCGGAAAGCCGAATCCAGGAGGCATGACGCCGATAATTTCGCGGTGCGTCGCATCAACTGAAATCCGTTTTCCGATCGCGTTGGGACTGCCGCCGAATCGGCTCTGCCAAGTGCGGTAACTGAGCACAACCTCGCGCGGCTTATCACGCCAGTATTCACCAGGTCGGAACGTTCTGCCCAGAAGTGGTGGAATTCCAAGAGTCGCAAAGAATTCCGACGTGACCGCCAGCCCCGGAACCTGTTCACTTTGTTGCTGATCCAGAAGATTCATTGGAATATTGAAAAAAGCTGCCATCGACTCAAAGGAATGGCTTCGCTCCTTCCAGGCAACAAAGTTATCCAGTGCCACAACATTTGGTTTCTTGGTCTCGGGAGGGACTTCCCAAATCATGACCAATTGGTCTGGGCTGGGGAATGGAAGCGGGCGTAGCAAAATACCGGCGACTAGACTAAAGATCCCGGTTGTCGTACTGATTCCGAGCGCCAGTATGAAGACCACAATCATGCTCAGCCCAGCGGATTTCCGCAGCATGCGTATTGCATAGCGGCTGTCGGCGATCAATCCCTCCAGCCAGCTAAACCCCCACATATCCCTGGTCACTTCGGTAACGAGCCCGATGTTGCCAAAGTCCCGCAAAGCCGCATGACGAGCCGAATCCGATGACTCTCCGCGTTCCATTCGTTCGCGAATTTCCAGTTCTAAATGGAACTGAAGCTCCGCTTGCAAATCTCTTTCCGAAGCTCTCCTACGGAAAAAACGCCGGACGAAAAATTGGATAGCCTTGCGTCTCATGCCACCTCCTCATTTAGCAGGACTTAGTACACCTGCCATGGCGGATACGAACAATTGCCACTTCGAATACTCTGATGCGAGTTGTTTCTTACCTGCTGGAGTGAGCGAATAGTATTTGGCTCGCTGGTTATTTCCAGAAATCTTCCACTTCGATGCGAGCCATCCTTGCCGTTCCAAACGGTGGAGAGCTGGATACAATGAACCCGTCTCGATTTGGAGCAGATCCCCGGAGCGGTTCCGAATCGCCTGCGCAATTCCGTGCCCGTGTTGCGCTCCCCATTGGAGCGTCTGAAGGATCAGTAGATCGAGAGTCCCCTGTAAGAGTTCAACTCGATTACGATAGCGTTCGTGAGCTGGCATGTGGCGTAGACATCCTACTACTACCACAATTGCCGTAAGCCGTCTACTACCCTAAAAAATACGGTCAGCGTTTCAATAGAAAGATTAAGAACGAGTATAGTTTTTGAAGCAATCTGCTCCAGACGTATATTTCGCATGTCCCAGGCTTCGGCAACTTCGGTTTCGACGCGAACAAAGCGAAAGCCTTTCAGCGGATGCTCTCTCGCGAGTCTTAAAACGGTGTCGCCAATCTGCTCTGATTCCTGATTCGGCGTTGATTTCAGCCTGACTGCGGTGTTCAAGCGCCGCAACCACGCGTTCAGATTGTCCGGATATTCCGCTACCCATTCCCAGGCGGTCTGAGCAGCCTCCTCGTCATATTCTTGTCGCTCTTGGGCAGAACCATTCGTTGGGTACGGGCTTGAATCCAAGCCCTGGAGACCTCTTCGTACGTCTTTGGCGGGCCGGCTTGCGAGTAGAGAACAGTCGACGCAAGGACAAAGAACAGTACCGCGGCCGGGCGTCTCACGGCTCTTTTATAGACAGTATAGTTTGTACTGGAGGCCATCGGAGTCGCACGTAAAATAGCCTTTACGGGAAAAAAGCAACGGCCATGCCAAAGAACTTCAAGGACTTAACCGATGGTGAGATTCTCGCGCTCGCCGTCAGTCTCGAAGAAGAGGACGGGCGGATTTACGGCGAGTTCGCCGAAAGATTGCGTACCGATTATCCCGCCACCGCCAAATTATTGGCCGAAATGCAAACCGAAGAAGTCGAGCATCGCAACCGGCTCATCGATCTTTACCGCTCGCGTTTCGGCGACCATATACCGCTAATCCGCCGCCAGGATGTGAAAGGCTTTGTTTCCCGCCCTCCCTTGTGGCTGCTTCAGAACATCGGTCCGGAGGCAGTCCGGAAAACGGTCGAGAGCATGGAATCGGAAACGCGCCGGTTTTATGAGATGGCGATTCAAAAGACCACCGACGCATCTACTCGCAAACTGCTCGGCGATCTCGCCGCGGCCGAAGAAAAACACACCGAGGCTGCCGAAACCTTCGAAAAGCGCGAAATCACTCCCGGCGTTCGTCATGCCGAAGCCGAAGCCCAGCGTCGCGCCTTTCTTCTTCGCTTCGTTCAGCCAGGACTCGCCGGCCTGATGGACGGCTCGGTTTCGACTTTAGCTCCACTCTTCGCGGCTGCTTTTGCCACCCACACCAGCCGCGATGCATTTCTGGTAGGGCTGGCAGCTTCCGTCGGCGCCGGCATCTCCATGGCTTTCGCCGAAGCGCTCTCCGATACCGGCGAACTGACCGGGCGCGGAAGCCCCGTCATTCGTGGAATCGTCACCGGCGTCATGACCACCGCGGGCGGCATCGGTCACACATTGCCCTATCTGATTCCGGATTTCAGAATCGCCACCGCCATCGCTTTTGCCGTGGTCGTGCTGGAACTCGCTGTGATTAGCTGGATTCGCCAGCATTATATGGAGACGCCGCTTTTCCGCGCCGCTCTGCAAGTTGTCCTGGGCGGGGCATTAGTGTTCGCAACCGGGATTCTAATCGGGAATTCGTAGGGGGAAAATCTATGATCGAGTACGCCGACGCGACACCGGAAGTTCGTGCTGTCTACGACGACATCATGGCTACGCGCAAAACAGATTGGATCAATAATTTCTGGAAAACGCTGGCGCACGATCCCGTAACATTGCGGCGAACGTGGGAAAGTATCAAACAAGTGATGGCGCCCGGGGCGCTGGACGGCCTCACGAAAGAGATGATTTACCTGGCCGTCAGTGCCACCAATCAGTGCCCGTATTGCATGGCCTCGCACTCCGCTTCCGCGCGCAAGAAAGGGATGACGCCGGAAATGTTTGGCGAACTGATGGCCGTCGTTGGCATGGCGAACGAAACCAACGCCTTGGCCGCCGGTTATCGCGTCGAAATCGACGAACAGTTTAAGCTCTCTTAGCGACCTATTAAATGGCACGTGCACCCGGAAGAGCCTACGCCTTTATGCGCTGGAGCGGCGGCGCCCGCGTTCCAGGGGCTTTTGGCGACATAGGCTGGGCTTTCGAATACAATGACCGCTCGGGACGCTTTCAATGCTTCTATTGCGGAGCGGCAGAGTCCAACGCTCCTGCGCCGGGCCGCTTCTTCTGGTTCGAGAAATGCGTCACCTTGCCCGAGCTGATCAAGACCATGTCCGCCACCGGCGGCCCGCATTCGGCCTTCGATGAAGCAAAGATCTTCGAAGTCGCCGATGCTCAGTCGGACGCGGCCCTGCAGACGGTCAACCAACTGGCAACCGCTCCCGACGAGATGTTCAGCCGCACTAACCCGCTCGAGCACACGCGCGAGATCCTGACTCGCTACGGCGTCCGATCTCTAGCCCACACGCACGGCTTCCACGCCCCGTTCCTCTGGTACAACATGCTGCCCGGCCGCAGTGTCCCCGTGCGGAAGCTCGCCATCCACATCTATCAGCTTCGTGCCGCCCAACAGGCTGCTGAGGAAACGTACACTCCCGCGTGGATTGAAGATCACGCCCGCAAAATTGCGCAAAACGATTCCGAAGTGCGAAGCGTGGGCGAGTGTTTCGTCTGCAGAACCGGCGCGAAATTCGTTGTCGCGCTAACCGTTGCTGTCAATCCCGCATTCTCGGTCGGCGAAGGTCGAATCGTAGCCGAGCGCCTGGAGCAGGCCATTCGAACCGGCACGCCGCCTGCCGGCCACGTCTTTATTCAGGTCGAGCCGTTCGAGAAGCTCGATTAAAAGCCCCGGAACGACTCGGCCCCACTGTGCCATAGTCGGGAAATGGCGGACGCGGCCACCTCTACGGCTCAGGATGTCGCCGCCGCTCCGCGGCTCAAAAAAGAGCTCGGCCTGGGCGACCTGGTGCTCGCGCAGGTCCTCTGTGTCGTGGGTTCTGCTTGGGTCGGCGTTGCCGCAAAACTGGGCAAAGCGCACGTAGCGTTTTGGCTCGGCGCAATGCTGCTCTATTATGTGCCGCTTGCGGTCGTCGTCACCTGGCTGAATCGCGAAATGCCTCTCGAAGGTGGGCTGTACCAGTGGGCCAAGCTCGGTTTCGGACAGTTTCTGGGATTTTTGACGGCATGGAATCTCTGGGCCTACGCAGTGGTATGCGTCGCGTCCGTGCTGTTTGTGGTTCCGACCGACTTAGCCTACATGATCGGACCCGCCGCTGTATGGCTGCCGGGCAGCCGTCTGGCTACGGCGGCCATCATCGGATTCATTGTTCTTGCCATCGCGGCCGTTGCGGTGCGCGGCCTCGCTCTCGGCAAGTGGCTGCACAATATCGGAGCCGTTGGAATTCTACTTGCATACGGAATCCTGCTGCTCCTGCCGCTCTTGTTTCCTTCGCGTCACCCCGCAACAACCTACACGCCGATTCCCTGGCAGACGCCGGCCGTGAGTTGGTTCAGCCTCGCCGTATTCGGCCAAATGACCATCGGCGCGCTCAGCGGATTTGAATACCTCGCCATTATGGCCGGTGAATGTAGAAATCCGGCGCGCAGTATCGGCCGCTCGGTTTCCATTTCAGCGCCTGTTATCGCGGCCATGTTTATCCTCGGCACCAGTTCCGTCCTGACGTTCGTCGGTAATCAGCCCATCAATCTGATCGGCCCCATTCCACAAACGTTCCGGCTCGCATTTGGATCTTCCGGCGCAAGCGGCCGCCTCGCAAGCTTCGCAATCGTTCTGCTCCTGATGCGTGCCGTTGCAGCGGCGAGTCTCCTCTTTACCGGCCTCACCCGCCTGCCTATGGCCGCCGGATGGGATCACCTGCTGCCCAACTGGTTTACGCGCCTGCATGGGCGCTGGAAAACGCCCGTCAATTCGATTGCCTTCGTCGCCGCCGTCATCCTGCTGCTGGTCGTGCTGAGTATGTTAGGCGTGCATGAACAGGAGGCGATGCAGCTTTTGCAAAATGCCTCAACCGCGCACTATGGCATCGCCTATGTGGCGCTATTCGCACTGCCGCTGTGGGGCGTTGCGCGAATCCGGCGCCGGTTGCCGTTGTGGGTGAAGCTTGCATCCATAGCCGGATTTGTATCGAGTTCCATCGCAGTACTGATTGCGGTTTACCCCATCATCGACGTCTCTAGTTCTTTGAGTTACGCCCTGAAAATTAGCGCGACGGTGGCATTCAGTAACCTTCTGGCGCTCTGGATTTACTGGCGCGGGGCAGGGAACCGGCGTCTATCGTCTCCGGCTGCGTCCTAAACATTTTCCTGCTATTTTGTTTCAGTGGGCCCGAGTAGCTTATCAAAGGATCCTCATCTCCCGCGCCGCCGTACCATGCCTGGAGGCCGCGCGGTTCGCGAAGATTTGCCTAAAGGTCCCAACGGGCGATGTCTCTGCCGCTGGTGCAATTTGGAAGTGCCCCCGGGCCGGCTGACGTTCTGCTCCGAATGGTGCGTGCACGAATGGCGGCTTCGAACAGATCCTGGCTATCTGCGCGATCAGGTCTTTAAACGCGATCGCGGCATCTGCGCGCTCTGCGGCCTCGATTGCGTTGCCCAGTTCCGGCACATCAATCGTCTGCGCGGTCCGGCTCGCGCCAAAGCTATCGCGGAGTGGGGAATGCGCGGCCGCAAAACTCTCTGGGATGCCGATCACGTCACACCAGTGATCGAAGGCGGCGGCGAGTGCGATTTGTCCAATATGCGTACACTGTGTCTCAAGTGCCATCGCACCCGCACGGCTGAAATGAAACAGCGGTTAACCGGCTTGCGGGCAGGCGGCGCGGCTATTTGTTCGGCCTGCAAACAAACGGCGCAGACCTAACGGCGGTCTGCCGCATCGCGATACGGCATTAGCCCAAGCATCCACGAAAAATCTTGCGTCGTGGCATTGGGCGCCGCCGGCGTGCAGCTTGCGTTTTGCTTTTCATTGCACGCGTATCCCACGGCGGGCCAGCCATGCGGCGGTTTTCCGAAATTACTTTCCGGCGCCCCGCGCGCCGGCCGCTCGCCATCGAAGGCCGCGTACTGGTGGCAGGTGATGCACGACGATTTGCCGGGCGCCACTCCCTGGTTGAACTCGATAAAAGAGTTGCCCAGCAAAGTCGGTCTCCCGTCGTGATCAACGAATTCGGTCTGCACTCCCGTCAGGAAGTAGTTTTGAAACGCCGGATTGAGATGCGCATCCGCCATTGCCTGGCGTAGCTCCGCGCTCTGTTGCACCCTCTGGCCTTTTCCATAAGGTTGGCTCGAAGTAGTTCCCCATGGATCAAAACAAGCGCCGTAAAGCTTGGGGTCGCAGCGATTCGGATTCGTGATGTCGCTGTTGGGCTCAAACGTCGCCCAGAGCCAGTTGGGCATCACTTTGGAGCTGATGTGTACGGCTGCCAGCGCATAGCACGTACCGTTAATCATCTCCGTGTACAGTCTGTTGGTCGGATCCGGGCAGGCAAAGCTCGGGTTTTTGTAGGAACTCGCCGGTACCCAGTCGGCCTTCACTTCCACTGAGTCAAGCTCCAGACGCGAGTCGTTTACGCCGGTCCCCGGGAAGTTGATCGTCCCGTTGCGCGCCCTGCCGTAACTTTGCTGGGCAACCAGCGTCGTGAGGTTTCTCTTCACAAACGAGGCCTCCACCGGATTCACGAAAACCTCTTCGCAGTACACGGCGTTGCGCGTCAAGTTAGCCGGAGGCGGGTATCCCCCAACCGGCGTGGCTGTCATTGCGCCGCAGTTATTGCCCGCTATTTTCCTGGCCGCAGAGAATACGCTCCCGTGCAGCAGGCGCACCTTGCGGCTAGCTGGGGCTGTTGGTGCGGCCACACTCGCCGCGCTGGGACAGCCAACCATATCAGGATTCAGTTGACATTGCTCCGTCCAGGTCTCAAAAGTCAGGGACCCGTTCACAGGCGCCATGGCTTTCACAAACAGATCCCACGCCAGGAAAGCGAAGCTGGGACCATACAGAACGTCCGGCTCCTGTGGCCGGGTTGCCGCCTCCGCGCGCCCTCGTGAGTAAACGCCGGAACAAACCACGACAGCTACGAACGAAAGCAGACCCGCGGCAAGTCTAGTGCAATTTCTCATGCGCGCCAGCCGCAGCGTTTCCTTTGGACCGGGCCCAAAGGAGACTCATGGCAAGTCCGGCCAGACCGGTCAGTAACAGCGCAATGCTGGACGGCTCAGGTGTAAAAGTGGTCAGGCTGAAATTCACCGTGCCCAGCGTGTTGGTCGCGCTGCTATTGGGCCCGCCCAGCAACGTAAACGTGCCCAGGAACGTCCCGACCGGCAGGTGAGGCGGCGCCGTCAACACAAACAGATCGCCGGTAAAGCTGATCCCCGGCGCCAGAGAGATCGGAAAATTGTTCACGAAGTCGCTGTCATCCAGAGTCACCGGAGCAGTGACGTTGAAGCTGTCCCCGTTCAAAAACACCGGCGCTGCATTGGTCGCTGGAGCCGATACCGTAGCGTCAAACGTCACGCTGCCTCCCAGGTAAGAAGCCCGCCCGCTCGGATTCACCAGGCTGAAATGGATGATATCTGCCGCCGCCGCTTGCGATAAACCTATGGTCACCAGCGCCGCTAGAGCCACTGTCATTCTGAGTTTCATGATTTCCTCTCCTCCGTACTTTCTTTGATCTGTATAGCGACAAGCTGCCGGTTAAGGCAGTTTTGCGCGGAACGAGCCGCCAAAGGTTCCGCCCGAGTATGTGCCCGACAACCTTTCGACAACCGTTGCTCCATCGGCTCCCGCTGAGGACGGGAACGTCAGAGTGACCGATGCCGACCCGCCGCTCGCGATATCGCCCAGCGATGCCGGTATCGTTGCGCCGCTCGCCGCGCCCAGCGTCGCCTGCGTCAGTTGAAGATTCGGCGCCGTCACGTTGCCGTTATTGGTAACCGTAACCACAAGCTGGTATCCGCTGCCTACTTTGCTCAATGCGCCGGTAGTCGTAATCGCCACCGTCCCCACCACAATCGGTACTGAGGCAGTCGCGATCGTGTAGTTTGAGTTCTTCGTGCCGAGATTGGCCGGCGTGAAGGTGAGCGACAGCGTCTGCTGCCCCATACCCAACACGCTTCCCGGAGGCGGATTGTAGCTAAACGTGCCCGCGACCGGCGTCGTCGTCAACAAGCCCGTACTGCCGCTGGCTTGTATGCCGGAAATCAGCGTCGCCCACGCCGTCGCGTTCAACTGGTCGGAACTCAGCGGCACGCCATAGATCATCGTGCTCGGCGCAGGCCAGCTGATCGTCGGCGTCAGCGGGCATCCCGGCGGCGTGCAGGAGTACGGGTTCTGCCAGTTTAGTGTCGTCCAGGGCGCCCACGTGCCGCCTTGGCCGGTGCTGGTGTCGGTCACGTTGAATGTCACGTTGAGCGGGTCTGTCTGACCCGTCGCGGGCGTGCCATCCGTCGTCGTGAAGCCGGATAAGCCGGGGTTACCGGCGCCCGGGTTCTGTATTCCCTTAGCGAAGAAATAATTCGCCGTGGTTTGGCCCGGACTCCCGTTACTGCAACCAGGATTCGTCACTGCGCCCGCCATGGACGGATAACTCGAATTGTCATTCGCCGTAATCGAGAAGACCTGTTGTGCCAGCGGCGTCGTGAGCGTATAAGAAGTGCCATCCGAACAGGAGACATCCGTCTCCGCAAGACCGTACGGATACGTCACAGTCGCCGCCGGATGATTACCGGGCATCGATACGGCAAAGGTTGTTGAAAGAGTATCGCCGGTATTGATGGTCAGATTCTGATTCAACGGCAGGATAATGTCTCCTCCGTTGTTCCAAACATCATTCGCCGGAAATGTCGGATTGCCGCTTCCCCACCAGGCTGTGTATCGGTTGGGATCGATCGTCGGTTGATTGCCGTTTTGGAGAGCATCGGCTTCCTGCCAGGAGACCGCAAGGTTAGTAGCTACATTCTGACCAAACATGAATCTTTGGATAAACGGTTCTATGGCCGCTTGCTGATACGCCGGCACCACACAGTGGTTGTGATTTGTATCGATGTAATAGCCGAACCGGTCTCCTATGCCGTAGGTGCTGTAGATTTTTTCTGTCGCTAAGGAATCGAAAGTGGCGGATCGATCACCCAGCCAGTAATAAAGGCTGTCCCCGGTTTGCACCAAAGCCCTGGGCGCCACCATCGCCATCAACTCGTGATGATCCGTCGGCATCTTGTACACGTTGGCGCCGGCAAACTGCTTCATCTGGGACCCGAACCACTCATAACTGGTGTCGTCAACGTCCTCGACGCTCCCCTGAGTCTCAATCTCATGCGAGACACGCCAGGACGGGGCGCCCCCGCCGCCATTTTCCTGAGCGATGGTCAGCGCAATCCGCTCATCCAGAGCGCCCGACCACAGCGCCATCTTCCCCGCAAAGGAGCATCCGGTGATCGCCGAATGCGCCGTATCCAGCGGCAGCGGATTCGTAGTCTGTTGCGCAGCGATCTGTATTCCGTCAAGTAAGCGGCTCACGCCCCAGCTCCAGGACGCGTATTGGCCATGGTTACTGCCGTTCGGGTGACCATTCGACGCGTTGCAGTAACCGGCGCAGTATTCGGGATAAAGCTGGTAGAACGGGTCAGTCGTGTGATCTCCCCGCGATGAGCCTGCGTTGCCGCCTCCGGTGTATCTCGTGATGCTGTTGAAGCTGTAAACGACCGTTGCGGCCCCCGTGAACATCCCCGCCGGCATGCTTCCGGTAGGAAATCCAATCCCAATGATGTACGGAAACGGGCCGCCGGTCGCCGCCGGAAGAGTAACTGCCGCAGTAAACGTCAGCGTGTACGGATTCCCGCTCCTGGTCACATTGATCGTGAGTGTGCCCTGGGTGGGACTCGACGGCGCGTAAGATGCCGTGATGGTGCAGTCATGGCAATCCGGTTTGGTGCCGATCTCGTCTTGCTCGAGCGCATACATCCATTCGTTGCGATGCTGCTCGAACGAGCTCCAGCTCGTGTCGCGAGTTCCGTTGAAAAACACAAACGGGTCCGGCAACGGACGAATAAGAGGGGAATGGGCGAAGTCCGGAAGAGTTGGAGCCGGGTAACCGGCGCCCGTGTTCTCCACCGCATAGACGAGCGGAGGTTGTTGCCCCTGGGCCGGCGAATGAGCAGCACAAACAAGCAACACCGTTACTAACCCGAAAGTCATTCGGGCCACATACAAATTCCTGACGAACTTACGCAAGGGGATTCTCCTTTTTCTTCCGCGTTGTTTGGATGCTGCACATCTCAACTGCTGCTCCAGCGGCTCTGGCAAGTACAGCTTCGCCATGCTTGCCAAATTTGCTCGCGACCCAAACTATATCGGAAGTGCCGCCCGGAGTCAAGAAAAATCCTGGATAGAAAAATTCCCGATACAGCGGCCTGCTAAACGCGCGTCGCTCTGGCCCGCTGCAACGTCAGGCTCTTCCCGTACACATCCTTGAACGTTTTCGCAACTTCGTTTGCAGACCACAACTCCAGGTTGATGTCATCTTCGGCATGAACCAGTAAGTTCAGGTTTCCCTCGCGCAGCGCGCTGGTTACGTCCCGAACTTTTTGCTCGTGCGCCCGATCCAGCGCATCCGCAATACGCAACAGCGGCGCCAGCAGCAGCACTTGCCGCCGTGCATCCGGTTCGAGCGATTGATACTCGGCATGCTGCGCTTGCGGCATCGACTTGCGATGGAACCGGCACAAGGCCGCAATCGTGAGTCGTTCTTTACCCGTGAAATTCGGCATATCCGAATTCGCTACCAGGTACGCGGAGTGTTTATGGTGCCCGGTGTTGCTGACGAAATGCCCGATATCGTGCAAATACCCGGCGGCTTCGAGCAGCTTGCCCGCTGCCGGAGGAAGCTGGTGAACCGTCTGCAGAATCTCAAACAGCCGGTGCGCCAGAAACGCTACCTGGCGCGCGTGCTTCAGCGGGACGCCGTATCTGCGCGCCATCGCTTCTACCACGCTGCGCTGCTCTTTCGAAAGTTGCGATAGCTCGCGCCCAACGCCGCGCGCCGCCAGATCGGCAATAATTCCGTCGCGCACGCCCGCCGCGCAGTAATAGAAAGAGCGATTCTCAAACAGTTCCAGCGCCCTCAGGAAAACGGCCGTTCCGGCCACAATAATTTCAGCGCGCTTCGGGCCAATGCCGGTAATCTTCCGGCGCGCCGCCAGGTCGCTGCGCGAGAGTTGCGCGAACAGCTCCCGCACCTGGCTCTGTGAGGCCCGCAACCGGTCTGCCTCGTCGCGCTTGGCCCGTGGAACCTGGTTCAACGCCGACACAATCGCTGCCGCCGTCGCAGAGGTCGCAACCACGCGGTCGAATTTCTCCGGCTGATGCTGCTGGTGAAACGGCTCCAGCTTTTCGTCGATATACTGCATGAGCCGCTGCAATTCGTCTGGCTGCGCCGGGTCGCTCTTCAGAAACATCTCCGTAAGACGAACCGCCCCCAGCGGCTTCGATACCGCGTCTATCAGTTGCCCGCTTTGGCTGATGATCAGTTCCGCGCTGCCGCCTCCCACGTCCACAATGAGCGTGCGTTCTTTCGGTCGGGGCCATCTCGCTTCTACGCCCAGGTGAATGAGCCGCGCCTCTTCCGGACCCGAAATGATCTCCACATTCGTGCCGGTCGCCTCGCTCGTGCGCTTCAAAAATTCCTGCTGGTTCCTTGCATCCCGTACGGCGCTGGTGGCCACCGCTCGCACGCCGATCACATCCAGTCGGCTGTACATGGCCGCCATCCGGCTAAGATTTGCAACCAGAAAATCGAGCGCGTCCTTGCTGATCGCCCCGGCTCGGAAAACACTTTCGCCCAGCCGTGTCACCTGCCGGTCCTGCGCCAGAATGTGCAGCTCGCCGTGGCTCACTTCCGCAGCCATCATGCGCACCGAATTGCTTCCGATATCGATGGCTGCGTACCGCGGCATATCCCATCATACGAGCGCTTGGTGCCCGTCTAAAACACCACCGCCGTGCATTCAAACCCTTGCCCGCCCGGCGGCTAAACTGGAAACTGAGTGCGACTTCGAACGCTTACTTTGATCTGCGCTGCCGCCCTGCTGCTGGCAGCCACGCGCCTGACTCCTGCTGCCAGCGCGCCCGAGCCGTTTTACGTTCACTCGGGCGACACAGTTGTCTTCTACGGCGACAGTATCACCGAACAACGGCTCTACACGGCCTTCACAGAGCTCTACATCGTCACCCGCTATCCAGGCTTAAACGCGAAATTTGTGCATTCCGGCTGGGGCGGCGATCGCGTCACAGGCGGCGGCGGTGGTCCCATCGATGTGCGCCTCGAGCGCGATGTCTTCGCTTATAAGCCCACCATCATGACCATCATGCTCGGCATGAATGATGGCAAATATGCCGATCACACTCCTGCCGATGATGATGTGTTTTACAGCGGCTACAAGCACATCGTGGAAACCGTCCGCCAGCGGCTCCCGGGCGCGCGCATCACCGCCATCGAACCGTCCCCATTCGATGACGTGACTCGCCCGTTCACGCTCCAGCCGGACGGCTACAATGCGGTGCTCGTCAAGTACGGCGATTGGATCAAGCACTATGCGGCGGAATCGCATATAGATGTTGCCGATCTGAACACGGGCGTGGTCGCCATGTTGAAAAAGGCAAATGCGGCTGATCCTGCCCTCGCGCAAAAGATCATCCCCGATCGCATTCATCCGTCCCCCGCCGGCCATCTCATCATGGCCGAAGAGCTTCTGAAGGCCTGGCACGCACGGCCCATCGTTGCGGCCGTCACCATCGATGCCGCCAAAGGCAAAATCGTCCGCTCCGATTTCGCTCATATCACCGATTTCCATGCCTCTCAACCCCTCGTGTGGACCGAAACCGACGATGCCTTGCCATTGCCTTTCGCCCCCATGCTGGCGACTGATCGCGACCATACGCTTGCGCTTGCAATCCAAAGTTCCGATGTCACGGAAGCGCTGAATCAGGAGCCGCTCGTGGTGACCGGCCTCGCGCCGGGCCGTTACAAGGTCACCATCGATGGCGAGACGGCCGGTACCTGGAGCGCTGAAGAGCTGGCCCGCGGTATCAACCTGGCCGTGCTCGATACGCCCATGGCGCGGCAGGCCATGGAAGTTCGCGGCTTAACGAGCCAGCACATGGATCTCCATCAGATCCGCTGGCGAACCATCCAGGTTCCCCTGCAGATCTTCGATTCTCCTTATTACTATCAGGCCCTGAAGTCGCTCGACGGGCTGGAAAGTGAAGCAGTGGCCCGGCAACACGCCGCCGCCCAGCCGCGGCCCCACGTCTATCAAATCGTCCCCGCTGCATGAAGGCCCTCTTGCGCCCGGTGGCGCATCAATACCGTAGTTGGATAGACCGCTGGGAAAACGAACTCTGCTCTCGTGCAAACGATCGTGTGGTGCGCCCGTTTGAATTCGGTTTAGAGTGGACCGAGCGTTGGCCTTGTGCGGCCAGATGCGAACGAAACGGGTCCGATCCGGTTGCCTATCTGGTTCGCCTCAACGAGTGCTGCATCGCCAACAGCGCCGAATTTTTCGCCTACCGCACGCCGTCTGATTTCGAACTTTCCGGCGAATGGCTGCAATTTACATCGCCGGTCGCCACGCCTTACCCGGAAAACAACACCGTGCGCGCGCGCTGGTTTCCTGCCCGTAACGGCAAACGGAAAGCAGTCGTCGTCCTCCCGCACTGGAACGCCAAGCTGCCCCAGCACAACGCGCTGTGCGCCGGATTGCAGCGCCTCGGCATCAGTGCCCTGCGCCTAAGCCTTCCGTATCATGATGCCCGCATGCCAGCGGAGTTAACCCGCGCCGATTACGCCGTTTCCTCCAATATCTGCCGCACCATCGATGCCACCCGCCAGTCCGTCATCGATACGCGCTCGTGCTTTGATTGGCTTGAGCAGCAAGGCTACCAGCATCTGGGCATTGTGGGCACCAGCCTCGGCTCCTGCTACGCATTTCTCGCCAGCGCGCACGATGAACGCATCCGCGTCAACGTGTTCAACCACTGCTCCACCTATTTCGCCGACGTGGTCTGGGAAGGCCTGTCGACCCGTCACATCCGCGACAGCCTCGATGTAGCCATCGATCTTGAAACGCTGCGCAAGCTCTGGCTCTGTATTAGCCCGCCCAGCTACTGGCAGCTTTATACCGCGCGGCACAAACACTCCAAATTCATCTACACGCGCTATGACACGACATTTCCCGTGCATCTGTCGCGGCAGGTCATCGCCGGCGCGCGCGCTCACCGCTGGACCCATGACGTTACCGTCTTGCCCTGCGGCCACTACACAATGGGTGAATTCCCGTTCAAATTTATCGCCGGTTATGAGATTTGCTCGTATCTCAAGCGGCATCTCTGAACTCCAATCCAATAGGAAGATCTGTCTAACTAATGCGTAGAATCAATCTGCGGCTGAGCATTCTGCTTTGTTGTTCCATCTTCTCCATTCAGGCGCAAGCCCAGACTGGCGCGCCGCCGGGCTCCAATATGCAGGCCGGTGGCGGCCAGGCGCCGCCCGTTTCCGCCGGCACTACCATCTCTCCGCCGCCTACCGGCGATCAGTCGTTTCAAGGCAGCGTCCCCCAGGGTACGGCCTCGGCCACACCCATCGCGCTCAGTTTTGCGGACGCCATCAACCGCGGCCTCAAAGCCAACCTCGGCTTGCTTACCAGCGAGCAAAGCAGCCGCGAACTTCGCGCCGGACGCCTGCGCGCCTTGAGCGCCCTCCTGCCAAACATCAACGGCCAGCTCAGCATGACGGAACAAGAATTGAACCTGCAGGCGCTCGGCTTTCTGGTCAGCTTTCCCCCGAGTTTCGGCATCACCGTTCCCCACATCGTCGGGCCCTATTCCTATCAGGCGGCGCTTGCAAATGCCACCATTCCGCTTTTCAACTTCAGCTCCATCGGCAGCCTCCGCGCCTCGCGGGAGAACGAAAAAGCTTCCGTGCTCTCCATCAAAAACGCGCGCGATCTGGTCGTTCAGGCCGTCGGAAATGCCTATCTGCAGATCATTGCCGATAATGCGCGCATCACCGCCACTCAGGCCGAGATCCAGGCCGATAACGCCGTCTACGTAAATGCGCAGCGCCGCCATGAAGCCGGCGTGGCAATCGGCATCGATGTGTTGCGCTCGCAAGTCGAGCTCAAGCAGCGGCAGCAGGCGCTCGTCGCAGTCACCAATCAGTTTGAAAAAGACAAGCTCGCTTTGGGCCGTATGATCGGCCTGCCTCCCGGCCAGGACTTCGTCGTCTCAGATCCGTCTCTTTCCGTTCCCATCGAAGCCATGCCATTGAAGGACGCCCTCGCCACCGCCTACGATCACCGGCCCGATTACCAGGCCGCCAAAGCCCGCGTCTTCGCAGCCCAGTTCTCCTTGCAGGCCGCCAAGGCCGAGCGCTATCCCACGCTCACCGCATCCGGATTCTACGGCGCCGAAGGCCTGCGGCTTCTCACAAATTCCCACGGCGTGTTCCAGGCTACCGGCAGCATCCAGTTCAATATTTTCGATGGCGGCCGCATCAAAGCCGACGTCCTGAATAACGATGCGGAGTTGCGCAACCGGCGCAATGAACTCGAAAACCTGCGCGGCCAAATCGATTACGAAGTCCGCAGCGCCTTACTCGACCTCAAGTCAGCAGGCGATCAGGTCGATGTCGCCCGCAGCAACATGGATTTAGCCAATCAATCTTTGAAGCAATCTCAGGACCGCTTTGCCGCCGGCGTCACCAATACCGTCGAAGTGGTGCAGGCGCAGCAGGCCGTTGCCGACGCCAATGAAAATCTGATTTCAGCGCAATTTCAATACAACGTTGCCAAGGTCTCGCTCGCTCGCGCGCTCGGCATCGCCGAAGAAGGCATCCGCAACTATTTCACCCATACGCCGTGATTAACTACCGCCCGTACTTCTGCAGCACCTGCTTCAACCGGTCGTGAGGTAGCGCGATGACAGTGTGGCCTTCGTAGCCGGTCATCGTCTGGGCGCCCAGCATCGCATTTATGATTGCCTCTTCGGTGGCCTGAACCGTAGCGTCAAAAAGCGGGTTCATCTCGTCGTTCGGAATCATATTGATACTGATTGGCCCCTTGGTCGCGCCCGCCTGCGGGTTGGCGGTGGAGAACGCGATGAAGATATCGCCTGAGCCGTTGCCCGACGTCGATCCGGTTCGCGCCAGGCCCAGAGATGCCCGCCGGGCAAGCCGCTTCAATTGCGTCGGCAGCAGCGGCGCGTCCGTCGCAACCACGATGATGATGGAGCCCAGGTCTGCATCACGGAACGCGCCATTGCGGGAATACGGCGCCGAATTCTGCATCTCTTCTCCCACCGGTACCCCGGCGATTCGCAGTTGCGCCCGCCGCCCGCAATTGCACTGCACCAGTACGCCCACTGTGTATTGCCCGGATTTGCGTGACGACGTGCCCGTGCCGCCTTTGAATCCGTAACAGACCATGCCCGTGCCCCCGCCGGTATTGCCTTCTGCAACAGGCCCGCTCTTTGCGTTCTCGAGCGCCGCGGCCGTGTCGGCTTCGCTCACATGAAAACCATTGGTATCGTTCAGATAACCATCCCAGGTTTCTGCCACCACTGGCAAAAACCATAGATTCGTTCCCGTTCCCATCGCGCGCTTGCGCCCGACTTGCCATTTAATGAACGAATCGCGCACCGTGCCCACGCTGTGTGTATTGGTGATCAGCACCGGGCCGCTCAACAGGCCGCCTTCTTCGAGCCACGTCGTGCCCGTCATCTCGCCATTGCCGTTCAATGAAAACCAGCCGCCGAACGCCGGCGCGTCATCATTTTTACCTCGCGGCCAAATCGCCGTCACTCCGGTCCGAACCGCGCTTGCGCCGCTCCCCGAGATGAGCGTCTGAAATCCCACTTCCACCGGTTTTACATCCGTAATCGCGTTCCACGCGCCCGGCGTTCCCTCCAGCGGCACGCCCAAATCGCGCGCCCGTTCCGCAGCCCGCAGCAGCGGCACATTTGTGAACAGCAGAAGCAACAGCCAGCAGCATTTCATGCAATTGAGTGTAAGCCCGCCCTTGCAATAGCGGGTCTTGCCGATCAGAGATACGTGTCGGTCCAGGCCATTTGGGCACAGAAATAAGCGAAGTACGCATAGCTCAGCGAGAACACGGTAAGTGCCCACATCGCCAGGCCGGCTCGCCTGAGCCTATATACGACGTAGCCTGCCAGCGCGATCTGTAGAAAAGCGAAGATGCAGATAGGAACCAGCGTTGCCTCCCCGGAGAGGCGGCCATGAAACATAGCGGCGATGCCCACATAGCACTCGCTCACAACGAACGGAAAAACAAACAGCCACAGCGTGCGTCGCCGCTCAACGATCCCGATAACTACGCCTAGAACGAGGCGGAATACGCCAACCAACGGAATTAGGGCCAGAAGCCCTGCCCGAAAAGGGTTGCTCGCCGCCGCCGCAAAATACTGGGGTATCAACACAGAACCTGCAGGCCGAGGCCTGGATGCAGCTTATCGAAGTTATCGCGCCGCCGAACATTGCACAGCCTCTCACTCGTATCGCAACGCCACATTCGGATCAATTTTCGCGGCGCGCCTGGAAGGGCTCCAACTCGCCAGAAGTGCTGCCAGAATCAAACCGGAGATCGACAGCGCCAGCGAAGCAGGATCGTGTTCCGAAATGCCGAACAGCAAGCTTCGAATGGTTTTCGCCACAAGAAGATACACCAGCAAACCGGCAGCAACGCCAACCGAGCAGCGTAACAAGCAATCCTTAATCACTGCAGCCGCAATCTGGCCCCGCGTTGCTCCCATCGCCATCCGCACTCCTATCTCTCGTGTGCGTTGCACAACCAGGAAATGCGCTATGCCATACATGCCAATCGCCGCAATGGCGAGGCCGAATGCTGCGAACAAACCTACTAAGGCAGTCAGAAACCTGGGTCGCCGGCTATCCATCGATACCACTTCACTCATGCTTCGAATTTGTACTGCCAGGTCCGGATCGAGCGCCGCCAATTGTGATCGAATCGCAGTTACAAAGGTTCCCGGCGCGAGCGGCGACCGAAATAGTATGGCCGCGCTGCCTCCGGCCGGGAAATCGTTATGCCGTTTTCGCAGCAGATAGTATTCCGGCATCGCCGCGTCTGCCAAACCATCATTCTTTACGTCTCCGGCTACACCAATCACGGTGAAAGGAAGGTGATTGTCGCTCAGCACGATTTGCCGGCCCACGCCGGAGGACAAACCGAACAGGCGTTTTGCAAGCGCCTTGCTCAGCACGACGGAGTGCTCCGGCCCCGCGCGATCACCCGCCACAAATCCGCGCCCCGCCAAAATGGGTATTCTTAGGACCCGGAAATAATCTGGTGTCACGTAACGGAACTTCACCATCCCGCCTTCGCTCGGAAGCGGCGGCTCCCCGACGATTGCCATGTTTGAAAATGGCCGTTCGTGCTCTTCCCCGCCGGGAGGAATCGTATCGGTCAGCGCAAAGCTTTGAACTCCTGGAAGACTCGACAACCTCGTTTCTGCCTCGGCATACAATGCATCTCGTTTCTCTGGCGTGTTGTACTTGCGGCTGTTCAATTGAAATGTCGCCACCGTCGTATGGGACGGATCGAAGCCAATGGGCTGCGTTTCCAACTTCAACAGGCTGCGGCCCAGCAGGGATGCGCCCGTGAGCAGAAGAATCGAGAAAGCTACCTGTATGCTCATCAGCAGACTCCGCGCCCAGGATCGCGCCGGCCCCGCAATCCACGTTTCCGGCGCTGGCTTTGCCTCGTTGATTAGCAATCCCGGCACAGATCCGGACAAAAGCGCCGCTCCCAGGCATGCCGCCGCCGTCATCAGCAACATGCGCGTGTCCAAGCCACTCTCTTTGACCCGAAATATGGTTTCAGGCATGAGCGCGCGCAAAGCGCGTAACAGCGCCCACGCAAGAGCGGAACCCGCAACTCCCCCGCAGCATGCAAACAATAAGCTCTCGCTGAATCCTTGCAAAAGAATCCGCATCCGGCTCGCGCCCAGCGCCATCCTCACCGCAAATTCGCTTCGCAGCGCAATGGCTCGTGCCAGTAGCAGATTGGCCACATTCGCACACGCCAGCACTAACAGCAGAAGCGCTGTCCCAAGCAGCATCCACGCGACCCGCTCAAAATTCCCGAAGACGCGATCCCGCACCGGGCGGATTACCAGATGAACCTCCTTGCGCAATTCGGGCGGTACGTCTGCCAGTACATGCTGGAAAAACGGCTGCAGCTCCAATCGAGCCTGCTGAACGGAAATGCCTCGTTTCAAACGTGCGAATGCTAATAAAAACCGGCCGGGACTCGAACGAAGCTGCTGCGCAAAATCGAGCTTCTGCGGAATCAGCAAATCGGTGTCCTCCAGCGTGGGCAGCTCAAAATTCTTGGGAAGAATTCCGATAACCCGCACCGGTGCTTGGTCCAGCAGGATCGTGCGTTGCAGAATCGACGCGCTGCCGCCAAAATTCTGTTTCCATACGCGATAGCCCAGCAGCGCAACCGCGGGAGCATTCGGCCGGTCGTCCTCGGCTGCGAAATCGCGGCCGGCCGCGACCCGGACTCCCAATGTCTTTAAGAAATTCGATTCCACCGGTACACAGCGGATCTCGACCGCCTCTCGCAGCCCGAGCGCAACGCGATAAGACGGAGAGAGCGTCGTGACCGCCTCGAACGGAGTGAATAGGCTCCGCCACTGAACATAGCTTCGGCCTAGCATGAACTCATCCACGCTGATCGGCCCGGAAAGGCCGAACGAGACTAATCGCTCTTCCTGTGAGTATGGAAGGCTGCGAAATAGCAGCGGATCGACCACGCTAAGAATCGCCGTTATCGCCGCTATCCCGATTGCGAGCGTTACAACAACCACTGCTCCGAAAACCGGGCGCCTTCGAAATGCACGCACTGCGTATCGAAAGTCTTGCGCTACATGGGTATGCCAGACCATATATGTAGCATTCTACTCTTGTCCTCTCCTCCACGACAAACCCCCAACCCCCGCCAACCCGCCCCTCCTCCCGTTTACCAACGGCGCGCGCACCCACAGTTATAATCGGAGAGCCTTATGCTTGAGGCTTTCGGCCTTTCCGATCCAGGCTGCGTCCGTTCTAACAACGAAGACTATTTCATCAACGATCCGGAAAAGGGCATTTTTGTCCTTGCCGACGGGATGGGCGGAGCCAACGCCGGTGAATACGCTTCGCACCTCAGCGCCGAGGTCCTCTACGAATTTCTGCTCCGCGCCCCCCACAACGACGGTGCTGACGCCCTCGAGCAGGGGTTCCTCGAAGCCAACTGGTACGTGCGCCAGGCAGCCAAAAACAATCCCGAACTCGAAGGCATGGGAACCACTCTCCTGGTCGCCCGCGAGCTGGGCGAGGATAAACTCCAGGTTGCCAGCGTCGGTGACAGCCGCGCCTATCTCTTGTCTAAAGAGGGGCTGTCGCTGATTACCAAAGATCAGACCTGGGTCGCCGAAGTCGGCGCGCGGCTGGGACTCACCGATGAGGCGCTTAAGAAACATCCTATGCGGCACGTCCTCACCATGGCCGTCGGCTCCGCGGAAGACCTGCGCATCCAATCGCAAGTCGTCCACTTGGACACCGGAGACCAGGTGCTGCTCTGCTCGGATGGCCTGCACGGCGTCTTAAACGAAAATTTATTGCGCGAAGCGCTCGATTCCGAGAAATCTCTGCCGGAGAAATGCCACTACCTTATCGACGCCGCGAAGCAAAAGGGCGGACCTGACAACGTAACCGTTGTGCTGATCCGGCGCGTGTAGGCTCTTTGCGGCGTAACTCCGGCCGGTAAAACGGCTGGAAAGCGAGGCCGCAATGAAAGCGTTTTTCTGGACTTCTCCTTTATCTGTTTTCCTTTGCATCACATTAATTACTGCGCCTGTATGGGCGCAATCCGGTCAACTGAGCCGCGAACCCCAGCCGGCAGTTGCCAGTGACCCTGCCCCTCCCCAACCCGGTCAACTGAGCCCCGGCCGCCAGCCAGCCGATACCACCAACCCCGCGGCCACTAAAACGGGAGCAACTCCCGCCGACCCCACCGTCTCTGTCACCCGAACGTCGGCGGCGGATGCCCCGCATAACAGTCATGCCAAATGGTACGTCCTGCTTGCCGTCATCGCGGCCGCAGGCGCGGGGGGTGCCTTTGCCATGAAGGGCAAATCGAACACCGCCCCCGCGCCCGCAAGCTCTTCCATCTCCATCGGCGCGCCCACCATCAGCGTGGGCCATCCGTAATCTGAAAAGGCGGACCACAAAATATGATGCGTTCGAAATTTTTCGGAACGATCGCGCTAGCCCTGTTCCCCTCAGCGTGGGCCGCGGCGCAGGTCACAACACCGCCTGTCGGCATCGGCCGTTTCAGCGATGCCAGTGTAAGAAATGTTTACGGGCTGCCCCAGAATCTCATCGTCGATTCCAATACCTTGGGATCGTTCGATGCCGCCAGCTTCTCCGATCACGCCGGCTTGCTAGCTGCCAACGGGCACATTCAGTTGGTCCAGCCGGATTTCACGGTTGTGGGCGAATACGATAGCGCCGAATCCAACGTGCTGCTCAATGTCGATGCAGGCCCGGATTCCGCCATCGCCTGGCTTCCCGCAAGCCAGTCTCTCGTTCATTGGGACGGAACGCAGTTTATCGCCACCGCCGTCAACGGGCTCGATCCTTCCCTCCGCGCCACCGCTGTTCGAGTGCAGCACCGGCGCAAAGCGCAACTGCTGCTCGTCGATTCCGGTGGTTCGGTCTTTGAAGCCGGCATATCGCTCAAAACCGGCGACGTGCTTTCTTTGCGTGTCCTGCCGGGCGTTTACGGCAACGCATTCTGGCAGGGTTCCGACGTTTTGTTCGAAGATGCCAGCGGCCTCGAGCGAATGACTTCCGATGGTTCGGTGCAAACCATCGGCGCCACCGCGCAGGACGCCTCGTTTTCGCGTATCTCGTCAAGCTGGATTCTGGTCACTTCCAGTTCGCAGGGCCGTACTTGGGCCCTCCATATAGGCGGCGGCGATGTCAGCTTATCGGAACTGCCCGCTGTCCCCTCGCAGGTGAGCCAATGAAAGCTCTATTGATTTTGCTCGCATTCGGCGCTTGTCTTGAAGCGCAGAACCCCGCGCTCGGTTTTTATCTCGATCCTTCGGGCGGCGGCCAGCCGGTGACGCAATTGCAAGCCTTTCCCGCCAGCTACAGCTTTGCCAACACTCCGGTCGGCAGCTCCAGTGCCGTCGGCGTGCGCCTGGTCAACAACTCTGCGGCAGCTATCCAGATTTCATCCATTGGGTTCGTCAGCGGCTCGCAGCAGAACAACAATTTCACCAGCGATCTGGCCTATGGCCTGTCGCTCAGCCCGGGTCAGGGGCAGTTCTTTCATATCTATTTCGTTCCGGCGGCCACCGGCGCGACAACGGCAGCAGCTCAGATCGGCATAGTAGGAGGCAGCCTAGTCACCTTTTCCACCCTCCAGGGCAACGGCACAGCCGCGCAAATCAGTCTGAGTTGCAACAATCCGTCCGTGCTCCGCTGCGATGGCAACGTTCTTCAGCCCAATGAACAGCAGGCCATCAACTTCGGCAACATCCCCACAACTTCCTCTCTGGGCGTGACATTTACCTTGTCCAATGGCACCAGCAGCACAATCAATCCGCAACAGTTGGTCGTCCTCAAGACGCCTACCAACAACCCCAGCACTCCCTTTCAACTCGGCGCATTGCCCGCAAGCCTCGCCGCAGGAGCCTCCGTTCCCTTCACCATTACCTTCGCGCCCGGCAGCACGGCGACCCAGCAAACCACGCTCCTGGTCGGTTCCAATGTCTTTATCCTGCAGGGAACCGGAACCGCCAGCGTCGTCGGCGATATCGGCTCGCTCGTCGTTACTTATACCGATTCAACCGGAGTCAACCTGACCGCGCAGCCTGCCAGCCCCATCAACTTCGGCCAGACCATTTCCGGCAGCGGCATCAATGCCACCTTGCTGTTCACCGTGAGTAATCCGGCAACCACGATCAGCGCCGTCGCCGTGCCGTCCATAGCCGCGTCCGGAGCGGGATTCGCCATCTCAGGAACAAATCCGGCCCCGGTCACCATCCAGCCCGGAAGCTCAACCACATTTCGCGTCGTCTTTTCCGGTTCCACCACAGGTACGTATACCGGAACGCTGCTGATCGGCAGCAGATCCTTCAGCCTCACCGGGCAGAGCATCACGTCCCCAGTGCCTGCGCCCACCATCACAGTCGATCAGCAGCCTTTATCAAGCCAGCAGCAGCCCCACGTAATGATTCAGCTCCCCAGCGCAGCGCCGGTCGGCGAAATCGGCACATTGACGATGCAGTTCACGCCCTCCGTGGCCAACGTCACCGATGACCCTGCGATTAAATTCGTCGCCACCAGCACCCGCCAGTTGCAAGTAACCATCGCCAATGGAGCACAAGTGGCTACCTACAACGGGCAGTCCGCCATTACGTTTCAGACCGGGACCACTGCAGGCACCATCCAGTTCACAGTGCAGTTCCCGAATCAGGCAGCGGTTACACAGAGCTACAACATCACGCCGTCAGCCGTGCAGATTACTTCGGCACAGGCGGTGCGCCAGGCGCCCAATCTGGTCGTAACGGTCACCGGTTTCGATAACACCTACAGTGCTGGCCAGCTCTCGTTTACTTTCTACGGCATCAACGGGCAGGTCTTGACGCCCAATGGAATCTCGGTCGACGCGGCCTCCAGCTTCCATCAATATTTCTTCGGAAACACGCAGGCAGGCGGTGCATTCTCCCTACAGGCAAGTTTCCCCGTTAATGGCGATGTCACACAAATCGGCTCGGTCGCTGTGACTCTATCGAACTCCGTCGGCCCGGCCTCGACGACCCAAACGTTTCAGTAGCGCTCATTCCCTGCGCTACCGTTGGAGCATGCTGCCGGTAGCGCTCACCATCGCCGGCTCTGATCCGAGCGGTGGCGCGGGCATTCAGGCCGATCTCAAAACCTTTCATCAATTCGGCGTCTACGGCGCCGCGGCCATCACCCTCATCACGGTCCAGAACACAAGAAACGTGGCGCGCGTCGAGCCGCTCGCCGCCGATCTGGTCATCCAGCAGATTGAAGCCGTCGTCTCTGATCTGTCTCCGGCCGCGGCAAAAACCGGCGCGCTAGCAGATGCCGCCGTTGTCGAAGCCGTTGCCGCGCTGGCCGCCTCGTTCTCTTTTCCCCTGGTTGTCGATCCGGTAATGGTCAGCAAGCACGGGGCGCGCCTGCTCACGCCACAAGCGGAAGATGCCCTCAAGCGGGAACTGCTGCCCAAAGCGGCTCTGGTCACGCCCAATATCGCCGAAGCAGAAGCCCTGACCGGCTCCTACATCCAAACTGAATCCGATATGCAGGACGCCGCGCGCCGTCTGCTCGACATCGGATGCCGCGCCGTGCTGATCAAGGGCGGGCACCTCGCCGGAGAGCCGGTCGATATTCTCTGCACCGCGGAGAAGATCACCCGCTTTGCCGGCGCGCGTGTCCAAACCACGCACACCCACGGCACAGGCTGTACTTACTCAGCCGCCATTACCGCTGGTTTGGCGCTCGGAAAAAGTCTCGAAGATGCTGTGTCCAGCGCAAAGCGATTCATCCAGCGTGCAATCGAAACTGCGCCCGGATTGGGCCACGGTTACGGCCCGGTCAATCACTTCGCCGCCCCGGCCGGCTAGTACTTCGGCACCGTCGGGTCAACCTTGTCGCTCCAGGCCAAAATCCCGCCCGTCATATTGCGGACGTTTTTGAACCCGTTCTGCTTCAGCAGATCCACCGCCTTCTGGCTTCGGCCGCCGCTCTTGCAATGCATCACGTATTCGGCGTTCGGATTCAGCTCGCCCAAATGCTTCGGCAACTCGCCGAGCGGAATCAACTTCGCGCCCGGAATGCGCGCGATCTGATATTCGTGCGGCTCCCGCACGTCGATCAGCTCGAAACTGTCGCCGCGGTCCAGCTTCTGCTTCACTTCCACCGGATCGATTACTCCACCTTGCGCTGCTTGTGCTTGCACAGGAGCGGGCCTCATCCCGCAGAATTCAACATAGTCGATGAGCTTTGTCACCGTCGGATGCGTCCCGCACACCGGGCAGTCGGGATCCTTCCGCAGCCGCAGCTCGCGGAATCTCATATTCAGCGCATCATAAAGCAGCAAGCGGTTCTTCAGCGTCTCGCCCACCCCGAGCAGAATCTTCACCGCTTCCGTCGCTTGAATCAGCCCGATCAACCCCGGCAGAATGCCCAACACTCCGCCTTCCGCACAGCTCGGAACCAGCCCCGGAGGCGGCGGCTCCGGATAAAGACACCGGTAACACGGACCGTCTTCGTATGCGAACACCGTCGCCTGTCCTTCGAACCGGAAGATCGACCCGTATACGTTCGGTTTCTTCAGCAGCACGCAGGCGTCGTTCACCAGATAGCGCGTCGGAAAATTGTCGGTGCCGTCCACCACCACGTCGTAGTCTTTTAGAATCCCGAGCGCGTTCTCGCTGCTCAGCCCGGTATCGAATTTGTCGATCTGCAGGTTCGGATTAATTTCCCGCATGCGGTCCGCGGCCGAATCGATCTTTTTGCGCCCGATGTCCGAAGTCCCGTGAATCACCTGCCGCTGCAGATTGGAAGCATCCACAACATCGAAATCCACGATTCCGATCCGCCCCACTCCCGCCGCCGCCAGATACAGCCCGAGCGGCGCGCCCAGCCCTCCTGCGCCGATTAGCAGAACCTTGCCGCGCTTGAGTTTAAGCTGCCCTTCCATGCCTACTTCAGGAAGAATCAGATGCCGGCTGTAGCGTGCAATCTCTTCGTTGCTTAGCGCCGCCGTCTCTGCTTCAGCCAGCGCTGTCGCGCCGCCTGCAATGCTCGGGACAATCGAAATCGTCTCATTGCCTTGCAATCTGGTTTCGTCTTTATCCAAGTAGCGAATATCTTCGTCGTCTACGTAGACATTCACAAAACTCCGCAGTTTGCCTTGCTCGTTATAAAGATTGTTCTTGATATTCGGATACTGCGCCGTCAACTGATTCAGCGCTTCTCCCACCGTGCCCGCGCTCACCTCCACCGCGTCATTTTGATCTGTGAACTGCCGCAGTGCAGTCGGAATCACAATTTTGGCCATATCAACTCCTCGTCTTCTGCCTTGGTCTGATCTGCATCCGGAAGAAAGCTCTTGGCGTGATCGAATTTGCCGTTATAAACCGAAAGCACCACAAACGAGTACCACGGGCACGAATGTTTGAGATCCGTTGGTGAAAAATAGGCATCGCAATCCGGGTGCGAATGAAAAATCCCCACCAGGTCCAAACCACGCGCGCGCGCCGTCCGGTCCGCTTCGAGTAAATCCTCCGGCCGCAGTTCATAGCGCGTGTTCTGCTCGCCTGAAAACGAATTCTCGAGCGGGACCGCCGCCACAACTTGCTTATGCTCTCCTCGAATGTGCCCCAGCATCGCTCCGCAGCACTCGTTTGGATACGTTCGTTCCGCGTGCAGCACCATTGCCTGCCACGCCGTGCTCTCGATTTCAATCATTCCAAAAGGGTTCGCTCAGGTATTTCTGCCCGCCGTCGCACAGAATCGTCACCAGCGTGGCTTCCTTACCTTCGTTAGACAGGCGTTCCGCCAGCCGCGTCGCAGCTAAAACGTTCGCCGCCGCGGAAACTCCCACCAGCAGCCCTTCATTGCGGGCCAACTGGCGCGCCGTCGCATAGGCGTCTTCGGTCTCAATCCAGAAATTGCCTGACGCCAGCGTCGGATCGTAAATGCGCGGCACAATCGCGCTCGGCAGATGCCTCGTCCCTTCCAGGCCATGCAGCGGCGTCGCCGGTTGAACCGTAATGCATTCCACCTGCGCCAGCTCGCGCCGCAATCGCCGGCTTACCCCGACAAATGTGCCCGCCGTCCCGATCGCCGCCAAAAAATGCGTGACCTTGCCCGCCGTCTGCTCGATAATCTCGCTTCCTGTGGTCTCATAGTGCGCTTGCCAGTTCGCGGGATTGCTGTACTGATCCGGATAAAAGTACTCCTCCGGCGAATCTTCATACATCTTCTGGCAAACCCGCAACGCGCCATCGGAACCCTCCGCCGCGTCCGTCAGCACCAGCTCTGCACCAAATGCTTTTAGAATCTGTATCCGTTCCGGAGATGCATTCGCCGGCAGGCACAGCTTCACCCGGTAGCCCTTCGCCGCACAAACCATCGCGTACGCAATCCCGGTATTCCCGCTGGTCGAATCCAGCAGAATTTTCGATTTCGTCAGTTTCCCCGACCGCTCGCCCTCCAGAATCATGTTGAGCGCCGGCCGGTCCTTCACCGACCCGCCCGGATTCAGAAATTCGGCTTTCGCGAAAACCCCAACCGCCCCGCGCCGCGCCGACCGTATCTCGAGCAGCGGCGTGTTGCCGATTCGCGTAAGCAAATCCGGCTGCGTCAGTTCGCTCTGGGGTGCACTGGAAGCAACGGCGGGCATCTAGTTCCAGTTTATGTCTATCGTTTTTGTGGAGAATGTGCTGCGTGCGGCCAAGCCTTCAGCCGTAAGCTACGCCGGCAGCCAGTTTTTCAGTGGCTCGAAGAATGCCTGCACGAACGATTCAGCCGTATGCAGCGCTTTCTGCGTGTTGCCGTCATCGGCATTGACAATCACCCGCACCAGCGCCGTGTCGCTGCGGTTGTAGCGGATGGAATCGGCAACGGTGTAAATCTTTGCCGTGTACTCGCTCGCAATCACCCGGTTGTGCGATTGGTACCAGTACAGAACCACGCTCTGATTCTCTCCGCGCGAGACCACGTAGCGGTTCACGTGGATCGGATGAGCCTGCCCGGGAACTGTGATGTCCACCGTTCCCGATTGCGAAGGAGCCCATCCCGCTCCCGGCAGACAATTTTTAGGAGAATGCGGCGCTTTGCCTGTGCGCTGCGTATCGAAATACGCCACAAACAGCGTCGCCACTTGACCCGTCTGCCGGTTCTGATATACCCGCGACAAAATGTCGTCCGCCTTCAACACATCCAGCGTGTCCTGGTCCAAATCAACATCCTGCACCAGCGACCAGTTCGTACTGCCTAAATCGAAAAGCTTCAGCGGCCTGTGCGCCGGCACGTTTTCGTGCCGCGAGAATCCATAAAACAGTCCCGCCTGCACCAGCAGCACAATGCTCAAAATCCGTACGCTACGCAGCTTCCAGAAATTATTCATCGCGTTCTAATGCCTACCCGCGCGCTTGGCCACTAAACTTAAGACGCGGTGAGTGATGATCAGCGCTACAAGAGCCACGATGAAAACGATATAACCTTCCGTTTCGTGGTACACGCCCTGCCCCAGCTCCGTATTGATCTGGTACAGCAATCCCGTTATCGCCACCCGGACGCCATTTGCGCCGATAGCAATCGGAACCGTGGCAATCAAAAGCGCAAACCGCATCCACACCCGCTTGTCCATGAAATAGGCGTAAACGAGCGAAAGGAACGCCAGCGATAGCAAAGAGCGAATACCGCTGCACGCCTCGGCAATATCGAGCGTTCCATTCGGTAACTGCAGCGTGTTGCCCGCGCGCAACACCGGAATGCCCATCCAGCCGATCAGCAATTCGCCCAACTGGCTCGCCAGCATTTGCAGCTTCAGAGTGAGCTGCGCATAGATGATGGCCGGAATCGGAATCATAAACAGCAGCAGCAACAGCGGAAACGCCAGCGCTCGAACCCACGCCGTGCCGCCGACATAGAGGATCGCCCCCACCACCGCAATCAGGAACGCTAAGCGCGCCGTGAACAACTCCGCCCCTAACGTCGCGATGATGGCTTGCACAGCAGCCCAGACCACCAGCACCAAACCCCACCTGTTCGTCCGTAGCGGGATCGCAGCTAATCTATGCCGCCGCTGCCACACAATGATGCCCGCGACAATCGGCACGAAAAAGCCGTGCCCCATGTTTTCGTCGTTCGCCCACTGCAGGCCCATGCGGTAAAGAATCGGCGCGTAGCAGAGGACCAGGAGCGCTCCGAACCACACGATCGGCTGCCACCGCAGCGTGGTGGCGGGAGGTGTGGCCTGGGCAGACGGAGCTACAGGCACGCTAACCATGAGGAGATTGGATTAGTTCCAGTAAAACACAGTGTTTCGGAGTACACCAGCCACTTTGGTTGCAAGCCTGCTGCCACCTTTTGCCCCCGCATTTCTTACAAGTGGCTCGCTGGGGCCGATCATCTCAGGTGATATGCATGAAATGTGGATCAACTAAGGGTGGATTTACGCTATGCCCTGCGGCAGCTTCGAAAAACTCCCGGCTTCACAGCCGCCGCCATCTTCGCGCTGGCCCTCGGAATAGGCGCCAACGTCACCATTTTCAGCACCGTCAACGCCGTCATCTTAAATTCGGCGCCATTTCGCTTCATCCGCAATCCCCAGCGTCTGGTCTCCATCTATGAGCGCAATCCCGCCCTGATGGCCTTCATCGCTGAACGCCTCCCCGTCCGCCTGAAAGACTATCTCGCCTGGAAGCAGGAGGCCCATTCGTTCGCCGCTATGGCCGCCTACGACGACGTCTCCTTCGACCTCACATCCTCGCGCGCCGGCGGCAATCCCGAACCGGAAAAGATCGACGGCGTCGCGGCTTCTCCCAGCCTCCTCCCGCTGCTAGGAATCGCCCCGCGCATCGGCCGCAATTTCACCCTGCAGGATACACAGACCGGCCGCGATCACGTCACCATCCTCAGCGACGATCTTTGGCGCAGCCGCTTCGCTGGCGACCCCAACATCCTCGGCAAAAGCGTGCGCGCCAGCGGCCAAGACTACCGCATCATCGGCGTCATGCCCCCCGGTTTCGAATTACCCGCCCAGGCTCAGGGCTTGGATGAGAGCAGGCCCAAGCTGTGGGTCCCCTTGCACCTTGATGCCACGAATGCCGAGCAGCAATCGATGGCCCTCACCATCATCGCCCGCCTCCGCCCCGGCGCCACGCTCGCCCAGGCGCGCGCCGAAATGAACGTCCTTGCCAAACGCACCGCGCAGCAGGATCCGAACTGGAAAGGATTCGGCGTCAACGTCTTCCCCACCATCTCGGAAGACGTCGATCCCGACGTGCGCCGCAGCCTGTGGGTTCTGCAAGTGGCCGTCGGTTTCGTTCTGCTCATCGCCTGCGCCAACATCGCCAATCTGCTGCTCGCAAAAGCCGTCGCGCGCGAGACCGAAATCGCCGTTCGCTTCGCCCTGGGCGCTGGCCGCTGGCGCATCGTTCGCCAGGCCCTGAGCGAAAGCCTTCTACTCAGCTTCGCCGGTGGATTGGCCGGCCTGCTGCTCGCATTCTGGGGCGTGCGCCTGGCTACCGCTCTTGCACCCCAAGAGATCCACGGCTTCCATGAACTGAAAATCGATCCCTTCGTGCTCGCGTTCACCGTTGGCGTCACGCTGCTTGCCGGCGTCCTGTTCGGTCTTGCCCCGGCCCTGCATTCCATCCATCGAAGCATCGCCGAATCTCTCGGCCGCGGCTCGCGTTCCATCGCCCACTCCACCACCCGTCTCCGCGCCGCCCTCGTCATCGTCGAGATCTCACTCTCGCTCGTTCTTTTAATCGGCGCGGGCCTCACCATTCGAACCCTGCTCGCTCTGCTCGATACCGATCTCGGCTTCCAGCCCGATCACGTCCTCACCCTGCGTCTGAACCTGCCCGACCGGCGCTACCCGAATCCCCAGCAAGTTGCCGCCTTCAATGATCAGCTCCTCGAACGAATTCAACGCTTGCCCGGCGTGCGTGCCGCGAGTCTCGCCACCGCGCTTCCCATGCGCAGCATCAGCGAGTCTGGCTACCGCCTGCCCGGAGATCCCGAAAATCCGGCCAAACCCAAAGTTACAGACTGGTCCCGCATTACCGGCGATCACGTCAACGCCATCGGTATGCGTCTTCTGCAAGGCCGGAATATCACCCGCGCCGACGTCCTGACCGCCCAGCCAGGCGTGGTGCTGGTGAATGAAACATTCGCCCGCGAGAACTGGCCCCGGCAGAATCCCATCGGAAAAACCGTGCTTTTCAAAAGCGAGCAGCGCAAAGAGACGGCTTACACAGTCGTGGGCGTCGTGAGCGACGAGCATCAATTCGGCCCCGATTCAGCGCCCCATCCCCAGATCTATATTCCCGGCCATCATATGCAGCAGATGTGGCTCGTGGTGCGCACAACCGCCGATCCGCTCTCCCTGGCGAACGTCATCAAACAGCAGGTCTGGGCGCTCGATAAAGAACTGCCGGTCTCGGATGTAGACAGCATGGAGAACATTCTCAGCGGCTGGGTCTCCCCCCGCCGCTTCCTCATGACCGTGCTCCTGAGCTTCGGCGTCCTCGCGCTCGTACTCGCCGCCATCGGCCTCTACAGCGTCCTCGCCTATTCGGTCACGCTGCGCACCAAAGAGATCGGCGTCCGCATCGCCCTGGGCGCCGAACCCGCCTCCGTCATCGCGCTGATCCTGCGCCAGGGCGTTTGGATGGCCGCTTCCGGCGTGCTCGCCGGACTCGCCGCCGCTTTCGCGCTCACCCGTTTCATGCAAAGCATCCTCTTCGGCGTCAGCGGCTTCGACGCCGCCACCTTCTGCGGCGTCACCGCCATCCTGATCGTGGTAGCTTTCGCCGCCAGTTATCTCCCCGCCCGGCGCGCCGCACGCATCGATCCCATGCAAGCCCTGCGGGCAGAATAATGTTTTTCACTCTACGGCGCAGCCAATTTCCGGTTCCCTTAGCACCTTTATCCGCCCAATAAGTACTGCTAGAGATCAAATTAGTACTAGGTTCCCAGCCACGCAGCCGCCAACCCGCGCCTTTAAATTCAACAACATACGTCCATATAACCCAGCCCCGTCAGTATTCGGGCTACGAAAATTTACCAGTGTTGCACAGCTCTTCTGGAAGAGTCTACAGGCCAGCGCAGGCAATAGGGTGTGTCATACTCTATGCACACGCAAGAGTGTTGGCCAATATCGGCTAACTTGCTGAGCGTTAGGAGGAAAACAGAAAAATGAAGATTCATTTTGGCAGGCTTTTTTTCGGAGGGCTCATTAGCGCCCTAATAACTACCGCGCCCTTAGGCGCAACAAGCGTCGGAGCGGGATCGTTTAATTTGCAAGGAACCATCGAGGTCACGACGAGTCAGTTGGTTTTCGGATATAACGTGACGCCACCCCCGCCTCCAGGCGATCAGTTGGCGCACATACAGCCACCGCTGACGGGTGTATTTGCAAGCGGCCCACTCGCATTGTCCACCGCAACTCCTGCGAACATCAAAGACATTAGTGCCCAGCCGCACTTTCCCGACGGTGCCCTGTCAGTACCTCAATGGGTGGTCCTACCGGATACTGTCATGCTGGATTTGCTGATCGTCCCTTTCAGTACCGACGTCCCCAACTGCACCGGCTCAGACCCCACCAAAAATGGTTTCTCATGTCGGCCGATGGTCAATGGTCAGCAATCGCCGATCATTTTAACTCAAACGCAAACCGGCGTGGATGCGACCGTCAACTTCAAAGGAATCGCCTATACCGGCACTTCCGCAAGCGGATCGTCTGCGTTTAGCGCGATTCTCGACGCCGACTTCTCAAACAACGATCCCCAGTGCAGCAGCGGCGGCACTTGCACGATCGACGCGTTGTTAGCGACTTTCGCCACCCAGAAGGACAGTGCCGGCAACAACTACATAGCCACGGGCTACACAGGAAACTTCTCAACCGCCGTCGTTCCGGAACCGGGTCTCCTCGCGCTCGTAGGCCTCGGCGTATTTGCGCTCGGCGCCTACCGTAAAAGAAAGTAAACTGCCAAAACACAGTCCGTAACTGAAATCGCAAGCGGTCGTCTGTAACCAGATGGACCGCTTGCGATTTTATTCTTGGATGCATCGAGAGGAGATAATCCGCAGCCTTCGAGCCAACATCGGAAAGCTGGTGGACCTCGTGATCGACGGTACTAAAAGTACGGTAACTATCCTTTCCGTCGGCCCCGACGGCGTCCTCTGCAAAGCCGCCGAGTCGACTTCCCGGTATTCCCCGCCTGAGTTCTGGATCGCCTTCGAACACATCGACAAAGCGCATCCGGTTGGCTAGCCGGGTTAAATCTGGCTGGAACTAGTTCAGCAGCGCGGATGCCTTTGCCGCCGGCCTTTGCGCCAACGGGAACCCGGTGACCGCCGGTACCGGCTGCGTGCTCCTCGGCCCGCAAATGATCGGCATCGTGCTCAGAATGCTTTTGAAAAACTCCAGCTTCGGAGCAAATTGAGGCGCTAGCGCTTTCATGTCGAAAGCCAGGATCTCGATAATACATCCGTACTTCGGATCGTAGTAGGCTGGTAGTCCGCCCAGCCGGTCGCCTCCCAGCCGGCGAAGCATTGCCGCCGAATAATGGCGTGTGGTGGCCGTCGTGAGGCCCATCCCCCCGCCCAACTGGTCGGCTAAAGCGAAGGTCATCAGCGCGATGTTGATCGCCGCCGTCGAGCCTCGTATTTCGGGAGCTAAAACCCAGCCCCCGGCTTCGCCGTATTGCAGATTCGCCGCCCTTGCGCGGCGAATGTGGTTCTCCACCTCCCGCTCGAGCAGGTGCCCGAACGTTTTCGATTTCGCCAGCGCGCAATCGCGCGCGCCGAGCTGGCTGAAGCCCGCCGTAATCGGCCGGTACCGTGCACAACCGCGAACACGCCCGCGCTCATCTTCGAGCAGAACGTGCCAGCTTTCCGCATCCGCCGGCTGATAATGACGGCCGTCGGGTGTGAGTCCGTCCGCGACCGGAAAATATTCCCGCAAAGCGCTCCCTCGAAGTAACTGCACATCGAAAAGCATCTTTGCGTGTAGCCGGGCGTCAACATCGATATTGAGCCGGACTGCTGGAACATGGTCGATCGTAGGGCCAAGAATCCGGAAACGCAGCTTCTCAGACCGGGACAAAACAGCTTGGTTGATCAATACAATTCACCTTTCCCCCCGAGTGACTGCCGGCATAGACCCACTTTGTGGTGCACAAAGGGCAGGACCGGTGCAGACTGACAAGCACCGTCCCGACGAGAGGGGTCTAGCGCAAGAAGATCCTTAATTTTCCTTCAGCAACCACGTCGAAGGCAAGCAGATTTTCGAGGTTTTTTTATACCAATCAGATTTTTGATTGATGACACTTATCTTCTCGGGAATTCCCTAGGGACAAATAGAAAAAATTTCATCTTCCCCGTGGGTGCTCAGGCCCCACTCTTTTGCAGGCCAGGCCCTTTTCGGTGGGGCCGGGCTTTCCAGCCCGCCGCCGGCTTTCCAGCCGGCCCGCTTCCCCTTCCCCCCTTCCTGCGCGACAATCGAAGCTACAGCCTGAAATCAGTACTAAGCCCGTCCGGCGCCCATGCCACGTCTGCGCGAGGAAATCACGAAAACCTTTACCCGGTTTACCCGGCTCGGCGAATCACGTTCCCGCGAGCACAGCGCCACATCCGCTCCCGATCCCCGCCTCGGCCGCCAGTTCGGGCCCTATCGCATCATCCGGCAGCTAGGAGCAGGCGGTATGGGTCAGATCTATCTCGCGCTCGATACCCGCCTCGGCCGCCAGGTCGCCTTAAAATTCCTGCCCCCCGACCTCATCTCAGACGAAGTAAACCTCCTGCGTCTCGTGCAGGAAGCCCGCGCCGCCTCCGCCCTCAACCACCCCAACATCCTGACCATCTATGACGTCGGCGAACTGGAAGGCGAGCACTTCATCGCCAGCGAATTCATCGACGGCGTCACCTTGCGCTCCGCCATGCAGCGCAACCTCGTTTCCGTACAGTCTGCCGTCGATATCGCCAGCCAGATCGCCTCCGCCCTCAGTGCCGCGCACGCCGCCGGCGTCGTCCACCGCGATCTGAAGCCCAGCAATGTCATGCTTCGCCCCGATGGTTTCGTAAAAGTCATCGATTTCGGGCTCGCCAAGCGTCTGCTCCAAACCTCCGACGAAACGCAGATCCAGCAGACCGACCTCACTCGCCCCGGCACCACCATCGGTACCGCTGAATACATGTCCCCCGAGCAGGCCCGTGGCGACCCAGTCGACTACCGCACCGACATCTGGAGCCTCGGCGTAATCCTTTACGAAATGATCGCCGGCCATCGCCCCTTTGAAGGCGCAACCCAGAGCCATGTGCTCGTAGCCATACAGGACGCCCCCGTCCCGCCTTTGCGCCCGGATAAGTCGGTACCGCCCGCGCTCCACGTCATCATCGCCCGCGCTCTCGCGAAAAAGCCGAAGGATCGTTACGCCTCCGCGCGCGACATGCTCGACGCCTTGCAATCGGCCGGCGGCCTCACCCCATCCGCCAGCCGCATTCGCATCACACCCGCTCAATCCGGTCTCACTCGGCGCACCAAAACGCTGATCTTCCTCCCCATTCTGCTCGCCGCCTGTTTCGCCGCCGGCCTGTGGTGGTGGACTTCGCGCAACCCACACTGGCTGCACATCGAACCGGTGCGCCAGCTCACCTTCAATGGGCGCGTGCAGTTGGATGCCATCTCGCCAGACGGCAAGTATTTGGCCTACGCCGTGGGCCAGCCGGATGGCCAGCAAGCCCTGCATCTCAAGCAGATTGATTCGGCTTCCGATGAGATCAAGATTCCGCCGCGCCGAATCAACTACAGCGGCCTGACATTCGCTCCTGACAACCAGACGTTATATGTCGTGGAAAAAGATCAGGCGCTCATGGGGCGGCTGTATGCCGTCCCCCTCGTGGGAACGCACTCGAACAATCCCATCGTCGTCGATATCGATGGTCCCGTGTCTTTCTCGCACGATGGCGATCGATTCGTGTACGTGCAATATCAGCGGGTAAAGAAAAATCACGGAACTGAAACTCTCAGCCGGCTGATGTTGGCTAACCGGGACGGGCAGAACGCGCACTCAATCTTCTCCAGTTCCGAGGTATCTCTATTTCGCCGGCCGGCTTGGTCACCAGACGATAAGCGGATTGCGTTGATTACGCACACAGCGCAATCAAATGCCCTTGCGCTACTTCTGCTACAGATGAACGGTTCCGAATCGCACCGTCCCATGCCGGATTGGCAAGCTGTCGGCCAGGTAATGTGGGCTCCGGACGGCAAGTCACTTCTGGCGAGCGTGCAAACGCAAAGCGAACCCAACAAGCGGGCCCAGTTGCACCAGGTCGCCGTCAGCACCGGCGCCGACCACCTCCTCACGAATGAGTTGGCCGCTTACTCGGAGGTCAGTCTCTCACCTGATAGCAAGCAGATGACGGCTATCAAAACCGATTCAAAAGCTGCCATCTGGATCTCCCGGCCTAATGATTTTGAACACGGCGATACGCTTCCCGGAGAAGCCGAGCGCAATCCCGCTCTCGTCTGGTCGGATGCTGGACATCTGATCGTAAACTCCCGCCGCAACGGCTTTCCAAATCTTGGACTGCTCGATACCCAAACGCAGTCGTTCGGCGCCCTGACAAACGAACCCTTCATCGAACAAGGCGCCGCCGCGATTCCGTCAACGAACGGTAAATCGGTCGTCTTCAGTTCCAACCGGTCCGGCCAGTTTCATATCTGGCGATTTGACGCGGACAGCAATAACCTGCGTCAACTCACATTTGCGCCACACTACGATGAACAGCCCTCGGTTTCTCCCGACGGCCGCTGGGTTGTTTACACATCCTGGACTCAAAATTTGCCCCACTTATATAAGATTCCGGCGCTTGGTGGTCCCGCTGTTGAAGTCGGCAATTACACTGCAGAAGGCCCGCAAATATCTCCCGACGGCAAATGGATCGCCTGCTATCTTGAGGACCCGGGAACCGGCAAATGGATGGTTGCCGTCATTCCTTTTGAAGGTAACGGACAGCCGCGACTGATTCCGCAGGCGAGCATGCCCGTGCGCTGGCTGCCGGATGGCGTATCTCTTGGTTTTGTGCGCACAGACCCGAACGGTACTTCGAATGTTTGGCGCGTTCCTCTGAACGGCGGCAGTCCCGTTCAACTGACCGATTTCGAGGATCAATCCATACCCGCATTCGCTTGGTCGCCAGCCGGGGACCGGCTCGCCTGCCTGCGCGTGAGCGTCGGCGCCGACGTTACTCTGTTCAAAATTCTCAAATAAGAGTAAACTGGCAGAGCAATTGCATTGAATATGACAGGAGAACTCATCACATGACCGGACCAAACGATCCACAAGACCCAACATTCACGGCGGCAATCAAGCGGCCGAACCCCCTGGTTGCCGCTACTCCAAAGCCGAACGCTGCATCAGCCGCCGCACCGGCGAAAAAGAAGCAGAAGAAAACCAGCGGCAAGAGCAAAACCTCTTCAGCCATCGCCTAACCCCGCTTCCGGCTTCCGGCGCCTCCCCGTTAGAATGAAGATACTTCTGTATCTTCATGCACTCGGGTAACACGGACGGCCGCCAACTGCGCCTGCAAGCGCTCGAAGACGCTCTCTCTACACGTGTGCTCGTGCTCGATGGCGCCATGGGCACCATGCTGCAGGACCGCCATCTATCCGCAGCCGATTTCGGCGGTCCCGCGCTCGAAGGCTGCAACGAAAACCTCGTCGCCACACGTCCCGACGTCATTCTCGACATCCACCGCGCCTACTACGACGCCGGTTCCGACATCGTCGAAACCAACAGTTTTCAAAGTTCGCGCCTCGTTCTGGCGGAATTCGGCATCGCCGATCGTTCCTACGCCTTGAGCTTCCAGGCCGCCCAGCTCGCACGCCAGGCAGCCGCCGCGGCTTCCACCACCTCGCGCCCCCGCTTCGTCGCCGGTTCCATGGGCCCTACCACTAAGGCCATCACGGTGAGTGGCGGCGTCACTTTCCCGGAACTGGTCGAAAGTTACTACGAACAGGCCAAAGGTCTGTTCGATGGCGGCGCAGATATTCTGCTGCTTGAAACCTGCAACGACACCCGCACCGTCAAGGCAGGCCTGCTC
>JAJPJN010000051.1 GCA_021324185.1 Terriglobia bacterium | reverse complement strand
TGGCGTTGCCAGGTGTAGCGCGCAAACAGAAAGGTTTTATCTGAAAGGCGGTGATCGATACGCCCGCTCCAATACGTATTGGGGTCGAAAGGATGGGTCAGCGTAGTGACATAGTTGCGTGGCGCCAAAGTCGTGGTGCTGCCGTTGTTTTGAACCGGGTAAAAACGGTTCTGAATCGCGAGTGACACGGCGTTCAGTTGACTGGCCGGAATAATGTTACCCGGATAAGCCTGCCCGGTAACCGGGTTCTTGATCACGGTGCCGGGCAGAAGGCTTGAAAAGTTTCCTGTCAACCAGGGCGTGATGGGCACAGTCGGATTGATCAGGTTTTGAGTTTGGCTGCCGCGCGAAGTTTCGAAATCATAAAAGAAAAACGTCTTGTCATGACCGTTGTAGATATGGGGAACAACGATGGGACCGCCAATCGATCCGCCCGGCTGATGGTTGATGCCGGTGGCTCGGGTGGGTGAAAAGAAGTTGCGCGCGCGGAATGCCGGCGTCTGATAGTAATCGAACAAGCTGCCGTGAAGCTGATTGGTGCCTGATTTAGAAACCACCATGACCTGCCCGATGGCGCCGGCGTCGGCGGTATTGTCCGCGCTGTCAATGCGGACTTCCTGAAAACTTTCTAAGTAGTTGGTCAGCGGGCTGGTCTGGGTGCCGTTGTAAGTGATGTTGCTGATGCCGTCGACGGTAAATTCGGATTGATTTCTCCGGCTCCCGTTGAAGCGGTAAGTTGCCGTTACGGTAGTAGCCTGCCCCACGCCCGGAACCAGCGCCAGAAAAGACGTGACGCTTCGGGTGTTCAGCGGGAGATCCTCCAACTGCATGGAGGTCTCTGTCTGGCTAATGCGGGCAGTTTCGGTTTCGACTACAGCGGCTGGAGTTGCTGTTACTTCAACCGTAGAACTCACCGCGCCTACCTGAAGTGCGACATCAACGCGGCGAATCTCGCGCGCGGCCAGCTTGATGTCTTTCACGTCGGCTTCCTGAAACCCGGTGGCGGTCACGGCGACCGTGTAATCGCCCTCGCGCAAATCCGGAACGGTGTAGTTACCCTCCTGATTGGTCTGTGTCTGGTAGGAATAACCGCTGTTTTTTTCCGTGGCTTTGACACGCGCACCGGAGACAGCGGCGCCGCTTGGGTCGGTAACAGTACCTGTAATGGAGCCGAAAGTCGTTTGTGAAAACAGAAAGGCAGGCGAAGCGAAAAACAGCGCCAGCGACAAAGCCAGCCGAAACATAGAACAATCCCCTCTTCACTTAGAAGCCGGGTTAACGGCTACGTGCACGTTACGCCATGCGCGATTCGAAAATCAAGCCAAATTTTCTAAACCGGTTGTTTAGCCGGACTTACTTTTCGGCGGGCGGCTGGCATAACATCGGAAACATGCGAAAAAAGGTCCTTATCGCTCCTCTAGCATTTGCAATCTGTCTTGGCGCCGTACAAATTCAGGGCGAAGACTGCGCCTCGCTCGCGGGCATGAAACTGCAGGACACCACCATCACGGCGGCCCAAGTGATACCGGCCGGGGAATTCAACCCTCCGGACAGCAAACCGGTTCCTGTCAGGACACCCTTCTGCCGTGTCGCCGGCATCACCACACCGGCTTCCGATTCCCAGATCGAATTTGAAGTGTGGCTTCCCATGACAGGGTGGAACGCAAAATTCCAGGGGATCGGGAATGGAGGTTTCGCAGGGAAAATTGGATATGCCGAACTTAGCTATGCGATCGCTCACGGCTACGCGGCCGCATCAACCAATACGGGCCATTCCGCCAACGATACAGATGCATCCTGGGCGCTGAATCATCCCGAAAAGATTATCGATTTCGGCTACCGCGCCATCCATCTCACCAACCTCAACGCGAAAGCAATCATCAAGACCTTCTACAACTCGGCGCCCAAGCGAGCCTATTTCAATTCGTGCTCGAACGGAGGCCGGCAGGGCTTAATGGAAGCGCAGCGGTACCCGGACGATTACGACGGCATCATTGCCGGCGCTCCGGCAAATTATTGGACACATCTGCTTTCAAACGCTGCCTGGGATAATGCGGCGCTGCTGAAGGACAGCAGCACCTACATACCCGCAACGAAACTACCGGCCATCGAGAACGCAGCGCTGGCGGCATGCGACGCCCAGGACGGAGTGAAAGACGGCGTGATTGAAGATCCGCCACACTGCCGCTTCGATACCGCTGTCCTGCTTTGCCGCGGACCGGAAACTGATGCGTGCCTCACCCAGCCGCAACTCGATGTTTTGAACAAGCTTTATGCGGGCGCGCGCACGGCTTCCGGTGAACAGGTGTTCCCCGGCTACTCACCCGGCGGTGAGGCCGAGCCTGGCGGTTGGGAGCCGTGGATCACCGGACCGGGGCCGGAGAAGAGCCTCATGTATGCGTTCTCAACGCAGTTCTTCAAGAACATGGTCTTCAATGATCCACAGTGGAACTTTCACACGTTTAATGTCGATCGCGATATGAAAATCGCCGATCAGAAAATGGCGAAGATTCTGAATGCCAACAATCCCGACCTGAGCCGGTTCAAAGCGCACGGCGGCAAGCTCATCCTCTTCCACGGCTGGAACGATGCGGCGATTGCCCCAATGACAACGGTCAACTACTACCAGCAGGTGGTTGCAAAAATGGGCTCTGCGCAAGCCAATGAATTCATCCGCCTCTTGATGGTCCCTGGCCTCCAGCATTGCTCCGGAGGCGCCGGTCCCGACCGGTTCGGCCAGAATCAAGCGGCCAGCGGAGATCCTCAGCACGATATTGGCGCAGCCCTGGAGCGCTGGGTGGAAGGCGGCGCTGCGCCAGACCAGATTATCGCCAGAAAGGCCGGACCAGGCGGCCAGGTGATTCGCACGCGACCGATTTGCGCTTATCCGGCTGTTGCGCAGTATAAAGGCTCGGGCAGCACTGATTCGGCTGAAAATTTCCGGTGCAGCCTGCCGTAAACGCGTAAACTACGAAATCGTTTCCTGCCGTCGAGATCTACTACCCAGAAGTCTTACAGATTCGGAGGAAATAAGTTGCTGCTCATTTTGCTCATTGTCATCATCATTCTGCTGGCGGGCGGTGGTGGTTACTACGGCTATGGCCGCTGGGGATATGGCGGAGGCGCCGGAATCGGGCTGGGCACGATTGTGCTCATTCTGATCATCGCGTACCTTTTGGGATTCTTCCGCTGAAGCGGCGCGGTTAGCTTTACGCCCTAGCTTCGCCTTGGCCCGGTATCTCTAGTACTCGATTCCGGACTTTGGCGTCGCGGCCCTCAACCTTTTTCCCGCTCTTGCGTTTTAATTAGACAACTCGCCTGTTCTAAATTTGTGTACTTTGGGGGAGCCGGCGGGAAGGAGAGTTCAACGCATGGGGATTTGCCGTTTCACGCTTGGAATGCTGGCGTTTGCCGGCGTGGTGTTGGCCCAGGGGACCACGCCTGCGATTCACGTTCTGATCGATGTGCCGGGGGCGCAAAGCGGGACGTTTGCCGGCGTGGTGAAGTTCTCCGGCTCGGCGGTGGATACGAACGCCATGGTCGACAGCATAACGGCGTTCGTGGATGGAGTTTCGACTGGAACCGTCACCTACGGCATCAGCCGCCCGGACGTTTGCGCGGTCTATTCGAATGCGCCCGGCTGCCCAAACGTGGGCTGGTCTCTCAATTTAGATACCAGCGGCCTGTCGAACGGCACCCACACGCTAACGCTCAGCGCCTCATCGACAACCGGCGATTACGGCACGGCTAGCAGCTCGTTTGTCGTGGCCAACTGGGCTCCCGGCGCAAGCCCCGCGACGCATATCGGCATAGACAGTCCCTCCACCCAGCACGGCGCGTATAGCGGCGTAGTTGGTTTCGGAGGATGGGCGATCAACGACTACTACGCTATTGGCAGCGTGACCGTCTTAGTTGACGGCGTTTCGCGCGGCAGCGCCAATTACGGAGGCAGCCGGCCGGACGTATGCAGCGCTTTTCCGAACCGGCCGGGATGCCCGAATGTCGGTTGGAACCTCAATGTGGACACAACGCTTCTAGCCGACGGCACCCATACGGTCCAGATCACAGCCACGGCAGCGAGCGGCCAAACCTATGCCCAGACCGCCTCGTTTCAAGTTTCTAACCTGACGCCGAGCAGTCCCATCCGATTGAACATCGATCAACCGAATTCGCAGAGCGGCGCCTTCAGCGGCACGACGAATTTTGGCGGCTGGGCGCTCGATTTAAACACGGCCATTCAGAAGGTCAGCATCTCGGTAGATGGCGTGTCCTACGGAGCGGCAGCCTACGGCGGCGCGCGTGCAGACGTTTGCTCGGCTTATCCGGGCAAAGCCGGATGCCCGAATGTCGGTTGGAATCTGGCGGTCGACACGACAACTCTGACGAACGGCAATCACGTCCTGGAGGTCACGGCGCAAGGCAAAGACGGCCAGCAGGGGACGTCGAGCGCGACTTTTTCGGTCAACAACAATCTGGCCGCGAGCCCGATTCATCTGGGGATCGATGAGCCGGGGACGCTGGGGTCAACGCTGGTGGGAATGGCCACGCTGCGCGGCTGGGCCTACGATGCAACGCCGGTGACCGGAATCAGCTCCGTGCAGGTGTATATCGATGGAGCTCTTGCGGGAAACGCGAGCTATGGAGGCGCGCGCCCCGATATCTGCACCTCGACCAGCACCAGCATCAACTGCCCTTATGTGGGCTGGAGCTACACGCTCGATACAACTACGCTCGCGAGCGGCAGCCATCGCGTGAGCGTCACGGTGAATGCGAGCAACGGCATACACGCATCCATGGGAAACACCTTTACGGCCGGAAACTGGTCGGCTTCAAACCCCATGATCATTAACATCGATGCACCGGGCGCGCAAAGCCAGACGCTGCAGGGTGTTGCTCTCATTAGCGGCTGGGCCGTGGACAACGAAGCCGCGGTTTCAAGCATCGCCGTTTCTGTCGACGGGGTGAGCTATGGAATGGCGCAGTACGGGCTGAGCCGGCCGGATGTATGCACTGTGTTTCCCGGACGCGCGGGGTGCCCGAATGTGGGGTGGAGTTTCGCGCTCGATACCAGCACGCTGGCGAATGGCACGCACACGCTGCAGTTAACGGGCACTTCGAGCGGAGGGATGACAGACGTCGCCACAACCACGTTTCGTGTCGCCAATCCCATCACGTTAACCGTGGATCAGCCGGGCGCACAGAGCGCTCCGTTTAGCGGCATCGTAAATTTCGGCGGCTGGGCTGTTGACGACAACTCGTCCATCCAGAGCATCGCCATTCTAGTTGACGGCGTGCCTTTTGGAAACGCCGTGTACGGCACGAACCGGCAGGATGTTTGCGCCGCGTTTCCCGGAAGAGCAGGCTGCCCGAACGTCGGCTGGAATGTGGCGTTCGATACGGCGCTGCTCGCGAACGGCAGCCACACGCTGCAAGTGATCGCGACGGCAGCGAACGGCTCTCGCGCCAGCAGAACGGTATCGTTTGTTGCCAATCAGCCGGGGATTGGGGCGCTCAGCGTGCAAGCGGCAGGCCGCCTGCTGGATCAGGCGACTTGGGGGCCGACGCCGGCAGCATTGCAAGACCTGGAAGCCAAGGGCATTGAAAAATGGTTCGGCGAACAGGTGGAAGCGCCGGCTTCGCACTTTGCCAATCAGCCTCTGCTGGGGCCGACCGGCACCGGGAATACAAATCTGGCGCCGGTGCAGACGCAGTTCTTCCAAAACGCGTTGAACGGGCCGGATCAGTTGCGCCAGCGTGTCGCCTTCGCGCTCAGCGAGATCTGGGTGGTTTCGGCTCTCGAGGTCAACTACGCCGCCGCCTTCCCGCCGCTGCTCAATATTTTTCAAAACGATACTTTCGGCAACTATGAGCAGCTCATGAAAGATGTCACGTTGAATCCGGCCATGGGCGCGTTTCTCAACATGGTGAACAACGATAAAGGTAATCCGGCCAAGGGCACGGCGCCGAACGAAAACTACGGCCGCGAATTGATGCAGCTTTTCACCATTGGGCTAACGCAGTTAAACATAGACGGAACGCCGGTTTTGGATAAATCCGGGCAGACCGTCCCCACATACACGCAGGCGGACGTCACCGCCATGTCGGCTGCGATGACCGGCTGGACCTATCCGCCGCAACCCGGAACTGTGACGAAGGGACACAATCCCATCAACTTTGCCGGCCCCATGGTGGCGGTAGAGAGCAATCACGATACCACGGCGAAGACGATTCTCGGGACAACGCTTCCGGCAAACCAAACGGCTGAACAGGACCTCGACGCGGCCCTGCATGTTTTGTTCATGCAGCCTTCGCTTCCGCCGTTCGTATGCCAGCAACTGATAGAGCATCTGGTCACGAGCAATCCCAGCCCGGCGTACGTTGCGCGCGTGGCGCAGGTGTTTGTCAATAACGGCTCCGGCGTGCGCGGCGATCTGCTCTCAGTGGTTCACGCGATTCTGACCGATCCGGAAGCGCGCGCCGGCGATACTGCGGCCTCGGCGCCGGCTTTCGGACATTTGCGCGAGCCGGTGTTATTTGTGGCCAATCTGCTTAGAGGATTGGACGGAACCGTCTCAGCCTCGAGCTCCACAGCGGCGGCCGCCACCAGCATCGGGCAGCAGCTCTTCTATGCGCCCAGCGTATTCAGTTATTTCTCGCCTCAGTACCGGTTGAGCGGCGGGTTGCTTGGGCCGGAGTTTCAGATCTACTCCACTCAGAATGCAGCGAATCGCGTAAACCTGGTGAATTCGGCCATCTATGGCGGGCAGTTCGACGCCGGCACCACATTCAACCTTTACGCCTATACTGCGGCTGCTTCGAATCAGGCGGCATTGCTCGCGCTGATCAATCAAAATTTCTTCCACGGAACAATGTCGGCCGATCTGCAGAATGCGATTGCGCAGGCCCTTGCGCCGTTAACGGTGCCCATCGACAAAGCACGCGCTGCGCTATACATCGCGCTTTCTTCGAACGAGTATCAGATCATCCATTAACCGGAGCGCCGCCGCTACTGTTTGAGGCGGCGGCCTACACGGTTCAGAATGCCGGGCGCGGGCTGTTGAGCGGCCGGTTTATCGCCTCGGCGCAGTTCCAGAATGAGGCGCATCACCGCCATTTCCAGTTGATCCCGCACGGCGATGTACACATCTTCTGTTTTCCCGATGGGGTCTTCCACTTTCCATTCGCGGATCTCGATGGGCATCGTGCTCGGGAGCTTGCTGCCGCTCATGTTGATGATCATGTCAAAGCTGGGGACATCGACCTGGTCGAGGCTCTTCGGAAACTGGTCATCGAGGTTAATATTTTTCTCCTCCATGACTTTTTTCGTTAAGGGCTGAACGATAGGAGCTGGAAAAAGGCCGGCGCTCGCCGCCTCCATCACATCAGAGCCGTATTTGCGGGCAAACCCTTCCGCCATTTGGCTGCGGCAGGAATTTCCGATGCACAGGAACAGAACACGCTTCACGTGACCTCAGTGTAACGAACCAACCATCACTGCTTGCGCCTGTCGCGGCCGCCAGAGGGCCTGTGCGCGGTTTGTGCTTTTACTTTTTCGACAAAAAGATTGTGGATTTGATTGCCGCCATTGCTGAGCTCGGGATGGAACGTGGCCGCCAAATGTCTTCCCTGCTCTACCAGCACCGGCGCGTCCAAATACGTGGCCAGAACTTTGGTTTGCGGCCCGACCCGGCGGATGATGGGCGCGCGAATGAACACCGCCTCGGCGGTGCCGCCTTGAGCAAGTTCAATGGGAGCGATGCGGCTGTCAATCTGCCGGCCGTAGCCGTTGCGTTCTACCGTGATGTCGAGCAACGCGAGCGACGGCTGAGGCGGATTGGTGACCTCCGAGGCCAAAAGAATTGCGCCGGCGCAGGTGCCGAAGAGCGGTTTTTCTGCACCGAACCGGCGTAGCGGCTCGAATAGATTTTCGTAATCGAGCAGCTTCAGCATAGTTGTGCTTTCACCGCCCGGAAGAATGAGACCGTCCACGTCATCCAGTTGCGCGGCGGTGCGAACCGGTATAGCGCGCGCGCCCGCCCGTTCGAGAGCCGCGCGGTGGGCGTCGAAGTCGCCCTGAAGCGCAAGCACGCCAATGACGGGCTCGTGAGTGGACGCGTTACCAGCCACGGGTTTGCAGCAACGCCTCTTCGGGCAGCTTGGAAATCTCGAGGCCGGGCATGGCTTCGCCCAGCTCTTCGCTCGCTTCCAGCAGCTTGACTGGATCCTGATAGAAGGTGGCAGCTTTTACGATGGCTTTGGCGCGCGCTTCGGGATCGGACGACTTGAAAATGCCTGAGCCGACGAAGACTGCTTCAGCGCCTAGCTGCATGACGAGGGCAGCATCGGCGGGCGTCGCGATGCCGCCGGCGGAAAAGTTGGGCACGGGCAATTTGCCGTTTTGAGCGACGTATTGGACCAGCTCGAGCGGGGCTTGCAGTTTCTTGGCCTCATGCACCAGTTCCTCTTTACCCAGCACGGTGAGCTGCTTCATCTCTTTCACAATGGTGCGGATGTGGCGCACGGCCTCCACGATATTGCCTGAGCCGGCCTCGCCCTTGGTGCGAATCATGGCCGCGCCTTCGGCGATGCGGCGCAGCGCCTCCCCGAGATTGCGTGCGCCGCAGACAAACGGCACTTTGAAATCGTGCTTATCGACATGGTGCTCTTCGTCGGCGGGCGTGAGCACTTCACTCTCGTCGATGTAGTCGACCCCGAGAGCTTCGAGAATGCGCGCTTCCATGAAGTGGCCTATGCGCACTTTCGCCATCACCGGGATGGACACCGCCGACATAATGTCGCGAATGATGCGGATCTGCGACATGCGGGCGACCCCGCCTTCTTTTCGAATATCGGCTGGAACGCGCTCCAGCGCCATCACGGCGGCGGCGCCGGCTTTTTCCGCGATTACGGCTTGTTCGGCATTAACGACGTCCATGATGACGCCGCCTTTCAGCATTTCTGCCAAGCCGACCTTGAGCCGGAAATCTTCAGTTTGAAAGTTCATATGGTCTCCTGAAATTCATTCCTATACCAATACGGCGGCTGCCTCGTACGCGGCGAGTGTAGGATTCTCACCCAACTCGCGCGCCGCACACTCGCCTAGAATTTTGAGGCCGCGGCGAATTTCGTCCGGCGCCAGGCCCCCGAAACTGATGCGCAATCCACGCGCGTGATCGCCGCGAGGCGAGAAATAGATCCCGGGCAGAAAATCGACACCGTGCTGCTGCGCCTCCGTAAGTAGGCGGGCAGCCGTGAGCGGAGCGGGCAATTCGACCCATAGATTCATCCCGCCTTCGGGCCGCGTGAATGTGGCGCCCGGCGGCAAAAACTCCCGGCATGCATCCAAAGCGGCTGCCAGCCGCTCTGCACCCGCGGCCAGAGTTTTCTCAAAATGTTTCTGCAATTCGCCCGACTCGGTGAAGCGCAACAGAACGGCTTGCGAAAGCTGATCGGAATGCAGATCGCTGATCTGCTTGGCCTCGGCAAGCTGCGCAATAATAGCGCGCGGGCCAATCACCCAACCAACTCGCAGCCCGGGAAACAGTATTTTCGAGTAGCTGCGCAGCAGAATCGTCCCACCGCCTTCGTCCAGCGCTTTCAGCGCCGGGAGTGCCTCGCCGTGATAGCGCAACTCGCTATAAATATCGTTTTCGACCAGCAGGACGCCATGGCGGCGGGCCAACTCAACGACGCGCCTGCGCTTCGCTAGCGAAAGAGTCGCGCCCGTGGGGTTCTGAAAACTCGGAGTGATCACCAGCATCTTCGGATGCTGGCGTTCCAACACGGTTTCGAGAGCCGCAATATTCATGCCGTCAGCATCGACGGGCACTGGAATCAGTTCCGCCCCGGCTCGCTCGAAGACGCGAATTAAGCCGTGATAGACAGGATCTTCGACCGCAACGGGCGTTTTGTGACCGATAAAGATGCGGGCGAGAAGATCCAGCGCCTGCTGGCAGCCATTGGTAATGAGGAGATCATCGGCTGGCCCTGCGATGCCGGAATCGCGCGCGCTCTCCAACAGGAAACGCCGCAGCGGCTGAAAGCCGTGAGCCGAACCCAGTTGCAAAATTTCGGCGGCGTCGGGACTTTCGATCGCCTCCTTGGCAACACGGCGGAAAGCCTGGAGCGGAAAAGTATCACTGGAGGGGCGTGAGCTGGCAAAACTGATTTCGATATTCGCAGCAGGTTGCGGCGGCATCGGGTTCCGGCTCACCGGATACTCGGGCGGCCTGGTTGATTCATCGCGAGATGCATTGCCGGATGTAGTATTCCGGCTGGAGGGTGCGGGCTGGCCGGCCACGAAGCTTCCCCGCCCGATGTGCCCGCGTATCAGGCCTGCCTTTTCGAGCGTGGAATACGCAGCCGCAACGGTTGTGCGATTCAAACCCAATTGGCTGGCTAATTGACGTGTCGGAGGCAGCCGGTCACCGGATTGGATGGTGCCTTCCCGGATAAGGCGCTCTATACCCTCTGCCATTTGGCGATACAGCGGAACGCTGGAATTCGGGTCTAGAGGTAAATGAAAAAGGTCAGACACCCATCCAAAGCATACCAAATTGGCTGTCTACTTTTGGACGGTATGGCTGACCTGTTTGGCCTAGCGGATTAAAGGCTATTTGTTGTGAATGTCGGTCCCGGCCTGCTTATCGGCGTGCCGGATGGTTTCCTTTACATCTCCGTAGGCTTGTTTCGCCTTGCCCTTGGCTTCGTCGACAACGCCTTCACCTTCCAGCCGGGCATTGTCTGTGGCTCGGCCGATTCCCTGCTTGGCCTTGCCCTTCAGCTCATCCATTTTTCCGGTGACATGTTCTTTTTCCATAAAAACGTCTCCTCCCGCTAAATTGGACCCGCCGGTGAGAAGACCGTTACATACGCCACGCAAGGAGCGCGCCGGCGGGAAGGTAGCAAAACTACGGTTACAGCAGCGCACTAATGGAGTGCGCAGCTTTTAGGCATCCAGTCCATGCCACGACCAGCGTGGGATCTTAAGTCCCGAAGGGACGTCGTCGGCTGAGCGAGGATAGCCGGACATCGTAGTTGTTGTGGCCCAGGCGAAATAATCGTGCAGCACTTGCCGGAGCGTCTCATCGGCGGCGAGTCCGGTATCCGCCAGAGCCTGATCGAAGCAAGCGATCGCCCGCTGATCCATCTCTTCGTGCGGCCCGTGCCCGCTGTGCATTTTAACCACGCTGGTCTCGTCGCCATAGGACTCAGAATATGTGCTGGGGCCGCCGAGAGCCTCGGCCCAATAGGCCGCCAGCCGTTCGACATGCTCGGGATGAAAGCCGTGGCTGAAAGCATGACTGACTACTTCGTCTTCCATGACGCGGCTGTGCCAGGCTTCCGCAAGGCGCCGCAGGCCCTCGTTACCACCGGTCGCCTCGAAGACAGTTCGCATATCTTTTATCATCACCTGAAATGCCTGCTCCAGCTACTTCGTGGAGCCTTCGGGATGTAAATGCTGAGCCAGGAACCGGTACACCTCCTGACGCGATTCGCGCGCCAGTTTTGTATCCGTTCGGTTGAAATAGTGCCCGCCGGGAGCGTTCTCGTAGACCTTATATTCGAACTTCTTACCTTCGGCTTTCAAAGCCTGAATCAGGTGTTCCACCTCGATGTAGTTCACATCTTCATCATTGGTGTTGGTATGAATCAGGAGCGGCGTGGCCAGATCCTTCACGTGTGTGATCGGCGAGCGCTTCCTGTATTCCTCGATATCTTCCCGAACCGTTTTCCCGATGTGATACGGCGCGGAATAAAGCGCCTGGTAGCCTGGGGGCTCGTATCCCATGCGCATCACCAGATCGCTGACTGGAACGCCCGCGTAAGCAACCGCGTATGTGCCGGGGTGCTCCATGATGTTCATCAGCGTGATGAATCCGCCATGACTCCAGCCCATCATGCCGACCCGCTTCGGATCCAGGAAACTATAGCGTTCGAGCATCCATAAGGTGCTGTTGTAAACATCGTCAATCTCCCGGCCGCCGTAATCGATCTGCTCATAGAAGCCTTGCCCGTAACCGGTGCTACCGCGGTAATCGGCTGAAATCACGCTATAGCCTTGCTCGAGCAGCTCGCGCATCACATGCAGGTCGCTGGTATCAAAATTCGCGTGTATGCCTTGATGAGCGAAGGTGATCAGCGGCTGTTTGCGCGTGCGGTCAAGATTCTTCGGAATGAACGTGTACGCGTGAATAATGAGCGGGTTCGTTGCGCCCGGTGCTTTCGGATTACGCACATGCGCCGGCGGCAAGCTGGTGTACTCGATCTTGTCCACATCCGCGATATCGCTCAGCCGCGTAAACCAGAGCACATCGTCTACGTGCTTCATCACCATATCCAGCCCGTTTAGCGGATTCGGCTGCGCGGGCGGCGCTGTGGGAGATGCCGAAGGCTGTTGAGCCTGCGCCAGAGCAAGCGTGGCGCACAGAAGGAGCGAAACAAGGACGCGCGGCATAAAATTCCTAGCGTCCCACACGCGTTTCATCCCCGGAATTCTTTGTCGTCCAATCTTTGCCGTTGGCCGATTGCTGCTGTTCATAGTGGATGTGATCGCGCCCGCTGAAGACGTTGGTGGTCTTGAAATAAACGTCCTGCCCGTTCCCCTGATTCCAGATGCTCGTGTACACCCACTGATTGCCGTTAATCTGCAGTTCGCCCCGGCCGAGCGCGCGCCCATCCGGGTTGATGCTCTGCGTTACGTAGTGTCCCGGCTTGCCTTCCGGAATAAAAATCAACAGCGCGCTGACTTCGCCGTTTACGGTTTGCTGGCAGGTGAAGAATTTTCCGACCAGCTCGCATTGATTCTTGAGCTCGTCGGGCTTGGGCGAGTCCTTGCGCGTGATACGCCACGAGCCACTATAGAGCTGAAGCGGAGTGTAAGGAGACTCCGCCCAAAGCGAGCCCATGGTTACGATTAAGAGGCACAACAGCTTTTTCCCGATCTTCATAACTTCCGACCTCATTATCATTGAATCGAGTCCTGCAGACATGGCAACCAGCGCCCCAGCCGAGACTTCGTTTCTGGTCGACACGCAGACCGTCACCTTTCCGGCGCTGCCGCTCGATTGCGGAGTGACGCTGCTGAACGTTGATGTCGCTTACGAAACCTATGGCTCGCTGAATGCCGATCGCTCGAACGCCATTTTGGTTTTGCATGCTTTTTCGGGCGATGCACACGCGGCTGGCATCAGCCGGGAAACCGGGCAGCCCGGCTGGTGGTCGCAAATGATCGGGCCGAACCTGGCTTTTGATACCAATCGCTATTTCGTGATCTCTTCCAACGTGCTCGGCGGATGCCGCGGCACGACTGGACCGAGTTCTCCTGATCCTTCGACCGGCCTGCCGTATGCTATGCGCTTTCCCGTTATCACGATCGGCGACATGGTGCGGCTGCAAAAGCTCTTAATCGAACATCTGGGCATTCAACGTCTGCTCGCCGTAGCAGGCGGTTCGATGGGCGGTATGCAGGCGCTCGAGTGGGCGGTGGCGTATCCCGATTCCGTCGCGGCCGCGATACCCATTGCCGCCACATCACGTCATAGCGCGCAACAGATCGCCTTCAACGAAGTAGGACGCCAGGCGATCATGGCAGATCCGGACTGGAACGAAGGCAATTACTACGATTCGAAGCCGCCGGCCCGTGGTCTTGCGATTGCCCGCATGGTGGGTCACATCACCTATATGAGCGACGCCTCCATGCGGCAAAAATTCGGGCGCCGCTTACGTGACAAAGACGCGTTCGGGTTCGATTTTTCCGTCGATTTTGAAGTCGAAAGCTATCTGCGGTACCGCGGCAGCCAGTTCGTCAATCGCTTCGACGCGAATTCCTACCTCTACATCACGAAGGCGATGGACTACTTCGATCTGGCCGCGGGTCACAGCTCGTTAGCAGCGGCATTCGACAGCACCCGAGCGCGCTTCCTTGTCCTGAGCTTCACCTCGGACTGGCTCTATCCGACTTACCAGTCACTTGAAACCGTAAGCGCCCTACGTAGCCGCGGCCTGGATGTCGCCTTCAGCGAGCTTTCCTCCACATACGGCCACGATGCTTTCCTGGTGGAAACAAAAGAACAGAGCGAAATCGTGGCGGGATTTCTGGCCAGCGTCCAACGCGACGTTTCTTCCTCGGGGAGAGTGCCGGGCGCCAACCTCCCGGCACAAGCGATCATGGATCGCGCCGATTACGGCATGATCGGCGAAATGATCGAGCCGGGCGCGCGTGTCCTCGATCTGGGCTGCGGCGGAGGTGAGTTACTCGCCTGGCTGCGCGATCACAAGCAAGTGGCCGGCCAGGGCGTAGAAATCGATCCTGAAAAGGTCAGACGCGCCATTGCGCGCGGCGTGTCCGTCTATCAGAGCGATATCGAACAAGGGCTGGCCGATTATCCCGATCAGAGTTTTGACTTCGCCATCTTGAGCCAGACCTTGCAGGAGATGCGCTATCCGTTGCGCGTGCTGCGGGAGATGTTGCGCGTCGGGCGCCATGCGATTGTGGCATTTCCGAATTTCGGGCATTGGACCACGCGCTGGGCGCATCTCGTCAGCGGCCGTTCTCCCAAAACCCGCCTGTTTCCGTACGACTGGTACGAATCGCCAAATATCCATTTCCTGACGGTTCAGGATTTCGTCGCTTTGTGCCGGCAGCAAAACTGGATCATCGAACGGCGCATGTTTGTTCGCGGCAACCGTCAGTCCAGGTGGGTTCCCAATCTGCTGGCCGAAGTTGCCGTGTTCTCATTGCGGGCGAAGTAGGCCCCAATTCGCTGCTCTTATACTTGATTCGAAAGGAATCCCCCCTTTGCCTTCGGCCGTCGATGCATTTGTTGAAAAGAACGAGAAGCGTTTCTTAGACGAGCTGTTCGAGTTTTTGCGCATTCCCAGCATCAGCACGCTTCCCGAACACAAGCAGGATGTGGCGCGCGCGGCCCGCTTTGCAGCCTCAAAGCTCTCAGAGGCAGGTCTCGAGCACGTTGAGATCATTGAGACCGCGAAGCACCCGCTGGTCTACGCCGACTGGCTGCATGCAACCGGAAAGCCGACCGTCATCTGTTACGGCCACTTTGATGTTCAGCCGCCCGATCCGCTCGAGCTCTGGAAATCCCCGCCATTTGAGCCAACCGTGCGCGACGGAAATATCTATGCGCGCGGCGCCTGTGACGATAAAGGCCAGATGTACATGCATGTGAAAGCGATTCAGGCTTTACGCGCGGTGAATGGCGGCAAGTTGCCGTTGAACGTCAAGTTTCTTCTCGAAGGCGAAGAAGAAGTCGGCGGTGAATCGATCTCCGAATACGTACCGGCGCACAAAGAGAAACTGAAGGCCGATGTAGCCCTGGTTTCGGATACTGAACTGTTTGCCGACGGAGTTCCAACTCTCTGCGTCGGCTTGCGTGGCCTCGTCTATACCGAAATCGAAGCCCAAGGCCCGGCACGTGACCTGCATTCCGGCATGTACGGCGGCGCAGCGCCCAACGCGATCTATGGATTGATTGAGCTCTTATCGGAAGCAAAAGACGCCGCCGGCCACATCCTCATTCCAGGCATGTACGACGATGTCGTGCCTCCCGACAAGACCGAGATGGAAAGCTGGCAAAAGCTACCATTTTCTGAAAGCGAATTTCTGCAGCATGAAGTCGGCGCGAGCAGTCTGACCGGAGAACCGGAACAGACCGTCCTAGCTCGCCTGTGGGCGCGCCCAACCTTTGAAGTACATGGCATTGTGGGCGGCTTCACCGGAGCAGGCGCCAAGACCGTGATTCCCGCTCGCGGAGTGGCAAAGGTCAGTATGCGGCTGGTGCCCGATCAGAAGCCGGAGAAGGTGATCGCGGCTTACCGGCAGTGGGTTCAAGACAACACGCCGGAAGGGATCCGGTGCTCGGTCCGCGTACTCAGCGCAAGCCCGGCTATCTCTGTCAATCCTCATCATCCGGCTATTGATACAGCAGCCAAAGCTTACAGCGACGTCATGGGGCGACCTACCGTCTTCATCCGTTCCGGCGGCTCCATACCCATCGTGGGAGAGTTCGCGAAGCATCTGGGTATCCCCACCGTCCTAATGGGTTTTGGTCTGCCCGACGACGGCCTGCATTCGCCAAATGAAAAGTACCGGATCGCGAATTACTTTTTAGGTATCAGAACCGTCGCTCATTTTCTTGACGAATACGGCAAAAGCGCATAACTATTAAACAATCTTTCACTGAAGTGCAAAGCGCGTAATAAGCCTCTGCAACGAAGTGGCTGACGCGCAGATTTGAGGCCATGCCCACGACGACGATTAACCTGCAGCAGACCAGGCAATCGGCGCAGGTCGCCCGCTCGGCGGGCGTAGTCTCGGCGGCAGTTGGAATCAGCCGGATCACCGGCCTGGCGCGGGAGATGATTATGGCGCATTTGTTCGGCGCCGGCTTTTCCTTCGATGCGTTTCTTCTGGCTTTCCGCATCCCGAATCTCACGCGCGAGTTATTCGCCGAAGGCGCTCTCTCTTCGGCTTTCATCCCGAGTTTCGCCGCCACCTTGCAAACGGACGGTCTCGAGCAAGCGGTCACCATCGCGAACCTGGTCAGTTCCGCCACCATCGTCGTCGTCGGCCTCTTCTGCATGCTGGGCATGATCTTTGCACCGCAGTTGGTTTATCTGCTGGCGCCCGGTTTCAGCAAAGTGAGCGGGAAGGCCGAACTGGCCATTCACCTGACGCGAATCATGTTTCCGTTCTTATTACTAATCGCGCTGGCGGCCCAGGCCACTGGTGTACTGAACACGTACAATCGCTTCGGTATCGCCGCGCTGGCTTCCACTTTTTTCAATTTGGGGTCGATAGCCGCAGGCCTGGCGATCGGCTTCTGGTTGGGACCGTATTTCGGCATCTCACCCATCGAGGGCATGGCCTATGGTGTTGTTATTGGCGGCGTGCTGCAACTTGGCTGGCAATTGCCCGCGCTACGAAGCTACGGCTACCGGTTCCGCTTCATTTTCGGCTGGTCTCATCCCGTGTTCCGGCGCATCCTCACATTGATGCTTCCGGCCGTGCTCGCCAGCATGGCGGTGCAGATCAATGTGATCGTCAACACCAGCTTCGCCTCGGCTATCGCTGACCCGCTGCGCGGCCATGATGGCCCGGTAAGCTGGCTTGGCTATGCATTCCGATTCGTTCAATTGCCGCTCGGCCTCTTCGGCGTAGCCATTGGCTCGGCCATGTTGCCGTCCATTGCGCGCAACGCCGCGCTGCGCGATTTCGAGGAATTTCGAAAAACGTTTTCGCGTTCGCTAAGCATGATTTTCCTTTGCACCGTGCCATCCGCCGTTGTCCTCATCCTTTTGGGACGCCAGCTCATCTGCGCCGTTTATCAGAGCGGAAGGTTCGATGCGTACGACACCAGCCAGACGGCGCTGGCCTTAACGTGTTACGCAACCGGGCTATTAGCTTTCGCAGCCACTCGCCTCTTGAATCCCGCTTTTTATGCGCTGGCCGATGCGCGCACTCCCATGTACGTCAGCCTGCTCTCAATCGGTTTGAATATCGCCTTGCCGCTGCTGTTGCTCAACCAGTTTCATTTGGGCTTCGCAAGCCTCGCCCTCACGACGTCGATCGCAATGACAGTCGAGTGCCTGTTGCTATTTGAACTGCTCCGCCGCAAACTGGGCGGCATCGAAGGCCGCTATCTGCTCGATCGGTTCACGCGCATCGTGCTGGCTGCCGTATTTATGTTCGCCGCCATCCTGGGGCTGAAACTGCTGTTCAGACCGGCTGAAAACCTCGACCGCTGGACCGCGCTGCTTGAAACATGCATCTGTCTCCCCTGTGGCGTGCTGGTCTTCGGCGTTACGGCCGCGCTGCTACGAGTGGATGAGATGCGCCTGGCGATTGATGCTTTCCTGTTTCCCTTCAAGCGTTTGGTGACAGCCACACATGCTAAAATTCATGTTTAATGTTGCAAGACCTTGCTCTGGCGCTCCGTCTTCAGGCGCTTGATCGCAAGATTGTCAATCTCGAAAACGAGATCGCCACTCTTCCTAAACACATCGCCGAAATCGAAAGAAAGCTGGAGTCACACACGCGCCGTCTCGAAGCCGACCGCGCCGCCCTAACCGCTAACCAGCGCGAGCGAAAAAAGCTCGAAGGCGATATTCAGACACAGGAACAGAAGATCTCCAAGCTCAGAGACCAGACCTTACAAGCGAAGACCAACGAGCAATATAGAGCTTTTCAGAACGAGATCGCCTACGCACAGGGAGAAATTCGCAAAGCGGAAGACCGCATTCTCGATCTGATGGAACAATCCGAACCGCTCGACAAAAACGTCAAAGCGGCGGAAGTGGAGCTGAAACGCCAGCAGCAACACGTGGAGGCTGAGAAGAAGATCGCGCGCGAACGCACAGCGGCTGATAAAGAAGAGCTGCAGCGGACCCAGGCAGAACGCGACGCAATTGTCGCTCAAATGACCCCGGCTTTTTACCGGGATTACGAGCGAATTCGCAAGAAGACGCGCAACCACCCCATCGCCGATGCCACAGATGGCCGCTGCGATGCCTGCATGATCGCGTTGCGGCCCCAGTTCTTTCAGGATTTGCGGCGTGGCGACAAAATCATGTTTTGCGAAAGCTGCGGCCGCATTCTCACCTACAACCCCGTCGTCGATGTCGCCGCCGACGTCGCAGCTTCCCATCAAACGGCGTAGACCGGGTGAAGTAGCCTACTTCTTCGTAACCGGCTTTCCTTCTACATCGAGATGCACAATTTCGGCCACGTTGGCTTCGCGCAGGCCGGGTTCGATTTTAGCCACATCGCCAACCAAAAGCAAACTCGCGTGATTCGGATTGGCGTATTTTTCCGCCACGGCATTCACCGAATCCAGAGTGACTCTGCTTAGCTCGTCCGGCTCTTTCTGCAAGTCCGACATAGGCTGCTCCAGGGCCCAAAGCTGCATCACCTGTTGCGCGACGCGCGAAAGCGATTCGAACTGTTGCGCATAGCTGCGAATCCGGTACTGCTTCGCTGTGCTCAGCTCTTTTTCGGAAACGGGTTTTTGGCCGGCCAGGTTGTGCAGCTCTTTTTCGAACTCGATCACCGATTCTTTTGTTTTGTCCGTCTGCACTCCTCCCGAGGCCACCCAATAGCTGTACTTTTCATAGAGGCGCGGAAACGAGAAAATGCCGTACGAGTAACCTTTCTCTTCGCGCAGATTCGTGCCGAGGCGCGCTCCCGCAGTTCCGCCCCAAACGGAATCGGCAAGGACAAACGGATAATAGTCGCTGCTGTCTCGCGTGGGAGCAGGCAGCAGTTGTGCAATATAGGTCTGGGCTGCCTCCGGGCGATTGATGAGATAGATCTTGCCTGCTTCCGCTGGATGCGGCGGCGGAATGGCCGGCCGTGGCGCGTTGCCGCCTTGCCAGGAACCAAAAGCGGATTTGCTCAACTGCACGGCTTCGTCAAGCGAGACATCGCCCGTAAAGATCAGGACCGACGAGCCGGGCTTCCAGTACGCGGCGTGGAATTTCGCCAGCTCGGCAGGAGTGATGCTCTGCACGCTCGAGCGGAAACCTTGAACCGGGCGCCCGTACGGATGCTCACGTCCGAACATCAACATCGTGCTGACACGGTTCGAAATCGCGCCGGGCGAGCTCTCTTGTTGCGCAATGGAATCCAAACGCTTCTTCTTCTCGCGCTCGACTTCACCAGCTGGAAAACTTGGGTGTTCGACGATGTCGGAAAGAATGGAAAGGGCAGGCGGCAGGTTCCGCTTCAGCACGTCAATCGTGAAGTAGGAGTATTCGCGGCTGGCGCCTCCTTCGATGCTGGTTCCTAAATTGCCTAATGCCTCGTCAATATCTAACGATTTCTTCATTTGCGTGCCGCGCTTCATCGCTTCGACAGCCAGGCTGGCCAGGCCCGCCTTGTCCGCCGGGTCGTCCACGCTGCCCGCCCGTGTCGCCAGTTGAACCGTTACTTTCGGCAGCATACTGCGCTGCACAACGAGCACGGACATACCGTTGTCCAGCTTCGCCGTCATCACCTGCGGAGCCTCAAAGGGCCGGTCTGCTCCCAGAGCGGGGGCCTGTGAACGGTCGACCTTAACGCTTGCGTCCAGCACAGCGTGCGTAGGATGAAACCGCACCAGTACATTCTTCGAGTTGTTAAGCCAGGATGCGACGGCTAATTTCAGACTGTCCGCCGTCACAGCGCGATGGCGTTGTACATCCGCAGCAAACTTGCCGGGATCGCCCAAATAGGTGTTGTACTGGTTCAGCAGGTCCGCCTGACCTCCGAACCCGCCGATCCGTTCCAATCCCGTCAGATATTGAAGCTCCCATTTCGCCTTGGCGCGGTTGAGTTCGTCCGCCGACGGCCCGTTGGTGGCCAGCTCTGCGACTTCCTGAGCAACCACGGTTTCAATCTGCGCTAAGGGCACGCCCGGCCGCGCCGTTGCCCACATCACGAACGTCCCCGCGATTTCCGATCCACCCTGAAACGCAACCACGTCCGAGCACAACTGTTTGTCGTAGACGAGCGCTTTGTACAGGCGCGATGTCAGGCCGTCGGTTAGGATGAGCGCGGCAAATTCCAGCTCGGCGTCATCTTTGTCGAAGAAGGCAGGGCTTGGCCAGGCAAAATAGGTGCGCTCCTGCGGAATGTGATCGTTACTTCAACAATCTTTTGGGCATTCAGTACCGGTACCCAATGCCTCGGCCGGTCCAGTGCCGGGCCCGGAGGTACCGAAGCAAAATATTTCTGGATGAGACGTTTCGCTTCGGGTATATCGAAATCTCCGGTAACCGCCAGCGAAAGATTGTTCGGAGTGTAGTACGTGTGAAAGAAATCTTTCACATCCTCGACGCTGGCCGCGTTCAAATCTTCCGGAATGCCGATCACGCTGTGGGAATACGGATGGCCGGCCGGAAAAACGTTTTCAGTGACGAGTGAATACCAGCGGCCATAAGGCTGATTCTCCAGCCCCTGCCTGCGCTCGTTCTTCACGATTTCGCGTTCGTTATCGAGCTTGGCCTTGGTAAGCACGTCTGCCAAAGTCGCCAACCGGTCCGATTCGAGCCAAAGCACATATTCGAGGTTGCCCGAAGGAACACTTTCGAAGTAGTTTGTACGATCCTCGGTGGTGGTCCCATTCACCCCGCCTTCGAACAAGTTCGCTCCAGCCTTTTCGATGAATGGGAAATACTTGCCGTTTGCGTCCTTTGATCCCTCGAACATCATGTGTTCGAACAGATGCGCGAAGCCGGTGCGGCCCGCACGTTCATTTTTCGAACCGACGTGATACCAGCAGTTGACGTGCACCATCGGCAGCTTGCGATCGACATGCAGGATCACCTGCAGGCCGTTCGGCAACGTGTATTTTTCGTATTCGATCTTCGGCAGGTCTGATATCGCGGGCTGAGTTTGCGCAATCGCAGACGCGCTCAAAATGCAAAAAACGACGGCAATGGCGAGGCGGGCGCTGATGGAGCGAGACGGCAACATAGTTCTCGAATTATATACGTGAAAACATGCCTGGTGTTCTCCGAAAATCGTGAATCGCCGGTGTTACGATGAGGCGCTGAATGGAAACGGGTCTTAGAAACCGGGTCGCTTTGATCTCAGGCGCCAGCCAGGGGCTCGGCCGCGCCACCGCCGCCGCGTTTGCCGCTGAAGGCGCACATCTGACGCTTTGCGCGCGCAACGAGCAGGCGCTTTCGCAATTGGCGAGCGAGCTGCGGGAACGCTTCGGCGTGCAAGTGCATTATCAATCCTGCGATGCACGGGACCGGACCGCAATTGAGACCTTTGTTCGCAATTCCCACGAGCTTTATGGCCGGCTCGATGTTTGCGTCACAAACGCCGGAGGTCCTCCCGCAAAGCAGTTTCTCGAAACCACGCAGGCCGACTGGGAAGATGCATTCGCGCTGAATCTGCGCAGCGCGGTTGATCTTGCGCGCGCGGTCATCCCGCACATGCAAAGACAACACTGGGGCCGAATCATTACCATCAGTTCAATCACGGTGAAACAGCCGCAGCCCCAGTTAGTGCTCTCAAATGCAATTCGAGCCGGCGTTATGGGCCTTGTTCGCACTCTGGCGAACGATTTTGGGAAAGACGGCATCACGGTCAACAACGTCGGCCCGGGATATACGGCCACCGCGCGGCTGCTGGAACTCGCGGAGCGCAGAGCTGCCGCAACCGGCAAAACGAATCAGGAAATCGAGCAGACCTGGATCGGCCAGATCCCTGTTGGAAGATTAGGGAAACCTGAAGAGATCGCCGGCACAATTGTGTGGCTGGCGTCCGAAGCCGCTTCCTTCATCACCGGACAAACTATCCTGGTTGACGGCGGAATGTATCAGGGTTTGTAGGCGAATAAAGGAACAACGAATATGAGCGCGAGCGAGATAAAACATGTGAAGTGGAACGATGTGCCGGTGGAAACGGTGAACCCGCTAATTGAACGCCAAATGGTGGTGGGCGATCAGGTGATGGTTGCCAGGCTCCTGCTGCGTAAAGGTTGCGTGGTGCCGATGCACAGTCACGTCAATGAGCAGATCACAAATATCATTTCCGGCGCGCTTCACTTCACGGTGGGCGGGCAGGAGATCACCGTCGGTCCGGGCGAATATCTCTGCATTCCGCCCAATGTTCCGCATACAGCCGTTGCATTGGAAGACACGATCGATATCGATATCTTTACACCGCCGCGCCAGGATTGGATTAACAAGACCGATCAGTATCTGAGAGGTTAGCGGGTTCCAAAACCGCGCGCGTTCTTAGGCGCTCGCGGCGAACGGGCCGGCTTCCTGCAGGTCTTGCAGAAAGACGAAGAAGTACCGCTGCTCATAGCGAATTTTCGCTGTGCGTTCGTTAAATCCGCCCCCGCAGATATCCACCACCGCACCCGAGGGAAGCTGGGTAATAAGGCCTAGCTTGCCGTGCCCGCCATCAAGCGTCGCCATTTGGATGGCAGAAATTTGTTTGGGTAGTTTTAGCCTGCGCACAATCGTGTCGCAGTCCGTTTTGAAGGCTTGATCGTTCCACATAGCAGCACTTCCTCGTGAATGCTACTGTAGCCCTTCGCCCGAAGTAATAGTACTGGAGGTCCCCCTAGTTTTCGGGGTGCAAAGTTTACGCCGCTTACTGCCGATACACAATGTATGCGGGTTCGCTTACTGAACGACCTCTGGCGCGAAGAGGAGGGTCAGGATCTCATCGAGTATTCACTGCTGCTCGGCTTTGTCGCTCTGGTTGCCGTCTCTGTTTTGGCAAGCATACAAACCAGCATCACCAAACTTTGGAAAGATGTCAGCAATGCCCTCTCGGATGCAATAACCGGCGCGGGTTGAGTGATTGGCGTCCCCAAGGGGATTCGAACCCCTGTTATCGCCGTGAAAGGGCGGTGTCCTAGGCCGGGCTAGACGATGGGGACGCGTCTGGATGGAAAAGCGGACTACTTCAATTTAACAGAGCAGGCAGAACGCGCGGCGCTTTTAGAGCGTGTGCAGATAGGCCAGCAAGTTGGCTTTGTCTTCGGGAGTGAGGGTGTCGGCATACGCAGGCATACCGTTCCCGCCGTTATTGATCTGCGCCAAAACGTTAGCGTCATTCACGGGCTTACCGTTCTGCAAAGTTTTATGCTTGAAAAGGCCTTGCAGGGACGGTCCCACTTTCTTTTCCGGAGAATCGACGCTGTGGCAAAGGGCACATTGTTCGAACACTGCTTTGCCTTTTGCCGCATCGCCCTTGGCCGGGCCGCCTTTCCCTTTCTGCCCAGCCGCCAGACTGGCGCTAAGAGTCACACAAAATATCGCACAACCTGCAACCGCCAAAACACGTTGAATCATTCTCGAATTAGCTGGCCTCTCTCGCGGGCTCTTGCCCTTCTCAGTCTACATAATGGACGTCACGAGCACGCATTTTCTGGCGCCAAATGAGGCCGATTTAACGCTACGGAAATTTCATTTTCCCGGCCCGGCACCCGGCCGGTGCCCGCTTACGAAGACTCTCGTTGTTTCTGCGTGATAATGGAGACATCTCCCAGCAATTCTGAACTCTCGAAGAAGGTAAGTTCGATGCTCAAACGAGCGGTTATCTGCTCCGCCCTAGTCCTTTCTTTAATTCCAGCCGCAGCTTTGCGCGCCGCGGCGAGCGAGGCTGGAATTCCCAATATGACGATCCCGCCTAAAGCGGGCAAAGTCGAACTGTTCCCCGAAAACGCCCTGAAGCCCGGCATGAAGGGCGTGGCGTGGACGGTCTTCCAGGGGACGAAGCCGGAACCCGTTCCGGTCGAAATCATCGGCGTGTGGGAAAACATGTGGGGGCCGCACCAGGACATCATTGTCGCGAAGCTGACCGGCAAAGCGGAACGCACCAACGTCGCAGGCGGGATGAGCGGCAGCCCGGTGTACATCGACGGAAAATTAGTAGGCGCAATTTCCTTGCGTTTGAGTGTCTTCTCCCCTGACGCGATCTGCGGCATCACTCCCATCCGGCTCATGCTCGAAGTAAACGATTTCGACACCTCGCGGCCGCTCGACAGACGCACGCCGGATAAGATTCAAATCGCCTCGGCTACGGCTCCCATGCCAGGTCAACTGCTGGCGCGCGTCATGGCGGCAAGCGGCGCAGGCAATCTGCCGGAAACCACCAGCATGACTCCGATCGCCACAACCATTGCGATGTCGGGTTTCAGCGACGAGGCGATAAAGCAGTTCGCGCCGATCTTCACGCAATTGGGAATGACCGTTTCCCAAGGCGGCGCCGGAGGACAGCTTGATTCGGCAGTTCCTGCCAAGGATTGGCGGACGGCGCTGCAGCCGGGCGAGAGCGTGGCGGCGGTGCTCGTGTCCGGTGACATGACCATGACGGGCGGTGGCACCGTGACCTACAACGACGGCAAGCGCATCCTCGCATTTGGCCATCCGATGTTTAATCTCGGCCCGGTGGATATGCCGCTGGCCAAGGAAGAAATCATTACTACTCTCGCGTCCTCCTATCAGCCCACGAAAATGGGCAATGCATCCGAAGTAGTTGGCGCGCTGCGGCAGGACCGGCACAGTGCCATCGGCGGCGAGTTGGGCGAGACCGCGCAAATGATTCCGGTCACCATGCACGTGAAGAGTTACGCATTGAACAATACCGTTCGCGACTCCCGCGACTTTCATTTCAACGTGTTTGTTGATCAAAAGTGGACGCCATACCTGATGATGGCCACCCTGTTCAACACACTTTCCAATCTGAACGATTTCTCTGAAGAAGCTACTTACCGCCTGCACGGCGAATTGCAGGTGGAAGGCCAGCATCGTATTGAGCTGACCACCATGCAAGCTCCGGCGGAGAGCACGATACCCACACCCATGTTGCTTGCCGGCTGGTGGGCTGATAAATTCAACCGGCTCTTCGTCAACTCGAACAAGCTGCCGAAACTGACCGCCGTCAACGTCTCAGTGGATCTTTTGCCCGAGCGGCGCATCGCACAGATTGAATCGGCCTGGATCGCCGATAACAAAGTTACTCCGGGAACAGAAGTTCCAGTGAAAGTTTTTCTGCGTCCTTATCGCGGTGACAGAATCGAAAGAACCATCAACGTGAAAATCCCTGCCGGGCTGAACAAGGGCGCGCACCAGATCCTGTTTAGCGATGCCGAAACGCTAAGCCGGTTCCAAAATATCGCCAGCTCGCTCAACCGCATCGAAGATATTCCTCAGACGGTCGCCATGCTGAACGAGGAGCGCAGCAACAACCGCCTGTATGTATCGCTCATAGAATCGCAGCCCACCGTCTATTCCGACGAAAAAGTGTTACCCAGTCTGCCGGCCTCCGTTCTGAACGTCATGCAGAGCGGCCGTGCAACGAATCACCAATTCGTCAGCTCGCCGGAGAGCGCCCATGAGCAGACTTCGCTGCCCTTTGACGAAGTCGTGACCGGCAGTTATTCGCTGAAAATCTACGTAAACTGAAGAGCTTTATCGAAATCATGCACAAACTCACGGTCGCCACTCTTATTCTGCTTGCGGCCGCACCTTTCGTCTGTCTGGCGACTGATACGCGCGTTTGGGATCAATCAGACCAGTCGGACTTCACCAAAGGCACGCCCAAAAACTTGTCCATTCGCAGCGATGGCCGGATCACGCTCGCGCCCGCGTTCAAAGAATTGGACAGCACGAATATTCCCTACCTCTGGGCTGTTGTTCAGGATTCGAAAGGAACGCTTTACTACGCGGGCGGCGCGCCGACAGGCGCTACCACGAAGATCTATGCGCTGGCTCCCAACGGCCGGCCAAAAGCTTTCGCCGAGTTAAGCGGCCTGGAGATTCACGCGCTCGCCGTCGATAAGCAGGATCGTCTCTACGCGGCTGTCTTGCCCGATGCAAAAATTTATCGCATCGACAACTCAGGGAAGCCGCAACTCTTTTTCGACCCCAAATGTAAATACATCTGGGCGATGGCTTTCGACAAAACGGGTAACCTGTTTGTCGCAACGGGCGATGCAGGACTGATTTATAAGGTGACGCCGGACGGCAAAGGCGCCAAATTCTTCGACACCGAAGAGACGCATGCCCGGTCGATGATCATCGATTCGTCCGGAAACCTGATTGTTGGCACCGAGCCAAGTGGTCTGGTGATGCGCATCACGCCCGCTGGGCAGAGTTTTATCCTCTACCAAACGAGCAAGCGCGAGGTGACGTCGGTCGACGAACACGACGGCATCATTTATGCCGCTTCGGTCGGCAATAAAACCGGGACCACTTCAATAGCCGGCCCACCGCCCGTTCTGCCTGTTAATCCCGCGCCGGTAACTCCTGCCGGGACGCAGAGAACCGGCACGCCTCCTCCGTCATTGCCTCCCGCTGTCGGTTCGCTGAGCGCTTCAGTAGCCGGCGGCTCCGAGTTCTACCGTATTCAGAAGGATGGGTTTGCGGAACGCATCTGGAGTTCGCCCACCGATTTGGTCTACGCGATAGCGTTTGATCCGGCAGGCAAACCTTTACTTGGCACGGGAAATCATGGATTGATCTATCGCATCGATTCCGACCAGCTTTCTACCCAGCTTCTGAACGCACCCCCCACGCAGGTGACGGCGTTTTGGCAAGGGCGCAACGGCATTGTGTACGCTGCGACAGGAAATGTAGGCAATATCTACGCAATCGGGCCGGGAACCGAAATGTCCGGCACGCTTGATTCCGACGTGCTCGATGCCGGCGAATTTTCGCATTGGGGCAAGGTGCATCTGAGCCCGTCGTCGGCTTTGAAAGATTCGGGCAACGCGATTTCAATCGAGACGCGAAGCGGCAACGTCAATAATCCTGAGAACAACTGGAGCCCGTGGAGCAAGGTGAACCTTGCCGAAACGGGCGGCGAAGTTCAATCCCCCGCGGCCCGATTCCTGCAATACCGGCTGACGTTGCGTTGTCTGCCGGGGGGGCAGTCGCCGGAACTTACTGCCATCGATATTGCATACTTGCCGAAAAACATCGCGCCGAAAATCGGGCAGGTGGAGATCGCTCCGTTCAATTACCGCGAGAGCCCCACGGCTTCTTTGCTGGAGCGTAACGTCTCTGCTTCAGGCTCTCCCATGACGCTCACGCTTCCCGCTGTGGGGCAGAAGCGCCCCAGTCTGGGGTCTCTTGAAAGCGCAGGCAACGCAACGCTCAATTACAGTAAGGGCTACGTTACGGTTCGTTGGAGCGCGAGTGATCCCAACGGCGACCCGCTGATTTACAAAGTGGAAATTCGGGGCAAGAAAGAAGGCGTGTGGCAGACGCTCAAAGACAAACTGCAGGATAAATTTTATTCGTTCGATTCCACTGCCTTTCCTGACGGCGACTACGTTGTGCGTGTGACGGCAAGCGACAGTCCCGGCAATACGCCTGCCAATGCGCTGGCTTCTTCATTTGAAAGCGACCCATTCACGATCGACAATACGCCGCCCGAGATCACTAATATCTCCGTGGCCAGCAGCGCGGGGCAGCGGGCGATCCGCTTCACTGCAAAAGACGCGCTGAGCTGGATCGACAAAGCCGAGTATTCCGTCAATGGCGGCGAATGGATTTTGCTGCTTCCTGAAGGTCTTGTGACCGATTCTCAGGTCCTCAGTTATAGCGTTCCGGCGCAACCGGGGCAGATGGTCACCGTGCGCGTGTTCGATGAAGACGACAACGTCGTGGTGAAACAACTCTCAGGACATTAGCCCGCGGGAAGAATCTGTTCGAGCGGAAGCTCGAGATCAAGATTTTCGCAGCGAAGCACGTTGTCTTCTGCTGC
>JAJPJN010000120.1 GCA_021324185.1 Terriglobia bacterium | reverse complement strand
CGCGATTTGCTTTGGGGTTGCCATAAAGATGGCTCCAGTATCGGGCGGGGGTGTGCGGGGTTCGGGGCAACAGAGGAGTTAAGTTGCTGGGGCGGAAGGAAATATATCGCCGGCGACTTTCGTTACCGACCGAGCGAGGATGTCCGGAAGATCGTAGAAAGTTGAGGCGACTCCCGCCCGCGGAATCATTCCGGAGTGAACCGTCCGCGATGTTTGCCGGTGGCGAAAGCACAACAAGACGCAAGCGGACAATCGTTGCATTTCGGATTGCGGCGTTTGCAGAGAGTCTGTCCGTGCCGCTTTAACAGCAAGTACGCACGCGAACGGGCGTCAATGCTTTTGGGGACCTCTGCTTCCACTGCCTGCTGTGCTTCGCGATACGTGACGCTATAGTTCTCACGCTCCTGGCCGCGGCGTATACGAACAAGCACATGCGGGCAATTAGAGGGGATAGCCGGAACCGGTGCAATACCTGCAAAAAGCAAAATGCGATCGGCACCCGCGTCCGCGATATTTGGAAATCGTTTTAGCGCTTGGCGTACCTTGGCCAGTGGTCCGACGAGGCCCGTCCGGAGATCCCCACCGTACTCATTCTCGACGCGAGCAGCAATTTCCATGAGCCGCATCGCCCGAAGTTCCGGAACCATGCCACCGGCTTTCAACGCCATTGTGAGCCTCGCGGCACCAGCCTCGAGGATCTGACGTGGCCCAACGCCGACGTCACGCTTCAGAGCATCCCAGCCTTTCGCGCAGGCCGCATCACTCGCTGGATATCCACAATGCCACCACACCAGGAAATCGTAAGGCTCGGTTGGCCAGCACGGCTCCTGGCGTCCATATCGAGATTCCAGCCGCCACAAGATTTCAGAGAGATTTCCGGCGGCGCCGTACATACACGTGCGACTATAGCTCATCCTCACAACGGGAGTCGCAGAACTACAGCCGGGCGTGCCCGTTGGGCTGCAAAGGCTCCGGTCTTGCCATCGCCGAGATCGAGCTGGCTGTTGGCGACGTAGAAAAACGCGTTGCCGAAGACGGCGCCTTGTATGGGACCTTCGTAGTCGGGATGATTCATCTCTAAGATTTCGACGCGGGTAATACGCGTGCCCGGCGGGTCCAACTGGATACGTAAGACCCGCTCGGGTTTCGGGCCGATCTGCACGGCAATAAGTCCATCAGGCGCTCGTGAGATGCCGTCGAGCCCCAGGAGCCAGATTCCCGGGGGCGCGTCCAGCTTCCGGGGTTCTTTCGAGGCAAGATCGACGGCCCACAGGCCGGTGGCGTAGTCGGCTACCAACAAGGTCTTTTCGTCCTGGGAGAACGCCAGCCCTTGCGCCGCACGAAAGCCGCTGGGCGGGATGAAGGTCTGCAATTCGCTCGAGTCGCGCTTCAGCAGATAGATTCCCGATGCGCCTGTATCGGAGACGTAGACGTTTCCGTCGCGATCGATGGCGAGTGCGTTCAGCAAGTGCCGCTTTCCGTCGCCCGGCAGCATTGCCTTTTTCATCAGCTTTCCGGATTTGAGATCGAACGCGAAGACGCCTGTGCGCCCGAAATCTTCCGCGCGGTATCCGATCATGTAAGGCACGGCCGAGGTGCTGGCGTAGAGGAGGCCGCGGGCGGAATCGATGGCGAGCGAGTCCCCGGCCAGGAATCCGTCCTGTGCCTGCCGGATGAAATCGGACAGTGCGCCCGCTGCGGTGCGGCGCGCAATCTTGCGTTCCCTTACGCTGGCGACGTAGATGTCACCAGTGGCGGGATCGGCCGCAATGCCGGTAGCGATAAAGTTCGGATCATCGAGTTTGAAGGCAACTTGACTGCGCACGACCGGTTTGCGCAGATCCGCCAGGCGGGTCAGGAATCCGCGCCATTCGGGTGTGTTTCGGATTTTCGCGAAATCCGGGTCGGTTTCGGCGCCGAAGTCCAGTTTTTCGGCAAGCAGCCTGTCGAGCATAGTGACCGCTTCGGCGGCATTGCTTTCGAGAGCTTCGACCGAGGCTATGTTGTAAAGGAACTTCGCGTTGGTGGGATCGAGTGCGAGCGCCTGTTTTTCCAAGACCAGAAATTGGGCGTAGTCTTTGGTTTGATACGCCTGCACGGCTTTGGCGTGTAATGCGGCTGCGGTGGAAGAAGGTTCTTGCGGCAGCGTGGCGGCGCCGGCAGACGTCGCGGAGAGGAGCGCGATGAGCGTCAACAGTCGAGTTCCGGGCAGCAAAGGACGGCTTTTTGTCATAAACGTCTACTCCAATCTAATAGCGCTTGCAGTCATAATGTAATACCGCGCTTGAAATCGCTGAAGCTGTTAAACGAGGAGATCATCCACTGTTTTCGCTGCCCGCGGCTGGTCGCATATCGCGAGGAGATCGGGCGCGTACAGCGGCGCGCTTACAGAGGCCAGCAATACTGGAGCCGCCCGGTGCCGGGGTTCGGGGATCCGCATGCCCGCTTGCTGATGGTTGGTCTGGCGCCCGGCGCGCATGGGGCGAATCGCACGGGACGCATGTTTACGGGCGACCGCTCCGGCGAGTTTCTGTATCGCGCTCTCTGGCAGACCGGCTTTGCGAACCAGCCGCAAAGCGTGTCAAGCGATGATGGCCTGGTCTTAAAAGACGCTTACATCACAGCGACCCTGCGGTGTGTGCCGCCGGCGAACAAACCAAATCGCGATGAGATTTTGAATTGCCGGCCGTTTCTGGTGCGGGAAATCGCGTTGCTTAGAAATGTCCGGCTGGTGGTGCCGCTTGGCGGGATCGCGCTCGATGCTTATCTCTCGGTGTTGCAGGATGCGGGCAAGATCGCATCGCGCGCCAAATTCCGCTTCGCGCATGGCGCCGAGTTTGAAACGCACCAGGGCGGCCCGCGCGTGCTGGCATCTTATCATCCGAGCCAGCAGAATACCTCGACCGGCAAGTTAACGGCGGAGATGTTGCGCGATATTTTTCTGCGCGCCCGGCGGATCATTGAAGAATCCTGAGGCCAGCTAAGCGGCGCTCAGACTCCGGGCGGGGGATACATGGGCTGCTGCGGAGGAGGCGCGGCGGCGGGATACGGAGCCGGGGGCGGCATAAAGATCTGCCCGCCACTCTCGAGAATCCGGCGCGCATCCTCGCTGAACAGCACCCACAAGCCGTAAACGCCGAGTGCCGTGCCTAACGGGATATGCAACAGGTGGAAGATGGACACGATGATCATCAGGATGCGTGACCAAGGCTTGAATTTCAGCAGTCCCCAACCGCCGATGATGGATGGCGCGGCCAGGGCGAGGAAAAATACCGCGGCTGCGAGACCGATGGCCGCAATGACGGACGGCGCCATTCCGTTTGAATAATCGGCTTGAGACGCGCTCAGGAAGCCGGCGACGCTGCCCATCACGATCAGCGCAACGATGCCGATGGCAGCCGTCAAACAGCCCATGATGATATTCAGGATCCCCAGTATCCGGATATGTTCTCGCATAACGGCCTTTCTGCGACTTCCATAAGATCATACGCTACCGCTATCCTGAAGTTCCTCATACCTTAGTACTAGGCTGCACGTGAAAATGCAGGGAAAACCCGGTACACTAAATCTAGTTTGTATATGGGTCTAACTTTTTGATTGCGATGCACATGCTGCCTTCAGTACTAGGCCTTCTTTTTGCTCAGCCGGCTTTAGGCACACGCGTCATGAATGGCCTGTTTGACGACACGTTTTCGGGTATCTACCGTCTTTCGCCATTCGATTGGGCCCTGCTGATCCCCTACTTCGGTACTCTCTTTATCCTGTCCATTTACGGGATTCATCGCTACGAGACCATTCGCCGGTACCGCAAATACAAAAAGAATCTGCCGAAACAGGCGGCGCAACAATTCGCGCAATTGCCGCGGGTAACGGTTCAACTGCCTATCTATAACGAACGCTTTGTGGTTGAGCGCTTACTCGAAGAAACGTCGAAGCTGGATTATCCGCGTGAGCTGCTGCAAATACAGGTACTCGACGATTCGACGGATGAGACGCGAGTATTTACGGAGCGCTTATGCAACCAGTACCGCGCGGCCGGGCTCGATATCGAATACCGGCATCGGACCAATCGCCACGGTTATAAGGCGGGAGCCCTGCAGGAGGGCTTACAAACGGCGACGGGCGAATTTATCGCCATCTTCGATGCCGATTTCATTCCGCCGGGCGACTTTCTGCAACGCACGATTCACTTCTTTACTGATCCTGCCGTCGGCGTGGTGCAAACGCGCTGGAGCCACTTGAACAAAGAGTTCAGCATTCTGACGCAGGTGGAGGCGATGCTGCTGGACGGCCATTTCGTGTTGGAGCACGGAGCACGCTGCGGATCGGGCTTGTTTTTCAATTTCAACGGGACCGCGGGCGTGCTGCGCCGGGAAACGATCGAAGATGCGGGCGGCTGGCAGCATGAGACGCTTACCGAGGACTCCGATTTAAGCTACCGCGCACAACTGCGTGGCTGGCGATTCGTGTATTTACCGGTTCTTGATTGCCCGTCGGAGCTTCCGGTTGAAACTTACGGCTTTCAGGTACAACAGGCGCGTTGGGCCAAGGGGCTTACACAGGTAGCAATCAAGCTGCTGCCGGATATCTGGAAGGCGAAACTTCCGTGGCGAGTCAAATTCGAAGCATTCATGCACTTGACACCTAACATCTCCTACCCGCTGATGCTGGTGGTCTCGATGCTGATGCTTCCGGTGATGATTGTGCGTTTCTACATGGGCCTTTTCCAGATGGTGCTGATCGATCTTCCACTGATCATCGCGTCGTTCTGGTCTATTACCGCCTTTTATCTTTATGCCCAGCGCGAACTGTATCCGAAGACCTGGTGGAAATCGATAGCATTTATGCCCATGCTGATGGCGGCCGGTATAGCGCTCACGGTCAGCAATAGTAAGGGAGTAATTGAGGCGCTGCTTGGTATTAAGAGCAGCTTCGCACGAACACCTAAGTACGCCATTACGCAGCAAAAAGCGAAGGTCCAACAGACGGCTTACCGGCGTAAGAGCGGGATGCTGCCCTATATTGAATTGCTGATTGGCAGCTATTTCGTTTACATGATCAATTTCGCGGTGGACACGCTGAATTTCTTCGCCATTCCGTTCCTGGTGTTGTTTGTATGCGGATATTATTGGGCCGCCTTCAGCACGCTCTACCAGGAGTACCGCGATAAGTTGCAATGGCAGCGCGCCCGCAAGCTGGCCGAAATAAACTAATCCTCCGCCACCTGAACCCGGCAAGCAGGTACTAGCGAAAGACCGCTGATTCTTCCGATTGAAGCAGCCGCGCGGCTGCTGCTCAATTACGTTCAGTACACCCTATTCCATTGCTGAAGCGCTTGCGCGCGTTTCACCATGAATCCATGCAAGCGGCAGTTGTGAACGGCAATTCCGAATTCCGGAAGTTGTTCAGATGGCCGCAGCCTTAAATCGGAGGAAATGAAACACAAATGAAATTTTCACTCGTTCTCGCTTTGGCCAGCGCAATGGCTATGCCTGTTTTGAGTTCCGCTTCGACTCTTACATGGAATTTTTTGAACGATGTACCTGGCAATAGCAGCGGCGTGGCAGTGACATCGCCGCATTCGTTTACAGACACGCAAGGAGATAGCACGACCATAGTGGCTTCTGTCGTCTTCGGGCCGGCTAACGCGAAGCTTTATGAGAAGAAAGGCGGCGGTGATGAAAATGGTCTCGGGATTTATGGTCTGGATGATAACGAGATCGATACCCGGTCTGAGGTCAAGCTGGATTTGAATTCGCTGCTGGCGCTGAATCCGGCTTCGATTGCGGTGAGTCTCGGCAGCGTGCAATCTGGCGAAGGTGGATTTATCCAGTACGGGAACACGTTTTACGGCTTCGGTGTGTACGATGAGAGCTCACATGTTTTAAACCTCAGCACGCTGTCCAAGAACGGCGGCTTTATCAATGTTTTTGCCACGGGTGGCAACGTTCTGATCGGCAGCATTACCGCCACACCCGGCGCGCAAGCACCCGAGCCTGCGAATTTAGCTCTTGCCGGGGCGGGATTGATCGCGCTCGGCTGTATTGCGCGGCGCAAATTCGCCCAGCAGAAGCAATAAGCCTCGCAGAAAAAAGTAGTGAACTGTAGCGGGGGCGCGGGCGGTTTCGCCTGCGTTCCCGCAGCAGAGTAGAGTCTTCCTGAGTCTGTTAGTTCGGAATCATCCGGACGCTAAACTGGGGTTTCCCGATGGAACTCCAGAGCTACAAAATCACGCAAGGCAAAGACCGGGCACCGGCGCGTTCTTATCTAAAGTCAATCGGCTACACAGATGAGGATTTGAAGAAACCGATCATAGGTATCGCGAATACCTGGATCGGCACGATGCCGTGTAATTACAACCTGCGCGAGTTTGCGGTGGATGTAGCGCGCGGTATACGGCAAGCCGGCGGCACACCGATGGAATTCAACACCATTGCGATCAGTGATGGCATCACGATGGGGACGCAAGGGATGAAGACATCGCTGGTGAGCCGGGAGATTATCGCCGATTCCATAGAACTGGTTGCGCGCGGGCACATGTTTGATGGCATTGTGGCGCTGGTTGCGTGCGACAAGACCATTCCCGGGGCGGTGATGGCGCTGTTGCGCTTAAACGTTCCGAGCGTGGTGTTATACGGCGGGACGATTTTGCCCGGCAAGTACAAAGGAAAAGACATCACGATTCAGGATGTCTTTGAAGCGGTCGGCGCGAACGCGGCCGGCCGGCTGAGCGACGACGAACTTCTCGCTATAGAGAACGCCGCTTGCCCGGGGCCGGGCGCCTGCGGGGGCCAGTACACGGCAAACACGATGGCGACGGTGATGGAATTCATCGGCCTTTCTCCGATGGGTTTGAATTCGATTCCGCAGGTGGATGCCCGGAAGCATGATGCCGCCCGGAAGTGCGGCGAGATCGTGATGAACGCGGTGCGCCAAAACATCCGGCCGCGCGATATCGTTACCCGGGATGCCATTGATAATGCGATCGCGAGTGTGGCTGCTTCGGGCGGATCGACCAATGCGGTTCTCCATCTACTGGCTTTTGCGCGGGAAGCCGGTGTTCCTCTCGAGATAGAAGACTTTCAGGAGCTGAGTAGCCGCACGCCACTGCTGGCAGATCTATTGCCTGCGGGCCGCTACACGGCGGCCGATGTAGATAAAGCGGGCGGTATTCCGGTTATTGCCAAGCGGCTGTTTGACGGCGGCTATCTCAAGGCAGACGCCCTCACGGTGACAGGCAAAGCGTTACGTCAACAGTTGCAATCGGTCACCGAAACTCCGGGGCAAATGGTGATCCGGCCTTTGGATAACCCGATCAAGAAATCCGGCGGGTTAGTCATTCTGAAAGGATCGCTTGCACCCGAAGGCGCAGTTATCAAGGTAACCGGCATCAACCGGATGTCGCAAACGGGGCCGGCGCGAGTGTTCGAAAATGAAGAGTCGGCGATGCAAGCCGTACTTACAGGCAGAATCCGGGCGGGCGATATCGTGGTGATTCGCTACGAAGGGCCGCGCGGTGGTCCCGGCATGCGGGAAATGCTGGGAGTAACTAGCGCCATTGTAGGTGAAGGGCTATCGGAGACTGTGGCCCTTATCACAGACGGCCGCTTTAGCGGCGCTACGCGCGGCTTCATGGTGGGGCATATCGCGCCCGAAGCAGCGGTAGGCGGCCCGATTGCGGCGATCCGGGAAGGCGATTCGATTACTATCGACATTCAGAGCCGCGAGATCAATTTGAATATCTCTTCGCAGGAACTAAGCAACAGGCTCAAAGACCTGAAGCTGCCAGAGCCGCAATACCGGTCCGGCGTAATGGCTAAATACGCCGCGCTGGTGGGGTCGGCATCCGATGGCGCTATCACTTCGCAACTGCATCTGGGGCAAAATATGACGCGGCCTGGCTGGTAATTTCGTGCGGGCACTCGTACAGAGGGTTCAGAGCGCCAAAGTAACCGTGGACAACCGGACTATCGGCCAAATCGGACGAGGCATGCTTGTGTTTCTAGGCGTCACGCATACAGATAGCGAGGCGGAAGCCGAGTACCTGGCCCGCAAAGTGACCCACCTGCGTATCTTCCCGGATAGCGAGAGTAAGATGAATCTCAGTTTAGTGGACATAGGCGGGGAATTGCTTGTGGTTTCACAATTTACTCTGTATGGCGATACGCAAAAGGGAAATCGGCCATCGTATGCCGAAGCCGCGCCGCCCGAGCGGGCACAGCCGCTTTATGAGCACTTTTTAGAAAGCTGCCGGATTAACGGAATCAGAGTACAAAGTGGGGTATTTCAAGCTCACATGCTGGTGGAGCTCATTAACGATGGTCCAGTAACCGTACTTTGTGAGTCAAAAAGTAAGTAGCAGATGAAATCTCAAAAGGAGTGTGTTACTTACTAGAGTGTATGGCAAAAACGACTGCATCACCTAGCCGGGAGATTCTGGAAGCAGCTCTTCAGGGCTTAGAGGTTCAACGCGGGAGACTGGATGAGCAGATATCCGAAGTAAGAAGACTGCTCTCCGGCCGTGGCGCCGCGAAATCGTCTGCTAAGACGGCCTCAAGAACAGAAAGCTCGCCGGCATCGTCCTCCGGCCGGACCACCAGGAAAAGGCGAGCACTCAGCCAGGGAGCCCGCGCTCGAATCGCTGCTGCGCAGAAGAAGCGCTGGGCCGCTTTCCGCAAAGCACAAGGATAGGAAAGCCGGCCGGGCTGTTACTGAGAAGCGCTCCAATGGAAGCGCCGCGCTACCTCGTTAACGTCTCCATCGGCGATTATCCTTCCGCTTTCCAGAAAAACCGCGCGGCGGCTCATGGCCGCGGCGAAGGCGGTGTCGTGTGTCGCGATGATCTTGGTCTGCGGCAGCGTTTGCAGGAGCTGTAACAGGGTGCGCCGGCCGGGCGGATCAAGCCAGGTGGTTGGTTCATCCAGAAGTAATAAATGCGGCTCCATAACGAGCACGCCCGCTAAGGCAACGCGGCGCTTCTCACCCGAGCTGAGATGAAACGGCGGCCGCCCGATCAGTTCGGCTGCTATCCCGACGGAGGCCAAGGCCTGTCGCGCGCACTCTTCGGCGCGCTCGGGCTGCCAGCCTAAATTGAGCGGCCCGAACATTACGTCTTCGAGAACGGTGGGCATGAAAAGCTGCTCGTCAGGCTCCTGGAAGACGATTCCCACCAGACGCCGGATCTCAGGCAGATGCTCGTTGGTAACTTTCAGGCCGGCAACTGTAACCTGCCCATCTCCTAGCAGGGTTCCGTTCAACTGCAGAAGCAGGGTAGTTTTTCCGGAGCCGTTTGGGCCGAACAGGACCAGGTTTTCTCCCTCGAATACGGTCAAATTGATATCAGTAAGCGCCTGGACTCCGCCGGGATGTGAATAGTTGAGATGATGAATTTCTACAATGGGGCGCATATCAGACCAGATGCGCCGCGCAAAGCGGTAAAACGCCGGCAAGCAGAGCAATAAGATCGCGGCTACGAAGCGGGGTCTTGCGGGTCTCGATTAATAGTCCCGAAAACCCTCGCGACACCATGGCGCTATGTACGGCGGCGGCTTTCCGGAATGCGCGCCCAAAGAGAACGGCTATCATTCCGCTTGCCGCCTTAAAGGCGCGGATGCCTGCATGCCCGCCCCGCGCGGCCCAGGCGATGCGCATCGTCTCCACTTCCCCGCTTAGAACAAATAAATAGCGGTAAATCAATTGAGTGACTTGGACCAGAAAAGCGGGCACATACAGGGCACGGGCCGCGCCGCCTAACTGCGGCAGGGATGTAGTCGCGACGCAGACCAGAACGGCTAGCGCGGAAAGATAACTTTTCGCGAGTATCAAGATCGCGCGGCGGCTATCGGCACTCAGGTAAATCATAAGTGCGAACAGCCCGACAAACGGAAAGACAAGCAGCGAGGTTCGAAGCAGCGCAAATACGGGCAGCTTTGCCAGACGCAGAATAAACAACAGATAGACGAAATAGATCGCGAGCTGCAGGCCAGACAAGCTTCCAGACAGAGCCAGCGAGATGAGAAACGCCAGCAACAGAATCAGTTTTATTCGCGGATCGATTGCATGAATGGCGCTGCGTTGCGTGCTAAGGCGTGCGAGAGTTGCGTGGCGCAGTTGGTAAATTCCTCAGAGCAAGCTAGGAATAGGAGCGCCTGGTTTTGCTGAACAGAAGGCCGGCGATTCCGCACACAACGTAAATGCAAACCAGGCCGAGCAGTCCTGCAACGGCGCGGCTTGCCCAATTTGTACCGAGCTCGCGTACGTAGTAGTCGCTCAATGGCGAGTGCACAATTCGGGTGTACAAGGGAACGCCGAAGCGTATCGCGAGGCGGTCGATTCCATCCGGCCACCGGGAACTGAGCGCAACGCCGAAGCCTGCGAGCAACACGGAAGCGGCTGCAATAGCTGCGGCGATATTCCTCAGCTTGCGTTTTGGCGGCAGCGGCGGGTGTTCAATGAACCCGTTATTGCTCAACCCCAGCAAACTGACTCCCGGTTTCAAACGCTCCATGGCGCGCAGTGCGGAAACCGTGATGGCGCCCTCGATCATTGCATTCACCGCGAAAACCAGCAGGCTGAGTTCGATCATTGCGGCGGGCATGTGAATGCCGGAGATGAGCAGCTCTGATAGCGCGAGAACGCCGCTGAGTAGAACGGAGCACGTTCCGCCCAGGAACACGCCGAAGCTTTTCCATCGCGTAGGCGCGAATATCCGGGCCGGCAGATAGCCCGCGAGAACGCCCAGCAGAGCCATATTGATCACGTTCGCGCCCAGGGCTAACACGCCGCCATCCTGAAACACAAGCGCCTGGATCGTGAGGATGGAAGTCATCGCTAAAGCAGCAGCCCACGGCCCGACGATACAAGCGAGGAGCGCGCCGCCCACCAGATGGCCGCTGGTTCCGATGCCGACCGGGAAGTTCACCATCTGCGCTGCAAAGACAAATGCTCCCAAGACGCCTAACAGCGACAACTGGTTCGTATCGGCTGATTTCTGCGCCCGGCGTGAGACCAGCGCCACTGCAGGCGCTGCAACACAATCGAGCGTGGCCCACACCGGAGGTGACAGGAAGTTGTCCGGAATGTGCATGATCGCCCTTATTCTCGCATCCACGATTTGCGAAGCGGGATTATAGATAAATGATCGTGGGCATCGGCAGTGACCTTGCAGAGGTGAGCCGTATCCGCGAGAGCATTGCCCGCTTCGGCGAGCGCTTTCTGAACCGCATCTACACGGAAGGCGAACGCGCCTATGCCGAAAGCAAAGCCAATTCCTATGAACGTTTCGCGGCTCGTTTTGCAGCCAAAGAAGCGGCCATGAAGGCGATCGGGACGGGGTGGAATTTCGGTGTTGCGTGGAAAGATTTTGAGGTGGTTAATGAGCGGTCGGGCCGGCCCAAATTGTTATTGCACGGCAGAGCTCAGGAGATCGCCGGAAAACTGCGCGCCGATCATATCTCTATCTCGCTCACCCATACAAAAGAGATGGCATTCGCGGTTGTGATTCTCGAATCCCGCGACTTAGCTTAGCCGTTCGTGTGTCTCGAGTTGCGCGGCTTGCCTTCAGCCAGCCACTCGATTGCGGTCTGAACACGCTTTTCTCGAGTTTCCGGCCGCTTCGCCTGGCTGATCCATTCGATGTACTCACGCCTGTGACTCGGGCTGAACGATTGGAAGGCTTTGGCCGCCGCCGTGTTTTTCTCGAGTGCGGCGCGGAGCTCGGCGGGCACGGCAAGCTCGGGCGGTGGCGTAGCGCGCGTTTGCATCGGTTTTCTGGTTCCCTTGTCAGCCGGCATTTTTTGATGCTATTGAGTTAGGCCGGCTGATGTCAATTCGCATTGCTAAATGGCGAACTGCCGGAAGGCGAGTTTCGTATTCCTTAGAAGATGCAGCAGAATTACGACTGGGCGTGGGTAGTCGAACAAGCCGCTCGAACGGCAGAGACATGGCGGGAATGCGGCGGGAGTTTACCGCAAAACGGCGCCCGTTTCAGCAGCCAACAGCAGCGCGATCGCGAAGCTGCGTATGATGAGGCGCTGGAGTTGGTAGAAGACGAACTGGAACGCGAACCCGGGAGCGATGCCGAACGGATGCTGATGCGGGAGCGCCTGATCGCGGCATTCGGGCTGTTTTCATCGCGCGCGCTGGATCTGGAACAAGCGGCCATTGATTTATTAACGCGCGAATTTCTGCCTGTCGGTGCTCATCTTGCGCAGCGTGCGAGAAGCTTTGACCCTGAGCTCGCCATGCCGGGCATTATTCAGGCCTGCCGCAATGCGTGGACCGCTTGCGGGTTGCAGCCGCTGGTGGGCGAGCGCGTCCAAATCACGCCCGCCATTCTGGGGTACAGCCTGCTGTATCCATACAGCGACAATTTTCTGGACGATCGGGATGTTCCGGCCGAAGCCAAGCTTCGCTTCAGCGCGCGTTTTCGCCGGCGGCTGCACGGATACGACGTCCCGGCCGGCAATGCGCTCGAGCAGGCACTCTGGCGATCGATCGAACTGATCGAAGGCCAGTTTGAACGCAGCCGGTTCCCGCAGGTGTATAACTGTTTGCTTTCCATTCACCGCGCACAGGAACGCAGTATGCGGCAGATCGACGGGCAAAACCATTACAGCGAAGCCGAAACGCTCCGCCTGAGCTGTGAAAAAGGCGGGAGTTCGGTGCTGGCCGATGCCTGTCTTGCCCGTGGCAGCCTGACGGAACAGGAGAGCCGGTTTGCTTTCGAATGGGGCGTGCTGCTGCAGTTAGGCGATGACCTGCAGGACGTGCATGAAGATCTCTTTCGCGGTTCGAAGACGCTTTTTTCCGATGCTGCCGCACGCGCCCAACCGCTCGATGCGCTGACCGTTCAGCTACTCCGATTTGCCGAGCACGTGGCGGAGCAGATGGATCGCCTGCCAGAGGGAAGCCCCACGCTGAAAAATCTTCTGAAGATGAGCTGGCAATCGCTCATCATCCGCGCGGTTGCGGATTCGCAGGAGTTCTTTTCAGCCCGGTTCGTGCGGGAGGCGGAACAACGGTCGCCCTTCCGTTTCGACTTTCTGCGGCGGCGACAACAACGGATAGCGGCCCGGCATGGACTTTATGAACGAATGTTCGAGGCGTTCCTCGCTGTACCCGAGGCACGTGAAAACGTGCTAGTCTGAAGCACAAAGGCACTCATGCGACTCGTACAAGCCGCGGCTCTGGCCGCCTCATTTGCTATCAGTTTGTTCGCCCAGAATCCACCCTCGACGACGTTGAAGGTAGGGGACAAAGCTCCCGATTTCACTCTGCCGTCAACGCAAGGCGGAACGGTTCATCTGGCCGACTATATCGGCAAGAGTACCGTTGTTCTCGCCTTCTTCCCCGCCGCTTTTACGGGCGGTTGAACGGCGGAAATGAAAGCATTCCAGTCTGGAATGCAAAATTATGAGGAGTCCGGCGCCAAAGTTTTTGCCATCAGCACCGACAATACTCCGTCGCAGAAGGCTTTTTCTGAAAAGCTTGGCCTCTCGTTCCCGCTGTTGAGCGATTTTGTCGATCGCCACGTTTCTCAGGAATATGGCGTTTATATTCCCAAGGCTGCGGTCGCCGGGCGCGTCACCTTCGTGATCGATAAGGAGGGGAAGATCGACTTCATCGAATCGGGTGGCGACGCGCTGAAGATGCTGGGCGCGCCGGATGCGTGCAGCCGCCTGGCTCACAAGAAAACCGGCTGAGCGGGTACGCTAATGAATTTCGGGCTCCGGCGTCGGCGCCCCGTCTTCCAAAAAGTCGAAATCACAGCCGACATTGGCCTGCGTGACACGCTCCAGGTATAACGCGCCGTAGCCGCGGAGATAACGGGGCGCCGGTTTCTTCCATGCGGCGCGGCGGCGGTTCATCTCCTCCTCGCTGATGAGCAAGTCGAGCCGCCGGTTCTTCAGGTCGAGGGAAATCATGTCGCCCTCTCTGACGAATGCCAGCGGGCCGCCGACATAGCTTTCCGGCGCCACATGCAACACGCAGGCGCCATAGGCTGTGCCGCTCATGCGGGCATCGGAGATGCGCACCATATCCCGAACGCCTTGTTTGAGCAGCTTCTGCGGAATGGGCAGCATGCCCCACTCAGGCATTCCCGGGCCGCCGAGCGGTCCGGCATTCTGCAATACCAGAACTGAATCCGGCGTGGCGTTCAGGTCTTCGCGATTAATCCGCTCTTCGAGATCCTGATAGTTCCGGAACACGACCGCCGGTCCGGTATGCTGCAGCAGCCGGGGATCCGCCGCCGAGGTCTTGATCACGGCGCCATCGGGCGCGAGATTGCCGAACAGGATTGCGGTGCCGCCGGTGCGGGAAAGCGGATTCGCTCGCGGCCGGATGACATCGGGGTTGATCGGCTTCGCGTCTGCAATGTTTTCGCCGAGGGTGCGTCCATTCACGGTGATCGAATCCAGGTGCAGCAGATCGCGAATCTGTGACATCAGCGCGCGCAATCCTCCAGCGTAGTAAAAATCTTCCATCAGATAAGCGCCTGACGGGCGAATGTTTGCGAGCACGGGCACGCGTTCCGAGATCTGTTCAAAGGCAGGCAGCTCCAGCTTCAGCCCGCAGCGTCCGGCAAGCGCCACGAGATGAATAATGGCGTTGGTAGAACCGCCGATTGCCATGTCTACCGTAATCGCATTCTCAAACGCCGCCCTGTTCAGAATCGTCGATGGGCGCAGATCTTCCCAAACCATTTCGACGATGCGGGCACCCGAATTCACAGCCAGCCGTGGGTGATTCGAATCGACAGCCGGAATCGACGAGGCGCCCGGCAGGGTCATGCCGAGCGATTCCGCCATGGCCGTCATGGTCGATGCGGTTCCCATGGTCATACAGAAACCTGGGGATCGTGCGATGCCGTCTTCAATCGCGCGCCATTCCTGTTCGGAAATCGTGCCTGCGCAAAGCTCCGCCCAGTATTTCCGTAGATCGGTGCCACTGCCCAAGAACTGGCCGTTCCAGTTGCCGCGCAGCATCGGTCCGGCGGGCATGTAAATGGCGGGAATATTCATGCTGATGGCGCCCATTAGCAATCCGGGCGTGGTTTTGTCGCAGCCCCCAAGTAATACGGCGCCATCGATGGGCAAGCCGCGCAGCAGTTCTTCAGTTTCCATCGCCAGCAGGTTGCGGTAGAGCATGGGGCTGGGGCGCATGTATGTCTCGGTAATCGAAAGCGCCGGCACCTCTACGGGAAAGCCGCCTGCCTGCCACACGCCGCGCTTGACTGCTTCGGCGCGCTCGCGCAGATGTTGGTGGCAGGGATTGATCTCGCTCCAGGTATTCACGATGGCGATCACGGGCTTGCCGGAGAAATCTTCCAGCCGGTGTCCCATCTGCTTCATGCGGGAGCGATGGCTAAAGCCGGTGAAATCGTTTGAGCCAAACCAGCGATGGCTACGAAGTTCCTCGGGTTTTGTCGGCATGTATCCATCTTCGGATACAAGTTTTGACAATCGAGAATACAATAGGCGTGATGGCTGATACATCCAGTCCAGATCCGACGCTGAGCCGGCGTAGCATCTTCGGCTTGGCGCCCGCCGCGCTTGCTACAGCCGCGACTATCTCAGCCGCTCAGCGGAGCGGGCAGAACCAGCCTCCGAACCAAAGCGAACCAGGCCCCAAGAATCCGCTGCTGGAGGCGCAAAACAAAGACTCCGTGTTTTCACCCGAAAGCGACCACGGAACCGTGCCTCCGTTTAAATACTCGTTCGCGCTTGCGCACCGGCGCATCGAGAACGGCGGCTGGACGCGGCAGGTTACAGTGCGCGAACTGCCGATTTCGAAGCAGATCGCCGGAGTAGAGATGCGCCTCACCGCTGGCGGCGTGCGCGAGCTGCACTGGCACGTTGAAGCGGAGTGGGCCATCATGCTCTATGGAAACGCACGGATTACGGCGGTGGATCACCTGGGCCGAAGCTTCGTCGACGATGTCAGCGAAGGAGATCTGTGGCTGTTTCCGCCCGGCATTCCGCATTCGATTCAAGGATTGGGCCCGGATGGCTGTAGATTCCTGCTCGTGTTCGACGATGGCAGTTTTGACGAGTTCCACACTTTTTTGCTGACGGACTGGATGTCGCACACGCCAAAAGAGGTGCTGGCGAAAAATTTTAACGTTGCTGCGTCTACCTTCGACAAAATTCCAAAACGCGAGCTGTTTATATTCCAAAGCCAGCTTCCCGGTCCGTTGCAGGCGGAGCAGGCGCAAGCGGCTCGAGGTACGGGGACTGTGGGTATAGATTACAGTTTCCGCACGAAGAATATGAAACCGGCGAAGGTGACGGCGGGCGGCGAAGTCAAGATTATCGATTCCCACAATTTCCCGGTCACTCCCATTTCAGCCGCGATTGTGACTGTGAAGCCGGGCGGGTTGCGCGAGCTGCACTGGCATCCGAATGCGGATGAGTGGCAATACTACATTGCCGGCCAGGGCCGTATGACGTTGTTCATCGCCGGCTCCGATGCGCGCACGATGGATTTTCAGGAAGGCGACGTTGGATACGTGCCCATTTCGAACCCTCATTACATTGAGAACACAGGTGATGCGGATCTCGTCTTTCTGGAGATGTTTAAGGCGCGGGAATACCAGGACATCTCACTTGCCGAATGGCTTGCGCACACACCGCAGTTGCTGGTGAACGAGCATTTGCAGCTTGGAACGCAGGTGCTCAACAAAATTCCGAAACAGGAAATGGTGATTACGCCGATTTAAAGCCGTTCGGTCTGACCGCGCGGCCTTTTGGGCGAAAAAGTTTTGGCCACGGGAACTTTTCGCGCGTTTCGCGACATTACATAGGTAGCAAGCGCATATCGCGAATGGTCAGTGACGAATCTCTGATTCTGGAATATCAGCGTGGCTCGCAGGAAGCGTTGGATGAGCTGTTTGCACGATACCGGCAGCCGTTGTATGCCTTCTTCCGCCGGCGGCTGGCGGCTAGAGAACGTGCCGAGGATCTCACCCAGGAAACATTTATTGCGGTGATGCGCAGCTCGGCCCGGTACGAACCTCGGGCGCTGTTTCGTACGTATCTGTATGGCATCGCAATGAATCTTCTATCGGCTGAGCGCCGCAAGCATGGCGCGCGGAGGGAAGAACCGCAGGAGGCAGTCGCGCAGTTCGATCGAAACCGCGACACGGCGCTGTGGGTGCGCGAGGCTCTTGAAAAACTTGATTGGGAAGATCGCGAAATTCTCATGCTGCGCAAGTACGAGCAACTGAGTTACGGCGAAATTGCCGCCCTGCTTCGCATTCCGTTGAACACCGTTCGCTCGCGGCTATTTCGCTCGCGGCTGGCGCTCAGAGATTATCTCGAGCCTGCATCTCGCCCTACTGCTCACAAGGATTGAATCATGCAGACGACTATTCATCCCATTTCCGGCGAAGAGCTGATGGCTTATTTCGACGGCGAATTGCCGCCCGCCCGCGCTATGGCCGTACACGAGCATCTGGAAACGTGCCGCGAATGCCGCAATGTGGCAGCGGATCTGGACGCTGTCTCTCGCCAGCTTAGTGAATGGCAGGTCGAAGCTATCAGGCCGGAGCTGAAACTTCCCGAACACATCAAACGAAGGCGGCCGTAGGGCTCTGGTTGTGGGCGCCGCTTGCAGCGGCGGTACTTTTGGCCGCCGTGGCAGTCGTTTATCACCCGGCTGTAAAGAAACAAATGCCACTCTATCGCCGGACTGTAAGGCAGCAAATACCACTCGCCAGCGAGCCGGGATTTTCCAATGGCGTGATCGGCGGTACGCCGGGTGGTTCGCTTGTTCCTCCGCCGCCTGCGCCGCTCCTTCAACGCACGTTTACCGCAGACGGAAATGCAATTCCGGACTCGGCTTCGTCCGCGGCAAGCGGCCCCATGATTATCCGCACCGCGGAACTGAAACTAACTACACGCGGATTCGATACGGTGCGCGACGCTGTGCAGCAGGTCGTCAAAAATCATTCGGGTTATATCGCGGAACTGAGCATCAGCGCGGCGGCAGGCGAGGCCCGCAGCTTGCATGCTTCGGTACGTGTATCTGCCGCTCAACTGGAATCGGTGACTGCTGACCTGCGCAAACTGGGACACGTCACGTACGAATCTGAGCACGGTGAAGATATCACGAAGCGGTTTGTCGATCTGAACGCACGCTTAAATAACGCCCGCAATGCGGAGCAGCGGCTTACCGAACTGCTTCGCAATCGCACAGGGAAGCTGTCGGATGTGCTGGCCGTGGAAGAGCAGATCGACAACGTTCGCGGCCAGATTGAAGCTATGCAGGCGGAGGCGAACAGCATGTCAAACCGGATTGCCTTCTCTGCCATCGATTTGACTGTCACAGAAGAATACAACGCGCCGCTTTCTGACACGGCCAGCCCGCCCGCCAGCACGCGATTACATAACGCTGCCGTCCAGGGCTACCAGAACGTGATCGCAGCGGCGGTCGGGTTGCTGAGCTTCCTGCTTGCGTATGGTCCGGTGTTGGTTATACTCGCGGCGCTGCTATTCTTTCCGGTGCGGCTGTTGTGGCGGAGGATTCGTAGCTAAGGAGCGCCCTAGTGTTGCTTGGCTGGTTCCGGCTGTTCTTTCGGCTCCAGTTTTTCGACCAGCACTTTGGCGATGCGGTTCCGATCCATTTCGATAATGGTGAAACGCCTACCGCCGTACTCGATCGAGTCCTTTACCTTCGGAATGTAGCCGAACTGTAGCAGCAAGAAGCCGGCGAGTGTCTCAAATCCCGCTTCACCCGGCAGCACCAGATTGTAGCGCGTCTCCAAATCGCGGATGCTCGTGCTGCCGTCCAGTTGCAAGGCGCGGTCCTGATGGGATGGAGCCGGCCGCACCTCATCGTGCTCGTCGCCCACATCGCCGAAGATTTCCTGCAGCAGGTCTTCGAGGGTGACTAATCCGGTAACGGTTCCGAATTCGTCCACCACGAGCGCCATATGAGTGTGCGATTTCCTGAATTGATCGATCAATTGGTTGAGCGGCTTGCTTTCCGGCACCACCAGCGGCTTGCGGACGAACCTGCGAAGCCGGAACGGCCGGGTAGCGCGGCGCCGTTCGTGCGCGAAGCGCCGCTCGTCCCATACCCGCATCAGATCCTTGTAATGAACGATTCCGATGATCTGTTCCGGCCGGTCCTCATAAACCGGAATACGCGAGAATTTGTGCTCGGTCATTACGGCCAACACGGTTTCGAGATTGGCATCAACGGGAAGCGACACGATGTTGTGCCGGGGCGTCATGATCTCGCGGGCCGAATACTCGGATAGTTCGATCAGGCGCTGGATCGCATCCTGTTCGAACTCGTCGAGCATGCCTTCACGCCGACTGGATTGAATGATGTACTTCAATTCCTCGGGCGTATGGCCGCCGCGTACATGGCCGCCGTCGCCCAGCAGCACGCGCAGGATCAATGCAGAGCTGCGCTCAATCACCACCACGAAGGGCTGCGAAATGCGGTAAAAAACCAGCAATACGGGCGCGGCCAGCACGGCGACGCGGTCGGCCTTCTGAATGGCGACGTTCTTGGGAACTACTTCGCCGATAATCACGTGCGCATAGCTGATGATCAGAAACGCTAATGCGAACGCGATGCCGTGCAGCAGTTTCGGGGAAGCCGAAATCCGCATTGCATCCGTGACTCCACGAAAGAGGCCGTACAGAGTTCCTTCGCCGGCCCAGCCCAGACCGAGACTCGCCAGCGTGACGCCAACCTGCGTGACCGAAAGCAGGCGCCCCGGATTTGCCAGCAGATTGAGCGCGCTCTGCGCGCCCGCTTGCCCCTGCTCCGCTAATTGACGCAGACGCGACTGGCGCACAGAGACCAGCGATACTTCCGCGGCTGCAAAAAAGCCGTTCGCAGCCAGGATCAAAATCAGAACCGCAAACCGCAATGTCATGGCAGGCCGAATGAGTGAGGCGCGACGGGAGCGAGTGAAATCATGCCAGAGTAAAATCGGTTCGTGCCAACGCGTCTCGTACGCATCATCAATGTGAGCATAGCGGTTCTAATCGTGCTCATTGCTGTTGCCGTCTACTGGTACGCTTACCGGCCGCTGCCCAAAGTATCCGGCCAGATTTCTGCGCCGGTAAGCGCGGGGGCCGTCATCCGGCGCGATGCTCGCGGTGTTCCGCACATCGAAGCCGGTTCCTGGCAGGATGCCATCTTTTTGCAAGGCTACGCCACCGCGCAAGACCGATTGTGGCAGATGGACAGCCTGCGCCGTTACGCCGCGGGGGAATTATCGGAAGTGTTGGGGCGCAATGCACTGTCACTCGATGAGCGTTCGCGCGCTATGCGCATGCGCGCGATTGCTGAAAACGATGTTCGTTTCCTTACACCGCAGGATCGGGCTGTGCTGGTTGAGTATGCGCGCGGAGTCAACTATTTCATCGATACGCAGCGCGGCGACTACCCGCTCGAATTCAATTTACCGGGCCACACTTACGCTCCGCGACCGTGGAGCATCGTCGATTCCATTCTGGCCGGGTTGGTTATGTTCCGCGATCTCACAGACACCTCGAAATTCGAATTCAACAAGGGCGTGCTGATGACGCAGGCTTCGGATCCTGCCAAGGTGATGACATTGTTTCCGGCTGTGCAAGGCGCATACGTGAATCCGGGTTCCAACGCGTGGGCGGTAGCGGGCGCGCGCTCGGTGGATGGCAAGCCGATCCTCGCCAACGATCCGCATCTGAGATATTCGGTTCCCAGTACCTGGTATCTGGTGCATCTTAAAGCGCCGGGCCTGAACGTGTCCGGCGCCTCGCTTCCGGGCCTTCCCTGCGTGATCGCAGGACACAACGACCAGATTGCCTGGGGCGTGACGAACCTGGAAGCCGACGCGATGGATCTCTATGTGGAACAGATCGACGAAAGCCATGGGACTTATGCGTATCAGGGCAAGCTGGAGCAGGCGCTGCTCGACAGGGAGATGATCGGTGTTCGTGGCGGCGCTCCTGTGCAAGTCGACATCTGGGTGACACGGCACGGTCCCGTCATTCTGCATGCCAACGGCAAAACGTATACGATGCGCTGGAGCGCTACCGACGGGTTCGGCTTTCCGTTTTTTGATATAGACCGGGCGCAGAGCTGGCAGCAGTTCCGCGCAGCCGTGAGCAGATTCTGGGGTCCGGCGCAAAACTTTGTCTATGCCGATCGCGCCGGCAATATCGGCTACCAGGCATCCGGCGCGCTGCCCATTCGAAAAGGGTTCTATGGCGATGTGCCGCTCGACGGCGCCTCCGGCAATTTCGAGTGGAGCGGCTACATTCCCTTCGAACAATTACCAAGTATCTACAACCCTTCGGACAACGTGGTCGCAACTGCAAATCAGAATCCATTCCCGCCCGGTTTCCCCTACGGTGTGGATGGCAATTTTGCGGACCGATACCGTATCGATCAAGTTCGGGCGCGCCTTTTCCACAAACCGAAGCTGGCGGTCAAGGACATGCTTTCCATTCAGGTGGACGTGTATTCGGCGTTTGATCTGTTTATGGCTCAACAGTTGATTCACGCTTATGACAAATGCGGCAGCAGCGATGTTCTGGTGAAGCAGGCCATGGGCGTTCTGCGCGGCTGGAATGGCCAGATGGAATCCGAGGAAGTGGCGCCCGCGATTACAGAGCTGGTACGCGATCAGATCAGCGCGACTCTGGTCGCTAACTTGCCGCGCGCTCCTCTGGGGAGCAGTGCGCAGGCCAGGCTGAAATCGCAACCACAAAATGCCGCTGAAAAATCCGGCCGTCCGGGCGGCGCTGTAGTCCCACTGCCGCCTGTTCCCGACATCCTTCCTCGCCCGCAAGTGCTGCAGACCTTGCTGACGAACCGTCCTTCCGGTTGGGTGAATAAGAATGATTGGGACGCCTGGCTGATGCAGCAACTCAGCGCGGCGCTCAATACCGGCCGCGCTCGTTTGGGCTCTCCGGTATCGAAGTGGAAATGGGGCCGTCTGCTGACATGGAATCTACAGCACCCCGTTGGCAGAGAGCTGCCTATTGTGAACCGGTTCTTCGATAT
>JAJPJN010000066.1 GCA_021324185.1 Terriglobia bacterium | reverse complement strand
TGCCGTCTTGATGGAAATTAGTGAAGAGTGGGAGACCGAGAAGACTTACTTAAGGATGGATAACTTGACCTCGCCAGATCAAGAATAACCAAATTTACAGAAAGCATGTTGCTTTATCTTCGCCACGATTGGGATCGACTCTGTAACGAAGATCTCAGTTTTCTCGATCTGGGGATTGGAATCGTTACAGGCGAGGTCGCGCTGGGTAGTATCGGGACTGCAAGCGTGCGCGACTTCACTGCCATAGGGACCCCGGTAAATCTGGCGAATGCATTTCAAGCCGCCGCCCGGAACGGCAAACGCATCTTGATCGACCAAACCACCTGGAACGCCGTGCAGGATCTCGTCGCTGATGCCGAGGGGCCGACGGCTTTCGAGCTGCGGAAACCGGGACAAGAAGTGGGCGTGAAGTTTCGCCGGTACGAACTGAAGCAGTTAAAGCCGGAGATACCGGTGCGGGTTTTCGTTAGCCATAGTCACGAAGACCGCGATTTCGCGAATACTCTGGCACAACAGCTCAATCGTTGCGGTATCGAAACGTGGTATTCCCCGGCTAATATCATTCCCGCGGACGACTATATAGAATCTATACGCGATGGGCTTATGAAATCCGACTGGGTTATTGTTTTGGTCAGCTCGCATTCTTCTAAGAGCGATTGGGTGAGGGCAGAAGTGAACACCGCCAGCAAAGATCCTCGTTTTCGAAGTAGAATTTTGCCCGTAAAGCTTGACGATTCCGACCCCGCTTTAATCAGCCACGAAATTGCCACGATTCAGGCAGTAGATGGGCAGGCGGCGCCAAATTTAGGGGACAAGATACGCGATCTGCTCATTTTGCGCGAGAAGGATCTCCGCTCGAACGCCCTGGGATTTGAGCATGCTTGATATCAGTAAGGACATTCAGTCGTTGACGACCTTCATAGCTCTAGCGTAGCGAGTTCGTCCATCGCGGTAGAATGTATGTGATTTAAACCAACGAAAAGCGGGAGTAACTCAATGGTAGAGTCACAGCCTTCCAAGCTGTTGGTTGCGGGTTCGATTCCCGTCTCCCGCTCCAATGCGACCAAGGCCGCTCATTCAGAGCCGCACCACAGCGAGTCCCGGAATCCGGTCGAAATGGTGAAATCCGCGCTACCGAATCGCACGATGTGAACTAAACCATCTCTGCTTGGCCCAAAGCGGAAGAAATAACGGGGTCGTAAGCAGATATCTTCGCCATAGACGCCGCGGTTCCACACTGAGCCGGAACAACCACTCCAGTCCCCGGCGCTGCATCCACGCGGGAGCCTGCCGCAGATGTCCTGCGTGAATGTCGAATGCCGCTCCGACACCGATGAGCGTCACGCCGGGAAAGCTGTGCCGGTGTTCGTACATCCAACGCTCCTGCTTTGGCGTGCTGATACCAACAAACACGATATCGGCATTCGACTCGCGGATGCGGCGTTGCACATCTTCTTCCTCCTGCGATGTCAAAGCACGGAAAGGAGGTGCATAACTGCCGGCAATTGAAAGATCCGGAAAGCGTTGCTTCAAACGCTGTTTCAAAGCAGCAAGCGTCTCCTCGCGAGCGCCATAAAAAAACACGCGATGGCCCAATGCGGCCGCGCGACGGCAAATCTCGAGCATGAGCGACGGCCCATAGACGCGCTGCTGATTCGGGTATCCAAAGGAACGCAGCGCCCAAACAACAGGCATGCCGTCGGGAGTCGCAATATCGGCTGCATTCAAATAGCGGGCGATCTGCGGATCTTTTCTCGCCAGCATAATGCCGTGCACGGATGTCACGCAAATGTAGTGGCTTGGGGAGGCGGCGCAGCGTTTCCGTTCCGCCGCCCAGCAGGCGCACAGTTCCGCTACCTCCTCATAGCTGGTCGCGCTGATTTCAATCGACACTACCAGTTGCTTTGCAGGCAGGCCGCGGCTCACGTTAATAACATAGCGGGGGGCGGCGATTTCTCTCGCTTACACTGTGAAGATAGGTGTCGATGTGAAGAAAATAGGGCTGCAGAGCGGAGTTGTGCTTGCCACGTTTTGCCTGATCGCGGCGGCCGCACAGGAGTTGCGCAAGGCGCCGGAGCTTGCCTACAATGTGCCCGGCCAAGGTGAAAAACTGCTCAGCCAGTATCACGGGAAAGTCGTTGCGCTCGAATTTATCTTGACCACCTGCCCGCACTGCCAGGCGGCATCGAGGCTCATGACGACCCTACAGCAGGAGTATGGGCCGCGCGGGTTTCAGGCCTTGGATCTCGCCATTAATGCGCTGGATGATAATCGTACGCCGCAACAGGCGGACGCCTTGGTGGCAGCGTTCGCTAACAACTTTCAAGTGGGGTTTCCGGTGGGTTGGGTGCCGCGCGATCGCTTTCTATCGTTTACCGGTTTCAGCATTACGGAGCTGACCGTCGTTCCGCAGTTAGTTCTGATTGATCGCAAGGGTTACATTCACTATCAGACTCCGCCACGCGGCGATGAGATGGCGATGAAGGAAGCGACAATACGGCAGCGAATCGAAGAGTTGCTGGCGCTGCCTGCATCCAGTTCGGGCCGGAGTTCCGCCAGAGTGCATTCCGCGCGCTAAGGCTTCTTCACCAAAATGTCCTTTCTATCTCGTGCTGTGAAAGGTAAAGCTGATCGCCGCGATCGGTTTACTTTCGGTCCGCTGGAGATGGAAATCATGGAGATTCTTTGGAGGCGCGGCCGCAGCAGCGTGCGCCAGGTAGCACAGGATTTGGGCCGGCCTTTGGCTTACACGACCGTCATGACCACGCTGGATCGCCTTTTCAAAAAGGGATTGTTGGTGCGCGAGAAGAGCGAGCGCGCGTTCCTGTATGCCCCATCGCAATCCCGCCAGCAATGGGAAGAAGCGCGCGCCGGGCACTGGCTGTCCGGATTTCTTTCCGGACCGAAGTCATCTGGCGAATTGCTGATCTCTTGTCTGCTGGAGGCGGTGGGTAAGCACGACGAAGCGCTATTGGACGAGCTGGAGCGGCAAATCTCGCGCAAGCGCCGCGAGTTGGACGCAAGCAAAGAAAGAAGGCACAAATGAATGCGTCTTATTTAGCCCGTTTGCTGCTGCAATGCCTGAATTCTTTCTTTGCGGCCTACCTGCTGTTTAGCATTGCAGTCCACTTCCTGACGCCTGTTGCCGTGTGCTACGCAGAGCGCGTCCGCCCGGCCATCGGAACGCGTCTCCTGTTGAGTCTCCGCCTGCTGCCGCTGGGCGCCGCGCTCTATGCTGTGGCTGCCATCGCCCTGCCCAGCTATTTGCGTCTGGAAGGGGAAATGGGTCCTGAGCGCATTGGGGTGCGGGCGCTTGGCCTGGCGGTTTTGGCGCTGGCTTGCTGGATTCGGCCACTGGTGCGCTCTGTTTGCGCCGTTTCGAAATCATCCAAGTTCCTGAAATACGCGCGACGGGTGGCGCGCCGTTATCAAACTGCACCGGATATCGGGATCTTGACGGGCCGGCAGCCGCATATCGCGGTGGCGGGACTGTTCCGGCCGCAAGTCTTTGTTTCGGAAGCGGCGGTTAAGCTTTTTGCTCCGGATGAACTCAATGTCATATTGCGGCACGAAAGCGCGCACCAAAAATCGCGCGATAATCTCAAACGGCTACTGCTGCTGGCATTGCCGGATGCGCTGCCCTGCGTCAACTTCACCCGCCCGCTTGAACGCGCATGGAAGCGCCTTGTCGAATGGTCGGCCGACGATCACGCCGCTGGCGGCGACAGTGAAAGTTCGATTTTGCTCGCCCGCGCGCTGGTGTCTTTTGCGCGTCATCAGCCGCATGAAAGCAAGTGCGTGCTGGCAACGTCCTTTGTCGATGACACATCTGACCTGGAGCGGCGAGTGGAACGCTTGCTGGGCCATGCCCGGCCTATGCAGCCAAGCCCGCGAGCTTATTTTGCTTCTTCCATGCTGGCAAGCGCTATTTTGGGCGCAGCGCTGCAGTTCGCTGACCTAGACAACGCGCACCGCCTGTTGGAGCTGCTTTCCCGCTAAATCGAGATCGTCTACGAGGTCTGGTAGTACCTGCCTTGGCGGCGTTAGCCTGATGCGAGGACGCACAGGTTGTTTAGCGCCCGTCGTGCATGGGAAAACTCCATCTGCCATCTGCCGCATTGCTGCTTTTCGTCTGCTCTACTCTGCTTATCGGACAAACTCCCGATACGGCAACGCTGAACGGGCATGTCTTCGATCAAAGCCACGCCCCGGTGCAGTATGCCCAGGTCACGGTGACAAATGCGCTGAGCGGATTGAGCCGCACAGCCCTGACCAGTGCAGATGGCAGCTTCTCGTTTCTGGGGCTGCCCATTTCGGGGACATACAAAATAACTGCGTCGAAAGCTGGTTTTGCCAGCGCGCAAAGTCATGACCTGAGATTGCTCGGCGGCGCTACTGCCAATATCGATCTACAACTGAGCCTGGCGGCCGGTATGACGCAGATCACTGTCACCGGAACGGCAGGAGAGGTCAAGACGGATGAACCGCAACTGGGCACAACCCTAAGTTCAACGCAGATGGAGGAAACGCCTCTACCCGATCGCAAGATTACCTACCTGCCGTTGTTGAACGCAGCCAACCATCCGGCCATCAATCAGGGCGACGTCTTCATGAACGAGAACCTGTTCACCACCAACGGCGCCGGACGCCGGCAGACCTGGTTTGAGATAGACGGCAGCACCGGCAACGATAGTTGGGGACGGCAGACGATCTTCACCAATATTCCGCTCGCGGCTGTGCAGGAAATGGATGTCCTGACAAACGCATTCCCGGCTGAATACGGCGGCAGCACCGGAAGCGTGGTGAACATCATCACGAAGAGCGGCGGTAACCAATGGCACGGCGAGGCGCTCGGGATGGGAAGACCTTCCGCCACGGAAGCTGCCCTGGCTGGATTCACGGCGTCCAATGCCGCGAGCGGTAATGACCTGACAAATGACACGGTATTGCAAGCCGCGCTGTCGCTTTCCGGGCCGATCGGAACCGGCGGCCATACACAGTTCTTTGCGTCCGGCGAATATACGCTCGAAAACCGCGCCTCGCCCATCATCTCGCCATTAGCGCCCGGTTTATTTATTGGGCACTATCGCGATTGGTTGGCATTTTTGCGCATAGACCATCAGTTCAATGACCGCAACAATCTCTTCTTTCGCAGCGATGTGGACGGATTCTACGATACGAATCCGAACGGTACCGTAGGCGGAAACAACCTGCCGGCTGTCGATCGCATTTTTCGGCGGCGCACCTATTCTGAGGAATTAGGTGAGACCGCGGTGATGAGCCCTACCCTGATCAACAACGTCCGGCTTCAGTTTCAACTCGCCTCGCCGATTACTGAATTCGAGCCGGTTTTCTACGGCACGCAGTATGTTGTGCCCATCTCCGCAGGCGGAACATTTACTACCGGAACTTCGCAATCGGCTCTCTTGATGAATCGTCAATACGAGGTCACGGACACGCTATCTTCCGTTTGGGGGCGCCATCAGGTCAAATTCGGCGGCGACGTGATCTATGCCCGCAAGGGCGGCAATAGCAAAGAGTTCGGAGGGCCCATTTCCCTGGGCCAGTTTACCTATAAGACCTGCACACAAACTCCGGCGTTTTGCGAAAGCCCGGCATATCTCGGCAACATCGCCAACGTGCAGACGTACACGCAAAGCTATGGCAATGCCGATTACGTCGTCGATGATACCCTGTGGTCGCTGTTTGTTCAGGATGACGCCAAGGTGCGTTCTGATCTGACGGTGAATCTCGGCTTGCGGTACGAGCGCCAGACGTTTACGGATTCCAGCAAAGATTTTGCACCGCGCGTAGGCTTCGCCTATGACTTCAAAGGCGAAGGAAAAACTGTACTGCGTGGCGGATTTGGCATCTACTACTCGCAGGTCGTCGACAACTCAGAGGCCAATTATGCGCTCACCGGGCCCACAGGTGTGTTCAATTACACGGCCGCACCGGGGCAAGTTGGGTTTCCAAGCAGTGTTTCGGCTGTGCCGCTTCCAGCGTTCCCAGCCGGTGCTGTGGCGCCGTTGCGCAGTTTGTATATCAGGCCGGGACGCGCTGCATATTACAACCAGTTTTTCCCGGCCTCGACATTGATCGGCTATCAGAACGCGCTTCTCAACCCATATTCGGAACAGTGGACCTTCGGTTTCGAGCGGCGGCTGGCGGCGAATTGGGTCTTGAGCATGGATTATGTCGGGACTCACACCATCAAAATCAACCGCCCGCTGGATGTAGATCCGCCTGCGCCATTTATTCGCACAGCGCCCGGGCAGGTTCGTTCGGCACAGGCCGCTAACTGCACGCGGCCGTATTGGGTTTGGTGGTACGCGCAGCACAGCATGACGTGCAATCCCGCGGCAGCCACCAATCCACAACCGCCCTATGGCGTCATACAAAGCGATGTGAACGATGGCTATTTGTACTATCACGCCCTGGACGTCAATCTCAGCCACACGTTCAGTCACAAGCTGCTGATGCTGGCCAGCTACACATGGTCCCACGCAATCGACAACGTGGATCCAGATATCCCGGGACAGAATCCAAACGATCCGAATTTCCCGGGAAAGGTGGAAAACGGAAGCGCCATTTTCGACCAGAGACAGCGCTTTGTGCTGAGCGGCCTGTATACGTTGCCGTTTCATATCACTTTCGGCGGCGTTGCGACATTCGGTTCAGGCCTGCCGTACAACTACACCACCGGCGTGACGAACAGCGGGGACAGCGGCGCGACTGCCGACCGGCCGGTAATCAACGGTGTGGTGATCGGGCGCAATGCGGGACGCGGCCGGCCCATTTACGATGTATCACCCTTCCTGGAACGTGCCTTCGCATTGGGCACTGAACGCGTTCATCTGACCTTGCGCGCGGAAGCGTTCAATGTGTTGAATCATGCGAATTTTGTCGGATACAGCGGCACGTACGGAAACGGCGCTGCGCCCGGGGCTGGATTCGGGCAACCGCTAGTTGGGATTACGAATCAGTTGCCCGCGCGTTCGCTGCAATTTTCCGGTCGCGTAACGTTTTAGAGCGTTACTTCGATTGCCGGCAGACTAGCCCCACGAAGTTTTTCGTTGAGCTTGCGAAGATCGCTCGTCTGCATCTGCTTCCACGCCGTAAGCTGCTCGCGCACGCCGGACTGCAAGCGGGTGACTGCGGCTAATGCTGTTGCCGTGGGTGCATTGTCGCAGCCTTGAATCACTTCAAAAACACGAGCCAGTTGGCCGTTCAGCGATGACAGGGAAGGCTGCCCTGCTCCGCCGCCGCGTCTGCCGCCTCCGCCGGCGCCTTCCAGCGCACGCAGGCTCTCATCAAACTGCTGCAGTTGCGTTTTCAAAGGTTCGTCTGAAGATTTCTGCTCCAGATCCCGCACCTGTGCGCGAACGTGACGGACCTGCATCAAGGCATCGTAATCGTCGCGCATCAAATCTTCAAGACGAAGCGAGGCGCTCAGTTGCTGTTCCAAACCGGCCGCAGGCGTCTTCACGCGCGGGTCCATCACCACCGTGAGCGGCTGCGAATAGGTCTTTCCACCTGCCGTGAGCTTGACGGTATAACGGCCCGGCAGCACGAGAGCTCCACGCGGCAGGCGCGGCGTGTTATGCACGATGGCCGCAATCGGGTATTCATGGTTCAGCGCTTTCGGAGGTGTATAACGCAGATCCCAGATGAAACGATGCATGCCCGCTGTGGCGGCTAAAATGTGCGTGGGCCGAACCCAATAGGTGGGCACATTCAGTTCTTTTTCGAGCTCGGCCTCCGTGACTTCGGGCCTGTCTTCGCTCGAATAGCGGCGCACCAACTGATTCTGCGCGTTATAGATCTCCAGCGTCAGCGGGCCGCTATCCGCTTTCAGCGTGTAGTTGATAATGGCGCCGTCCGGTGGGTTCTGACCCGCGGGAAATTCCGGCGGCAGCGGCGTATCGGTATTGCGGTTCCAGCGCCAGCGGATGGCCTTTTCCGGAGCAAACAAAAACGCACTGGCGTCGATGACTTCCTGCCGCATCTGGCGCAGAGGCGTGATGTCATCCAAAATCCAAAATGAACGGCCATGAGTGCCGATCACCAGATCGTCTTCGTGAATAACCAGATCCCGGACGGAAGTAACCGGCAAATTCATTTGCAATGGTTGCCAGTTGTCGCCGTCATCGAAGGAAACAAAGACGCCGATTCCCGTCCCCGCATACAGCAGGCCCTTGCGCACAGGATCCTCGCGCACAGCATTGACCACAGCTCGATCCGGCAGGCCATTCACGATTTCTTTCCATGTCTTGCCGCCGTCGTGAGTGCGGTAGATGTGCGGGCGCAGATCATCCAGTCGAAAGCGATTGATGGCGGCATAGGCGGTATCGACGTCGAATCGCGACGCTTCCATCAGCGAAACCTTGCTCCAGGCGCTCAGACCGGGCGGCGTCACATCGCGCCACGACTTGCCACCGTCACGTGTCAACTGAATGAGCCCGTCTTCGGTGCCGGCCCAAATGAGGTTTACGTCCTTCGGAGAGGGCGCGATGGTATAGATGACGCCGCGATGTTTGCCTGCTTGCGAATCTTCGGCCGCGAAAATTCCTAAGTTCGCCGGAGTTTCATACTGCTTGCGCGTCAAGTCCGGGCTGATGGCCTGCCAGGAATCCCCCCCATTCGTTGTCTTCAGCAGAACATTAGAGCCGAGATAGAGAGTGTGCGGATCAACCGGCGAAAAGATGAGCGGCATGGTGCGCACGAAGCGCAAATCGCCCGGGAGAATCTGCGGGCTGACATCCTGGACATCCTTCGTCACCCAGTTGAACCTTGTCACTTTGCCGCCATAAACGAGATCGGGATGCAACGGGTCAGGGGCAACATAGCCGTATTCTTCTGCCCCGACCGGATGGAAATTTCGAAAGGTGATGGAGCCGTCGTCACTCCGGCTTTCGACCGCCGCCGACCCGCTCTCCTGCTGGCCGCCGTACACCCAATAGGGAAAGCGATTATCTGTAATGACGTGGAAGAACTGGGCCGTCGGCTGGTTGTACCACGAGCTCCAGGTCTTGCCGCCATTGACGCTGATTGTGGCGCCCTGATCCACGCCAAGAAAAATAATGTCCGGATTTTTTGGATTGATCCAGATGCTGTGATAATCGTCGCCGCCGGGCGCACCTTTGATGCCGGTAAAGGTGCGGCCTTCGTCGGTGGAGCGATAGGTAGTGGTATTCGCGACATAGATCTTGTTCGGATCGGTGGGGTCTACGGCGACGCACGCGAAATCGCTGCCACGGCCATAGATGCGTGTGTCATTGTTGACCTTTTGCCAGCTTGCGCCGGCATTATCGGAACGATACAGCCCTCCGTAGGCAGGCGAAGCTTCCACCAGCGCGTACATGCGCTTGGGATCACTCGGAGCAATGGCAAAGCCGATGCGACCCAAACCTTGCGCGAAAGTGGGAAGTCCCTCCGGGAGTTGTTGCCAGGTGTTGCCGCCATCAGTGGATTTGAACAGACCGCTTCCAGGGCCGTTGAATCCGGATTCCCAAGGCGCCTGGCGTGCCGACCAAAGCGCGGCATACACGATCTGCGAGTTGGCGGGATCGAAGGCCACCTCTGACGCGCCGGTATTTTCGTCTTTATATAAAACCTGCTGAAAAGAATCTCCTCCGTCTACGGATCTGTAGACGCCACGCTCCTTGTTCGGCCCGTAAGGGTGGCCCAATACTGCAACGAACAGGCGGTTCGGATCTTTCGGATCGACAATCAGCGACGCAATCTGCTGTCCATCCCGCAGGCCCAAGTGCCGCCAGCTTTTGCCGGCATCTGTGGACTTATAGATGCCGTCTCCAACCGACAAATCCGGCCGCTGCAGGCCCTCGCCGCTGCCTACGTAGATGACGTTCGGATCTGACGGTGCAACCGCGAGCGCGCCAACCGATCCGCTATCCTGGCCATCAAATATCGGAACCCAGGTGTTGCCGTAATCGGTACTCCTCCATACGCCGCCGTCAACCGGCGCCATGTAATAGACATTCGATTGCTGCACTACCCCGCTGATCGCCACGGTCCGCCCGGCGCGAAACGGGCCGATCAGGCGATAGTGCATCTCAGCAAAATAGTTGGCTGGAATCGTGAGTGGAGCAGAGTAGAGTAGCGTGCATAACACGCAGATTGCAGCGGGCAGCTTTCCCATCAGCAATCAGTCTACTTCCTGAACGCTGTCCATCAGACTGAAGAAACCTTCCGCCAGCGTCGGATGAATATAAATCGCGCCTTTCAACAGAGTGTAGGGCTTTTCTGCCAGCATGAGCGTGCTCAGAATTTGGACCAGTTCGCCGCCTTCGACCGACAGAATCGCCGCGCCGAGTATGTGGTCTGTTGCGGCATCGACCACCAGCTTCATGAATCCTTGTGTTTCGGCACGCTCTCTGGCGCGAGCCACACGGCTCATCTGCACTTTGCCGATTTTCAACCGGCGACTTTCCAGGCGGGCTTGTCTTTCCGTGATACCGGTGCGGCCGAGCGCAGGATCGGTGTAGACGGCATACGGGACGATTCGTTGCGAGGTGCGGAGATCTTTGCCTTCGAATAGATTTGCATAAATGATCTGGAAATCGTTATAGGAGATGTGCGTAAAGGCCGGGCCGCCGGTAACATCGCCTAACGCCCAGATATCCGGCGCAGTGGTCTCCAACCGGTCATTTACGACGATAAAACCTTTCTCATTCGTTTTTACGCCGGTCTGGTCCAGCGCGAGATCTTTCGTGTTCGGCGTGCGGCCGGCTGCGATTAGAAGATGAGAGCCGGAGAGCGTATCGGTCAAATCGCCCATCGCAACATTTAATTCCACGCTGCCCTCGGTACCTCGCACAGCGATGGCTTTTGCTCCGGTATGAATTTTGATTCCTTCTGCTTGGAGACAGCGCCGCAGCTCCGTTGTGACGTCCTCGTCTTCATTTGCGAGAATGTGTTCGGCACTTTGAACGATGGTTACTTCGCTGCCAAAGCGGCGAAACATCTGACCGAATTCCAGACCGACGTACCCGCCGCCCAACACTAGCAGATGGCGCGGCAGTTCCGCCAATTCCAACATGCCGGCATTCGTCAGGTACGGTACGGCATCGATGCCCGGAATGCGCGGAATGGCCGGGCTTACGCCGGTATCAATAAAGATACGGCCGGCCTCGAACATCTGGCCGTTCACTTGGAGTTGTTTGAATCCCGTGAAGCGCGCGTGCCCGCGTATAAGATCGGGCTTGCCGGGTTGATTGACGCTCTGCTCCCAGCCGGAACGCATCGCACCGACGATTTTGTTCTTGCGCTCCAAAACAGCCGGCAGGTCCACGCGAACATTGCCGGCGTGCACGCCCCAGCGCTGGGCATTGCGTGCATAATGAGCGACCTGCGCGCTCGCGATCAGAGTCTTTGTCGGAGTGCACCCGGTGTTAATGCACGTTCCGCCGAGCGGCCCGAACTCGATTAACGCAACTTTTTCCCCGCGCCCGGCAAGCGCTTGCGCGAGTGGATTGCCGCCTTGCCCGGAACCGATAATGATGGAGTCGTATCTCGTCAAACGGCGGGACCTGAACTACTGCCGCACCTTGCGCCAGACCAGCTTCTCGTGATTGGAGCCGGTGGGGTTTTTGATTGTAATGTCCTCAGTAGCGGTGTTGCCGTCTGCCGAAAGTGTAACCCGGATGGTCTCTTTGTACGCTCCGTCATTTGACTGGCGTTCGTTGACCAGAGTCTTGCCTTCCCAGTGCGTAATCGAATAACCCGGCGCGGGCTTATCGGTCTCGTGGCGTTTGCCGTCCAGATACCAGTCAAATTCGGTGGTGCGCTCGCCTTGTTCGGTGTAGGTGTTCTGAACCGCGTGCATGACGCCGTTCTGAACCGTGGATTCGACGGTCATGCGCGCCGGCTTAGTAGCGTTCCCGAAATTCGACTGGCTGGGGACGAGCTCCCATTTGCCGGTGAAGTCGGGCGGATTCGTGCCCAAAAGCAGAAGCAGCAAGGCAACGGGATAAAAGACCATCTCACAACAAGTATCGCTCTGTAATCTGATCAAGAGCAGTGCAGCCGGCGAGACCCATGGTCATCTCGAGCTCAGTGCGCAGAATCTCGACGGCGCGCGCAACGCCGCTTGCGCCTCCCGCGGCTAATGCGTACAGATAGGGGCGCCCGACCAACACGGCGACTGCACCACGCGCAATCGCCTTGAAAACGTCGATGCCGCGTCGAATGCCGCCATCGAGCAGCACCGGTACGCGCCCGGCGACGCGAGCGGCAATTGCGGGCAGCGCGTCAATACTCGCCGGGACCGTATCGAGACTACGCCCGCCGTGATTGGAAACGATGATGGCATCACACCCGGCTTTCATTGCGAGCTCAGCATCTTCGGGATGAAGAATGCCTTTAAGAAGCAGTTTGACGGGCAGATTGGCGCGCAGCCAGTCGATATCTTTCCAGGTGACGTCCGCGCCGTGAGTTGCGGCATAGATATTGCGCCCGGCGGGACGATGCGAAGCCGCAGAAATGGCCGTGCCGAGACTGGAAAGATTGGCACGCTCGACGCCTCGCGGAAGCTTGAAGCCGGCTCGAAGCTCGCGATCGCGCGGGCCGTTTACCGGAACATCCACGGTGACGCAGATCGCTTCGCAACCAGACGCCAGGGCGCGCTCGACGAGCGCCTTCGTAAATCCGCGATCCGTCTGGATATAAATCTGAAACCAGAGCGGGCGTGTTGAGGCGGCACTCATCTGCTCAATACCCACGGTCGAGAAGATGGATGCAACGAGCGTGGCTTCGGCGAGATTGGCGCCTTTCACCGTTTCGATTTCACCATCCGGATGGACCAGCTTGTGATATCCGGCCGGGGCGAGCAGGATGGGATATTCGTATTTCCCGCCGAACAGGTTGAGAGTTGTATCGATGCTGGTGACATCGACGAGCACGCGCGGGTTCAGGCGGATGCGGTTGAATGCGGCGCGGTTCTCAGCAACCGTCAGCTCAGATCCGGCGCCTCCAGCGACGTATGCATAAGCCGCCGGCGTCATGTATTGCTGGGCCAGACTTTCGAACTCATCCAAGCTCAGGACGCTGGCGAGTTCCTCGACGGTAAGGCGGGCCAAGTTACGTCAAATCCGGTCTATTTGAACTCGAGGATCTCTTTTTCTTTGGCCTTGACCATCTGGTCGACTTTGGCGATCTGACCGTCAGTCAATTTCTGAATGGATTCGAGCGCCTGGCGCTCCTCATCCTCGCTGATGAGCTTGTCTTTCAGCATCTTCTTCAGATGATCATTGGCGTCACGCCGTACATTGCGGAGGCCGACGCGGCGCTCTTCGGCGACATGGCTGAGCTTTTTGGCGAGCTCGCGGCGGCGCTCTTCCGTCAAAGGCGGAATCGGGACCCGCACGATTTTGCCGTCATTCGACGGATTCAAGCCGAGATCGGCGTTCCGAATTGCTTTTTCGATTTCACGGATTTGCGATGTGTCCCAGGGTTGAACCGTGATCATGGCCGGCTCGGGAACGTGCAACTGAGCGACCTGATTCAGGGGCACCGGCGAGCCATAGTAATCCACGCGGACACTGTCCAGAAGCCCGATAGAAGCGCGGCCGGTTCGAAAATGCGAAATCTCATGCTGCAGATCCGTGAGGACCTTTTCCATGCGGCTGCGGGCATGCGCCTCTATTTCTTTGACACTCTTGAAAGTCGTGGCAGAAGCTGCTTGCTGTTCTTGTTTCATATTCGCTTGAAAGGTTAGCGGATGATAGTACCGATCGGCTCGCCCATCGCCATACGCATTATATTGCCCGCCACATTGAGATCGAAAACAGTAATGGGCATGTTGTTGTCGCGGCACATGGCGACAGCGGAGGCATCCATTACGCCGAGGGCTTTCGAAAGCACCTCCGTGTAGCTGATCTCTTTATACTTGATCGCCTTGGGAAATTTCTTCGGATCCTGATCGTAAACGCCGTCCACGCTGGTGGCTTTGGCGATGATCTGGGCGTGAATTTCGAGGCCGCGCAGAGTGGCCGCGGTATCGGTTGAGAAATACGGGTTGGAGGTGCCAGCGGCGAAGATTACCGCACGTCCTTTTTCGAGGTGCCGGATGGCGCGGCGCCTTATATACGGCTCAGCCACCTGGTGCATCTGGATCGCCGTCATCACACGGGTGGGAATGCCCTGGCGTTCCAGCGCATCCTGAAATGCCAGCGCGTTAATGACAGTGGCGAGCATGCCCATGTGATCGCCGGTGACGCGATCCATGTCATGCGCAGCGGCTGCTACACCGCGGAAGATATTGCCGCCGCCCAACACCAACCCAATCTGAACGCCTTTGCGCGCGACATCGGCCACTTCCGAAGCGAGCGCCATGACGCGATCGGGATCCAAGCCGAAGGAAAGAGGCCCGGCGAGGGCCTCTCCGCTGATCTTCAGAAGAATGCGTCGGTAAGCGGGCACAATCGCCTACGCTGTAACCGGTAGCGGGCTGGCTTCGACGCCGGCCACGTCGCCGGCATCGCCGACCTTGTAGCGGGTGAACCGCGCCACGCTGAGCGAATCGCCCAGCTTGCCCGAGACCGTACGAATCAGCTCGGCAACCGAAATGGTGTTTTCGCGGATGAAGGGCTGATCGAGCAAGCATACTTCTTCGTAGAACTTGCTCATGCGCCCTTCGGCAATTTTGTCGACCATCTTTTCAGGCTTTCCTTCGCCCAAAGCGCGGTCGCGCTGGATGCTGCGTTCTTTGCTCAGTACATCGTCTGGAATCTGGTCTTTGCTGACGTACTGCGGATGCGATGCCGCCACTTGCATGGCCAGATCGCGCAGCAGGATTTTAAATTCATCCTTGCCGGTTGTTGCTTCGGAGTTCAGCTTCATTTCAAGCAGTACGCCGATCTGCGATCCGGCGTGGATATAGCTGCCGACCGCGCCCGTGCCGTTGACTTCATAGATGGTGAAGCGCGAGACCGCGATATTTTCGCCGAGCTTGGCGATTTTGGTCTTGACGATTTCGCCGATGGTCGAGTTTTGATCGTGAGCGAACTTTTGCTCGTAGAGCGCTTCGTGCGCTTTGAAGTTTGCGCGCTCCTGTTCCGTCACCTCTTCGGCGCGGACGTACTTGGGTTTGGTTTTCGCGATATGAGCTGCAATGTCTGCGGTGAGGCTCTGAAAATCTTCTGTGCGCGCCACGAAATCGGACTCGCAGTTGACTTCCACCAATACGCCTGTCTTGCCGTTATCAGCGATATGCGAAGCAATGACCCCCTGTTTTGTCGAGCGGCTTTCTTTCTTAGTTGCGGCCGCAATGCCACGCTTGCGAAGGATCACCTCCGCTGCATCCATGTCGCCATTTGCTTCGACGAGCGCTTTCTTGCACTCCATCATGCCGGCGCCGGTGCGCTCCCGCAGCGCTTTGACCATTTGTGCTGTAATTTCTGGCATAGTAATACTTTCTGTTAGAGCTGGGCTCGAAAAAACCGGCAGGCCACAAACAGCGACGGCCCGCTCCAGTGAACTTCCAGTGCGGGTATCAGCCGCGTGGCTCTGCCAAGCCGGAAGTGACTGCCTCTTCGACAGGGGGCGCCTCGCTACCCGGTCCCTTGCGGGGCGGCGTTTCGGGTTCGCTAGTGGCCAAGCTCTCCGACATCAACTGTTCGGCGTACTTGGGATCGAGATAATGGCCATACTCTTCCGGCGTATGTTCGGCCGCGCTCTCATCTTCACTCACAATTTTCTCCGCCGCGAATTCCGTTTCGGTGGCGAGCGCCTTGCCTTCAACGATTGCATCCGCAATCTTGGTCGTGAACAGGCGGATGGCGCGCAGCGCGTCGTCATTGCCGGGGATAACGTAATCGACTTCGTCGGGATCGCAGTTGGTATCCACCACAGCCACAACCGGTATGCCCAGTTTGCGAGCTTCTTTGACGGCGATTGATTCTTTATTCGAATCGATTACGAAGAGCACGTCGGGCAAGCCGTTCATGTCTTTGATGCCGGCCAGGTTCTGCTGCAAATGCTTGCGCTCGCGCTCCAAACGCGATGCTTCCTTCTTGGCGCGGCCTTCATAGGCATTGTCAGCCGACATGGCATCAAGGTCTTTCAGGCGCTTGATGGAGCGCTGCACGGTGGAGATGTTGGTGAGCAAGCCGCCGAGCCAGCGCTGGTTAACGTAGAACTGTCCGGCGCGCGTCGCCTCTTCGGCGATGGCTTCCTGCGCCTGACGCTTGGTGCCGACAAACAAAACCGTCTTGCCCTGCGCCGCCATTTCACCGATGTAGCGCATGGCGTCTTTGAAGAGCTTGAGTGTCTTTTGAAGATCTATGATGTAGATACCGTTACGTTCGCCAAAGATGTACTCTTTCATCTTTGGATTCCAGCGCTTGGTCTGGTGCCCGAAGTGAACGCCGGCTTCGAGCAATTCTTTCATCGAAAT
>JAJPJN010000131.1 GCA_021324185.1 Terriglobia bacterium | reverse complement strand
AGGTGACGGGGTACTTTGCGCCGACGTCGCGGTTTGGGGAGCCCAAAGACCTGATGTACTTTATCGATTGCTGTCATCAGGCGGGGCTCGGCGTGGTGATGGATTGGGTGCCTGCGCATTTTCCGAAAGACGCGCACGGGCTCGTCTACTTCGACGGGACCGCGCTGTATGAGCATGAAGATCCGCGGTTGGGTGAACATCGGGATTGGGGCACGCTCATCTTCAATTTCGGGCGCAATGAAGTGCGCTCCTTCCTGATTTCGAATGCGCTGTTCTGGCTGAAGAAGTATCACATCGACGGGCTGCGCGTGGATGCGGTGGCCTCCATGCTTTACCTCGATTACTCGCGTAAACCGGGCGAGTGGATTCCGAATATATACGGCGGCAATGAAAATCTGGAAGCGATTGCGTTCCTGCGAAAAGCGAACGAAGTGATTCACCAGGTTCCGGGTGCGATTACGATTGCTGAAGAATCGACGGCGTTTACCGGGGTGTCGCGGCCGGTTTATCTAAACGGCCTGGGATTCACGATGAAGTGGAACATGGGCTGGATGCACGACATGCTGCACTATTTCGAGCGCGACCCGATCTATCGCAAATACCACCAGAACGACATCACCTTCAGCATGGTCTATGCGTTCACCGAAAATTTCGTGTTGCCGATTTCGCACGATGAAGTGGTTTACGGGAAACGGGCGCTATTGGACAAAATGCCGGGCGATGAGTGGCAGCGTTTTGCAAACGCGCGCGCATTTCTAAGCTACATGTACACGCACCCGGGCAAAAAACTGCTGTTCATGGGTTGTGAGATTGGCCAAACGGCAGAGTGGAACTCAGAAGCGGACGTTCAATGGTGGCTGTTGCAATTCGAAGTTCATCGCAAGTTCCAGAGCTTCTGTGCGGCGCTGAATGAGCTTTATAGATCGCAGCCGGCACTGTATCAGATCGATTTTCAACACTGGGGATTTGAATGGATCGACTTTCACGACAGTGAGAACTCCATCATCTCCTTCGTGCGGTATGGGAACCGGCGTGAGGATTTTTTGGTTGTGGTTTGCAACTTCACTCCGGCACCGCACATTGGCTATCGAATTGGAGTGCCGGAGCCGGGCGAGTACCTGGAAATCTTCAACTCGGATGCGGAGATGTTCGGCGGCAGCAATATGGGTAACGGCGGACGCGTGTATGCGGAAGCGAGGGAGTCACATGGGCGTCCGGCCTCTGTTCAACTGGTTCTACCGCCGCTGGGGGTGCTGATTTTCAAACCGGCACGCCCGCTTCCGCCATTGCCGGAGCCTGCTGAAACAGCGGCTTCGGAAGGGTTCTCAAATTCCAGCCGGGCCCTCCAGACTGCGCCATAAATACCAGCTCGCGAAAGAACAATAAGGCACCCATTCTCGCGAGAGCTCAGCGAGTTCTGCAGGTTTCGGCAGATCGGGAAGATTGTATGCTTTGCGGACGGCGTTGCGAATGCCTAAATCGGACAGCGGCATCACGTTTGGACGCTGCAGGGCAAAAATCAGGAACATCTGCACCGTCCAGACGCCCACGCCGCGCGCCTGCGAAAGTAACGAAATGATCTCCTCGTCTTCCATGCCGTGCAGCTTGTGAAATTGAATTTCGCGGCGGGCGGTTCGCTCCGCCAGATCGGTCAGGGAGGCGATCTTTTGGCGCGAAAGGCCGCAGGCGCGCAACTCATCGGCGGTCAGCTTCAGGAATGCGGTGGGGGTAAAACGCCTGCCTACCGCCTTCTTGAGCCGCCCGAAAATAGTGCCTGCCGCTTTGCCGCTAAGCTGTTGGAACGTGATGGAACGGGCTAACGTCTCGAAGGTTGGTTCTCGAGACGCGATTTCACACGCGCCTACACGCTTGATGATGGCAGCCATCACCGGATCCGATTTTGTGAGATGAACAACGGCGGCGCGCATCACGGCTCACACTGAATTTAGACGATAATCATAAACGAATGTGTAGTTCTGTTCGAATATTAGCCCGGCTCGCTGCCGGCGCGGCACTTAGTTTCTTCGCCGTCCATGCCTATGCGCAGGATCAGCCGGTTCCGCAAACACCAACTATAAAGGTGGATGTCGAGCTGGTCAACATTTTCTTTAACGTGCACGCCAAGAAAGGCGGGGCGCTAATTCCGAATCTGGAGAAGAACGATTTCACAGTTTTCGAAGATGGCAAGCAGCAAACAATCCAGCATTTTTCGCGCGAAACCGATCTGCCGCTGACTCTCGGTTTGCTGATCGATATCAGCGCGAGCCAGACCCGGCTTATCGATATCGAACGCGATGCGGCTTCAGCTTTCTTTTCGAACGTCATCCGGCAAAAGGATGAGGCATTCCTGATCTCATTCGGCAAAGACACGGAACTGCTGCAGGATTACACGAATTCGCCTCGTCTTCTGACAGCGGCTCTGCGCGATTTACGCGGCGACGGCATCACGCCCATGATCGGCAACATCCCAGTGAATCAAGGGCCGGTGCCCACGATCGGCCAGCCCAAAGGCACGCTGTTGTATGACGCCGTTTACCTTGCTTCGAACGAAAAGCTCAAAACGGAAGTGGGGCGGAAGGCGTTGATCCTTATCACCGACGGCGTTGATGAGGGCAGCACGTACGACATTCGGACCGCTATTGAAGCAGCACAAAAGGCCGACGCGATTATCTACAGCATTTATTACGTTGATCGCGCATTTTATTCGGGCGGTGGATTCATGATTGGCGGAGGTGGTGGTGAGGGCTACCTGCGCAAGATGTCAGAACAGACGGGCGGGCACGTCTTCACAGTAGATAAGAAGCATCCACTGAACGAAATTTTTAAAGAAATTCAAGACGAGCTGCGGAACCAGTATTCCATCGCCTACGAATCGACGAACCCCAAACGCGACGGGAGTTTCCGCCGCATTGAGATCAAAGTAGACAATCCGGAATACCGGGTGCAGGCGCGCGACGGCTACTACGCTACACCGAACGATGTGCAGTAGTGTGCTCGCGGACGCGGAAATAATCAGCCACGGCTTCGCGCAGCGGCGGCATGGGCTTAATTCCAGCCGCTTCCAATTTAGCGTTCGATAAGGCGGAAAACCGGGGTCTACGGGCCGCGGTGCGGTATTCGCGCTCGTCGGTCGGCTGCAACTCGGGCGACATCCCCGCGATTTCGAAGATCAGCTTGGCATACGCGTACCAGGAGATCGCTTCGCCACCGCCCATGTGGTACAGGCCGGTGAGGCCGCCGTCGAGCATATCGACGGTGCGGGATGCAATGGCCGGAGCGTACGTAGGCGAAGCGACGTGATCTTCGACCACACGAATCGGATTGCCGCTTTTGGCGAGCCGCAACATGAGCTCGACAAAATTCCCCCTGGGAGTGAACATGCCGCCGGGCCCGAAGACGCCGGAAACGCGGATGATCAAGAGATTGTCCAGATACGCCTGAGCGTAGAGCTCGCCCCCCAGTTTGGAAACGGCATAGGCGCCCAATGGATGGACCGGATCCGTCTCCACATAAGGAGTTCCCTTTGCGCCATCGAACACGTAATCTGTCGAGTAGTGCACCAATCGGGCATCGCATTGCCGGCAGGCCATAGCCAGATTACGGACAGCCAAAGCATTCGCCTGGTAGGCTGCCAGCGGCTCCCGCTCGGCGATATCAACGTGGTTGTAGGCAGCCGCATTCACAACCACGCCGGGATCGATTTTGCCTACTGCCTGCTCGACTCCGGCAGCATCGGTGATATCCAAGCGATGGCGGTCAAACTTATGCACCGCCCAGTTGCGCCGCTCAAATTCGCGGCACAGCTCAACGCCGAGTTGGCCGCCTCCCCCGAAAATGATGACCTTTTTCTGCATTCATTTGCAGCATAGCGGAAAAGCTAAAAGCCTATTGCTCCGCGCTGCGCATTTGCACACGTTTTCGCACACGTTTCGTTTCTACCGGCACTGCATTGCTATTTTCGACAGCGTTCAGGCGGCTCTTTGCAGCATTCCGGGAGGGAAAATGCGCTCGAGTTGCTCTGCAGCAGCCGCGCCTTTGACGAAAGTGGTGGTTTTTTCGCGTTCGAGCCTGGTTTGAAGGATGCCGGCCTTCAATTGGTGCGT
>JAJPJN010000059.1 GCA_021324185.1 Terriglobia bacterium | reverse complement strand
CGACAGCATGGCGATCACCTATAACGTCGACAACGGCCAAACCCAAGTACCCGACGCACTGAACTCAATCTTTGCCAATAGCACGTTGCGCCGCAACACTGCTTCCGTTCACGAGACGCACATTTTCAGCCCAAACGTGCTGAATCAATTTCGAATCGGAATGAATCGGGTTACCGCGCACGCTCTATCTACGTCACCGGGCAATAATCCAGCGGCGGACACCACAGCTTTGGGTATTTTGCCAGGGCGCGATGCTCCGGTTATTACAGTGTCGGGCCTGACCTCCTTTACCGGAGGGGTCGGCGGACTCGCGACGACGAATTTCGCCTATACCACTTATCAGATTTACGACGATTTAAGCATACAGAAGGGAACTCACGCGATAAAAGCGGGGTTCAGTTTTGAGCGCTACTACTACAACCTTCAAGTTGCGTCTGACCCCAACGGCGAATACGACTTTAGCTCGCTCACCAGCTTTCTTACAAACGGCCGCCCAGCGACCTTTTTTGCTGACCTGTCTTACTCGGGAACACAAACTACAGGCGTGCCCTCTTCGACCGGTTACCCGGAACGTGGGTTTCGCCAGAATGTCGCAGGTGGATATTTTCTCGATGATATTCGGGTTCGCGAGAACCTCACGTTGAATCTCGGATTGCGCTACGAGATGTCCACAGTTCCTTACGAGGAGCACAATCGTGTTTCAAATCTGCGCGACATTTACAGCACGAACCTGAATATTGGGCAGCCGCTTTTTCAGAACCCCACACATCTCAATTTTGAGCCGCGCGTAGGATTGGCCTGGGATCCTTTCGGAGATGGTAAGACTTCGATACGGAGCGGTTTCGGCATATTCGATATGCTGCCGCTGCTTTACGAATATGCATTGGTGGAAACTTATGGAGCCCCATTTTCAGATCTCGCGAGCATCGTCAATCCGCCGACGGGATTTTTCCCGTATGGAGGATACCAGGCACTTATCAGCGGTCAACCGGTTCCTGTGCGGGTGCCCAGTGTAGAATACACTCCGCGGCGGAACTATGTGATGCAGTGGAACTTCAGCATCCAGCGCTTAATCGCTCCCAATACAACATTCCTGATCGCGTACTCGGGCTCGCGAGGTGTTCACATGCCGCAAATCATCAACGATGTAGATATCGTCGTTCCCAGCGTCACGCCGGCAGGATATCTCTGGCCCAGCCCTGCTGGAAGCGGAACAAAGCTCAATCCGAACTATGGTGCAATCCGGCGAATCAACTGGGGAACTGACGCTTTCTACGACGGCTTACAAGCAAGAGTTCAGAAGCGATTTAGTCGCGGATTCCAATTGCAAGGTTCTCTCAGTTGGCAAAAGAGCATTGACGAATATTCCTCGAGCAGTTTTCCCACGTCATTTCAGAACTCCACTACTGTATTGGGGATCAATCCAAGACTGAACCGCGGCGAATCGGATTTCAATATCGGCAAAGTTGGCGTAATCGATGGCCTCTGGGAGCTTCCCAGGGCGAATCGAACTCTGCATATTGCTCAGTGGGTGATCAATGGGTGGGAGTTGGGAGGAATTTTTTCTGCCAGCGACGGCCTGCCGTTTACACCACTCATTACTGGGGATGCTGTCGGCGAACTTAGTTCGAGTACTTACGATGTACCTAACGTGGTGGACGGCCCTGCTTGTACAAGCCTGACGAATTCACGTAATCCAAATCAGTACATCAATCTCGCCTGCTATGCTTTCCCGGTGCCGCGTACGTTGCTCGGCAACGCCGGCCGCAATTCAATTTCGGGACCAGGTTTGATAGAGCTTGATACCTCACTGATGAGAAATTTTGCACTGCACTTCATCGGCGAGGGAAGTCACCTGCAATTTCGAGCGGAAGCCTTCAATGTAGCGAACCGTGCGAACTTCCAGCCGCCTGTTCCGAACAACAAACTCTACAATGCGGCCGGTGTGCCGATCGCGAGCGCCGGAATCATTACATCCACTGCTACAACCTCCCGGCAGATTCAGTTTGCGCTCAAGTTGGTCTGGTAGAGTCTGGATCACAAGCGAGCTGGAGAGCCCATGGCACACTCTGGGCTATGCGTCTGAAAATTGTTCAGGTGGGTGAAGCAGTGCTCCGGCAGCGGGCCCGGGCACTGGCCATCGATGAGATTCGCAGCCCGGAAACCCAGCAATTGATGTAATGGATGCGCGAGACGATGTACGACGCGCCGGGTGTCGGGCTGGCCGCTCCCCAGGTGGGATTGCCGCTTCAATTGGCCGTGATCGAGGACAAGCCCGAGTACACGCGCGATGCGCCCGCCGCTTTTGTGAAAGAGCGGGAACGCAAGCCCGTGCCGTTTCACGTGATTGTGAATCCCAGACTGACGCTGCTGGACGAAGCGAACGTCGAATTTTTCGAGGGTTGCCTCAGTCTGAGCGGCTACACGGCGGTAGTTGCGCGGGCGCGGCGCGTGCGCGTGGAGTGCCTGGATCACGCCGGCAATGCAAAGATCATCGAGGCATCGGGCTGGTATGCGCGCATTCTGCAGCATGAGATCGATCATCTCTACGGAACTGTGTATATCGACCGCATGCATACGCGCACGCTAATGACGGTGGAGAATTTCAACCGCTATTGGAAAGACAAATCGATGGCCGATGTACGGAAAGCCACCGGCTGGAATCAGGATTTGACGGAGCGCTCGTAATTGTAGGCGAGCCGGAACATGGTGCTCTCGTCAAAGTGCCGCGCGAAAATCTGCAGCCCGATGGGCAGGCCTTCGGCAGATTCGCCGCATGGAACCGACATGCATGGGACGCCGGAAAGATCACCCGTCAAGGTATACACATCCGACAGATACATGGCGAGCGGGTCATCCACTTTTTCGCCGATCTTGAAAGCCGTGAACGGTGAGACGGGCGCTACGATGGCATCTACTTCGGCGAACGCGTTGGTGAAATCGCGCGCAATCAGATTGCGCACCTGCTGCGCTTTTCGATAGTAGGCGTCGTAATAGCCCGCGCTGAGCACGTAAGTACCCAGCATGATGCGGCGCTTCACTTCGGCCCCGAACCCATGGCCGCGCGTTTTGCGATACACGTCGATCAGCGTGCTGCCGTCTGTGCGGCTGGAGTAACGCACACCGTCGTAGCGGGCCAGGTTGGAACTGGCTTCCGCGGTCGCGACGATGTAGTAGCAGGAAAGCGCGTATTTCGTGTGCGGCAGGCTGATCTCGCGCACGACGCAGCCGAGCTTTTTCAATTGCTCAATGGCACGCCCGATCACGCTGCCGGTTTCCGACCCAAGCCCCTCAAAGTATTCTTTCGGCAGACCAATTTTCAGGCCTTCCACAGGATGCTTCATGGCGGCGTGGTAATCGTCGACCGGCGCGAAGGCGGAAGTGGAATCGAGCTCGTCACGGCCGGCAATGATCTTGAGAACAGTGGCCGCATCTTCGACCGTGCGAGCAAACGGCCCGATATGATCGAGCGAGCTGGCAAAAGCCACCAGCCCAAAGCGGGAAACGCGGCCATAGGTCGGAGTTACGCCGACGACTCCGCAGAAACTGGCAGGCTGCCGGATGGAGCCGCCGGTATCGGAGCCGAGGGAAAGGACCGCAGTTCCTTGCGCCACGGCTGCAGCCGAGCCCCCGCTGGACCCACCTGGGACACGATCGAGCGCTTTCGGATTGCGCACCGGCCCGAACGCGGAATTCTCGTTCGATGAGCCCATCGCGAACTCGTCGCAGTTCGTCTTGCCGATGATGACGGCCCCTTCCGCTTCCAAACGGACTACGGCGGTAGCGTCATAGGGAGGAACGTAGTGCTCCAGAATCCTCGAAGCACAGGTGGTGCGCAGGCCCCGGGTGACAATCACGTCTTTGACGGCCAGCGGCACGCCGGCAAGGGGCGGCAGATCGAGACCTCGCGCGATATCGTCATCCACCCTGGCTGCGCTGCGCAAGGCGCGTTCCTGCGAGAACGTCAGGAATGCATTCGTTTTCGAATTTTCTTTTTCTGCGAAGGCGAGCGCGGCTTGGGCGAGCTCGGTTGCGGAGAATTCTTTCCGGCGCAGACCATCGCGGATCGATTCGATCGTCAGCGACGGCAGAGCGATGTTAGTGCTCATCGCTCAATTACCTTCGGGACTTTGAAGTACCCGGCGCCTTGCTGCGGCGCGTTTGCCAGGGCCTCTTCGTTGGACAGCGATGCGCGCGGAACGTCCTCCCGCAGAGTGGCCGTTTCGTCGGCATCGTACAGCACCTGCGCCATAGGCTCGACTGCACTTGTATCCAGCTCATTGAGCTGATCCATATGAGTCAGGATCTGAGCCAGATCGTTGGACATGCGGCGCAGTTCCTGATCAGACAGTTCGAGATTGGCGAGGTCCGCGACAGCGCGAACTTGTTCATCGGTGAGCTTCAAAAAATCAGGATCGCATGCCTGCGGAAGAGACTCAGCCGGCGGCTTTTTTGCGCGAGAGCCGGTAGAGCCTACGCAGAACGGGATCCTGAATGCTATCGGCCTCATCGCCGGAATCGGCCAGCGGCGCGGATTCGCGGGAATCGGCGCGCTGCGGCTCGCGGCGCGGAATTCCGATACGAAACTCAATATCCCGCACCGCATCGTTGCCGGTGAGTTTTTGAATGCGATCGACGATCTGACGGCTCAAAAAGTGCAACTGGCGTTGCCAGGTGGCATCTTCCACCTCGACCACAAGATTGTGCCGGACCAGCTTGAGGCGGCCGGTGTGATCGGCAATTGTCTTGCCGACCGCGGTGGTCCAGATGCCGCGAACGATGTCTTCGTCGCTAACCAGTTCGCGGGAAAGCTTCTTGCTCTTAATGAGCCGGGCAGCGCGTTCCATGTTGCCTGATTTGAACTAAAGAGCTACGCCGGGGGAGTGCGGTGGTTGCAGTGTAACACGCAAACAGCCTTAGTGGATTTTTGCTGGCTGCCAACCATCTGCGCCGGCCAGCACGCGTTCGGTCGAAAATTTCGCCGCTTCGCTCGCGCTCAATTGTCTGCCGTGCGGATCGCGCTCCTCGAGATGAGCGCCGGGTCCGGTGGAGTGAAATTCCGCATAGAAAACGGTATTGAGATAATGCGTTTCGCCGGGATGCCATTCCCTCCAACCGGCAGTCGCAATCTGCGGGCCCATTTCCGTGTTCAGAAATACAACTGACGCATACGGACGCCACGGCCGTCCCAACCACACGTTTTGCTGGCCCGGTTCAGCGGTGAGCTTGCAGCGATTAAACACAAAGATGCTGTCTTGTTCGGGATAATGCTTTCCCTGCGCGGTTATGAAGCCTTGCGGATGCCGGGTGCTGTGTATTTCGCAATCCTCAAAAACAGCTATCCCATCGCCAAAAATGAAATCTACATTGCCTTCGATGTAGCACCGGGAAAAATATTGGCGAGCGGGAAGACATGGCTGGCCATTTGGCCCGGCGCAGGACTTGTTGGCGGCATAGAGCGTATCCTGATTACCCAGAAAACGCATGTTGCGGAAGACCGCGCGATCGCCTGTTACCAGCAGCGCCAGCGCTTGCGAGCCTTGGGGCGTTTGCGGGCGCGTTGCATTGAAGTCATTTGCGAACGTGAGATTTTCGGCGTAGAAATCGTCCGCGCGCACATTCACAGTGGAAGATTTCATGGTGCCGCCGGCGGTTCCGGCGCTCTTGTCGAAAACAATGACGGTGTCGCTGGGACTGGCGCCGGCCCCTCTTAGCTGCAGGTTGCTTTTGGTAATCTCGAGCACTTCGCGATAGGTGCCGGGGGCAATGGAAATTACCGCGCCCTCGGCTGGGGCCGCGTCAATTGCTTTTTGCACGGAAGAATAATCGCCTGTGCCACTGACGGCAACATGCAGCACCCGTTTTGCACGGTTGTCCCGATACTTATCGGCAACCCGAGCATTCGCTGTGTTGAGCGCAGGCCAAAGCATCTGCGCAATTAGCAATGAAACGAGCAAGGAAGCTGCCGGCACTGTGTACTAAAAGTCGAGCCGGAAGCCGGCGCGAAACGCGCGTGGTCCGGAGGGATCCAGCCCGCCCGCTCCATTGCCGACCGAGGTAATTACCCCCGAAGCCCCAGGATTGTTGTAGATCAGAGCTGTGCTCTCGGGATACGTCGCGCCGTTGATCAAACTGATGGTCGAAGAGCTCCCCAGCAGCGGATTGAAATTGGTGTGATTCAAAACGTTGGTGCCCGTGAATTCCAGACGGATGCGAACGCGCTCACGAATCGAAAATGTTTTGGCGAGGCCCGCATCCACGGTGAACACGCCGGGACCAATGATGGTGCCTTTGGCTGCTGAACCGAAGTAGGCTCCCGGCGGCGCAAAAGCGTTGAGATTGTACCAGTCTGCGACGGATCGCTGGCCGACGGGCAAATTGGGATCGGTGAGCAGATTGGGGCGGATTGTGACCGTAGGAGCAGTGGCGCTGGTTGTGAAAGCAGTTCCGGTTGGATCGGGGCCGGTCCACAGAGGCGTGAGGAAGAATCCTGTGCTCCAGGTCAGAGCCTGAGTGAACTGCCAGCCGCCGATGATGGCATCGACGAAATGATTTGCCTTACCGGCAAACCTTTGTCCGGACCCGAACGGCAGGTTGTATATCAAACTGTCGGTAATGCGGTGCGTAGGAATATCGGCCCACGGCGCGCGCTCCCTGTGGAGATTGTACGAATCTTCCAGTTGTTGATCGCGCTCCAGGTCTCCAATATCGCGCGCCCAAGTCCAGTTGAAGTCCCACAGCAAGCCTGCGGTCAGGGGGCGCTTCACTTCGGTATTCAACCCGTTATATTGATGGCCGGCGCCGTTGGTCACGTAAGTGATGTTGCCGAATTGCGGAAACATTCTGGGCTTGTTGATATACAGCCCGGGCCCGGCGAGCGGCTGGTTGATGTTTTCGTAATACTCGCCCTGCCGCGTTCCGGTTCCGACATAGGAGATGCGCACGCCCATGCTCCCGAGCTGCCGTTCTACCGTGACGTTGTACTGAAGCGAATACGGAATGCGTAGGTCCTTCTTGAAAGCGCCCGGCAGCCCGACGGTGGTGGCCGTGATCGGAGTGGAAGGATAAACCTGCGGCAAAACGATGATCGGGTTGCCGGCTGATGCCTTGGTGGGATTCGTATAGGACGCGGGACTTACAGAAAACGGCGTGCTGCCCATGCTGACCTGCGTCGGCACGAGATCGTAGAAGATTCCGAATCCGGCGCGGAAAACGGTTTTATCGTCCCAAGGCCGCCACGCTACGCCGATGCGCGGCGCCCAATTATTCTTGTCGGTCTCAATCAGCGATCCCGCCCGGTAGCCGGCCTGCGAGGCGGTTTCAATTCCCACATAGCTCGCCGGGAAGAAGGGGCTAATCAGGTTTTGAGAACCATCTTGTATGACAATCTTTCCTGTGGCCGGATCGAACGCCGATGCCAATCCGTTTGTCGAACTCCAGGGCGGGTGTAACTCGTAACGGACGCCCAGATTCGCTGTCAGCTTGGGGGTGATCTTGTATTCGTCCGTAAAGAAGAAATCGTAGGCCCATCGCAAAAACGGCGCATTCAAAGCAGGCGCGGCCACGCTGGCCGTGCTCGGATAGCCGAGCAGAAAATCCGCGTAGGCGAATCCGGTGTAGCGGTTTGAAAACGTAAGGTTGCCGTACAGGCTATTGGACTCGACGACGTTATTGGCGTAATAACGCGCAATCTGGGTACCGGCGCGCACCGTATGCTTGCCGCGCGTCCAAGTGAGCTGGTCTTGTATGTACTGATTGAAATTCTGAAAATCCGGGCCGCCATATGCCGTCTGCGTAATGCCCTGAATACCCAAACCAGAGAAGGAAATATTCGGAATGCCAGGCAGGTTCGGCAGATTTGGCAGCAAGCCGGTCAGCCCCAACTGATTGACAAGAGCCAGCCCGTTATTGGCGCCGAAGCGGGGCTCGTTGGTGTACATCATTCCGTAACGGGCTTCATTCACCAGGCTGGAAGTGATGATTTGACTCCACGAACCGACGGCATTCCGGGTGTTGCGAGTATCGGTGAGCCGGCCAATGGTAGGTAGATTGT
>JAJPJN010000172.1 GCA_021324185.1 Terriglobia bacterium | reverse complement strand
GCGCACAACTTTGAACGAGACGTTGTCCCCATCCACTTTGCCGTCAGTGATGTCGGTATCGCCATTGCGGCCGCTCACCGTGCCGGTCAGTTTGTCGCCATCCTGTTTCAGGTTCATGGTCACGGTCATCGTGTTGCCGCCGCGGCCCTGCGTTTCATATGTCCATTTTCCGGTCACGTCCGCAGCCCATATAGCCGCTGCTGCCAAACAGCCGATCAGTAAAATGCGTAATGTTTTCATAGACGAAATAGGCTCCTTTACTTCTGTGAAGAATGTCGCCCAAGAAGATTGCGAATGCCGGAACGAGGTTACCTAAGTTGGTGTAAAGACCTGTAAACGATATGAATAAACATATTTTTCACACTCAATGTAATCTCAATCACTTAATTCTGGGTTGACACACCGCAAGGTCAAAGGTAGTCTGAATATTCGTTCACAATTTCAACCATCTCCCAGGACTTGAGAAGTGTGTTCCGCTCGTCGAGGAGTCGAATGAATCAGAAGTTCTTCGTTTTAGAACTTGCCCATGCACAAGGTGGGCGAATTAAGCGAATCCAGATCCGCTATAAAACGCTCGCATATCTCTCCGGCAGCTTGATTTTTCTACTGGGCCTGGTTTTAGCCGGGTGCTCCAGCTATCTGCACATGACATGGAAGGCGGCGCGTTATGACGAACTGCGCGCCAATTTCGACCGCCTGCGCACTCGCTACCAGGAACTGCAGCGCGTCTCCCGCCAGCACACCGAGCAGTTGGCATCGCTTGAAACACTCGCCAGCGAAGTGTCCGTCGCCTACGGCTTGAATCAGCCCGCCTCTCAGAGCGCCTCAAAGCTGGAAGCGGCGAGCGAGGATCTCACGCCTTCCGTTAAGGAATCCATCGACGAATACAACTATCTGCGAACTGCCAGCTACGGCGGCATCTATCATCGCTACGCTCACCAGTGGCAGACCCATGCGCGCCCCTCGCTCTGGCCTGTAGAAGGCACAATCCGCAGCGCCTTTGGGGCTCGTAACGATCCATTTTCCGGCGAGGGCGCCTTTCACACCGGGATCGATGTGGCCGCCGCGCCCGGGACTCCCGTCCACGCCACCGCGGACGGCGTCATCACCACCGAAAGCTGGTCCGGCGGATACGGAAAGCTGCTGGTTGTCGATCACGGCAACGGGCTCGAAACGTACTACGCGCATCTGTCCCAATATCTGGTGATTCCCGGCCAGGAGGTAACCCGCGGCCAGGTCATTGCGTTGTCCGGCGGCACAGGGCGCTCGACAGGCCCGCACGTCCACTATGAAGTCCGGCTGCACGGCACGCCCGTGAATCCGTATACGTTTCTGCCCAGAACACAGCCGGTTCGAGCGGCGGCGAAAGCGGTTCATAGCGATCTGGGGTTGTAATGGTAGCACCGGGCAACGGCCCGCTACCCCAATGCATCGTGTCACGCGCCGGGCGATACTGGCCGGCTTGCCCGCTTCCCTGTTCGCCGCCAGTTCGAGCGTAAAGAAAACCAAGCCGCTCCCGCATGTTGGCGAGTTCGTTCGCTTTCTCGACCCGGTAACCGAAACTCCCGTCGTTCGCCTCACCAGCTTAAAGAGCAACAGTTTCCTGCCGGCTCCATCCCATCGTTTCGTCTCGGTAAAGGATCGCTTTCTGGTCTTCTCTTCCGACCGTGCCGGGGCGCTTGCGCCATTCCAGCTCGATCTGCGCACCGGGGCGCTAACTCAGCTCGCAAGACCGCGCCGGCTCGCGCCGCAATCGTTATGCCTGAACCAAAAGCGAACCGCGCTCTATTTCCTCGATGGCGACAGCTTGCAAGAGGTCACGCTGGCGAATCGGAAATCGAGAACCATTGCCGAAGGCGTGAGCGGCTTTTCTGAGCTGGCGGAAAGCTCGCCAGACGGCCCCAATTTCCTTGTGGTGCGCGAGCAGCGGCTCGAAACACTGCTGAACGCGAGCGAGCCGCTGGCAGAAGGCGTGGAAAACTTCTGTCTCGCACGCCCCGGCGGCAAAGGTTGTCTGTTCTTAAGAGCCGCGCCGGCCGGCGAGCAGGAATTCTGGTACGCGCCTTTTCCCGCAACACCTGGCGCCGCGCCCGCTCTGCTCGCCAAAGGCAAGGTGACGAATCCCGTTTGGATGCCCAGTGGCGAGGCGCTGCTGTTCTTGCGTGAAGTGCAGCGGCCGAACGGCGTTCTCACGACCGAGATCCATTCCGCCAGTCCGGAACTTCGCCGCGAGCAGCGCGTGGCCACTACCACCCAGTTTGCGGCTTTTTCGCCCAACGCCGATGCCTCGGTCTTCGTGGGCGCCAGCCGCAGCAAGGCGCAGCCCACGGTGCTTCTGCTTTTGCCGGAGGTGCAGCGGGAAATGACGCTTTGCGAGCATCGCGCCAGCCATCCCGCCGCCGTTTCGCCAGTATTTTCACCCGACAGCAAACGGGTCTATTTTCAAACCGACCGCGAAGGCAAATCCGCGCTCTATTCAGTCAACGTGGAAGCGCTCGTCGAGTCAACGCCGGCCTGATCCTTCCCGCGTTTCGTCTTCTGCATCATGCCGCATCCAGCGAGTGATTAACCACAGCGAAATCGCCGAAGCTGCCAGGAACAGGTAAACACTCGATGGCTCCGGAACCTCTCCCACAATCACCGGCGGTTGCGGCACAAAGCTCGGCTGCTGCGGAGAAGAAGGACCGCCACCAAGGACCGGATATCCGCCCGCGACAGGAACAGGCGTAGAGATCGCTTCGAGAGGCAGCCACTTTTCTATCGCCGTATTGCCGGACATCTCAGAGGGAGGCGGCACGTACGGCCCCAGCCGCGGCAGTTCAACCGGCAATTCCACCGGCGATTCCGCCAGCACAGGCCCCTCCGGAAGGGATATGCCTCCCTCGGCCAGAAGTTTCGGCGTGAACGGCGGCAACGAGAGCGCCTTAAGCGGTGCAATGCGCAGAGTTGCTTGCGCAGGTGGAGTCGCACACAGGCGATTGCCGCAGCGCGTGCGCGCAAAATGGACACCGTCGGTGAGCAGCACTTCTCCCTTCGGAATGCGAATCTTTCTGCGCGTCCAATACACGTTGTCCTTAATCCGGTACGAGACGCTTTGGTATCGATCCGCCGTGAGGGTCACCAGCCGCGCCGCTTTCAAATCGAAATCTTTATAGTGGCTTCGAACCACCGGGTCTCTTGCGATCGCATTGCGCAGCTCGTCCGGAGTGTACGCCCCTCCCGGAATAACGGAGTAAGGATAAATGGGGCGCAGCGCCCGCTCGGCCGGCGTGACAGATCCACCCGGCACAACGATCGCCAGCGTTAGAGGCCGCGCGAGTCTGGCAAAACGCTCCGTGACACGCAACCCCAAAGCGGTCGCGAGAGCCGCGAGTGCAATAACGAGCAGCCGTCTCTTACTCATTGGTAAAGCGTAGCCTCTGCTCCCTGCCGGGAGCACTACGGTACTTATCGAGAGAGAATCCCGCGAGCAGTAGAGGCGAGAACGAAAATGGCGGCCCCGGACGGCTAAAATCGTATTTGAGTTCGCCAATTCAGACCGCCGCGGCACCCCCTACCTCACGATTTGCTTCGCCTCTGGTCCCGATTTTTCTGATCGTTCTGGTCGATGTTCTGGGGTTCACGATCATTCTTCCGCTGCTGCCGTTCTATTCAGAGCGCCTGGGAGCTTCCCCCACCATCGTGGGCGCGCTGGTTTCGACATATGCCTTTTGCCAGTTGATCTCAGGCCCGATTCTCGGGCAGTTGTCCGATCGCCACGGGCGCCGGCCGCTATTGATCGTGAGCCAGGCCGGCACGCTCGCCGGTTTTGTGCTGCTGGCCCTCGCGCGCCAGGTCTGGCTATTATTCATAGCCCGCGCCGTGGATGGCGCCACCGCCGGTAACCTGACGATTGCGCAAGCCTACATCAGCGATGTCACCAAGCCCAAGGACCGGGCCAAGTCGTTCGCCCTCATCGGCATCGCCTTCGGGTTCGGCTTTCTGGTCGGCCCTGCCATTTCCGGCTTTCTGGCGCATTACTACGGCTATGAAGCGCCCATCTTTGCCGCCTGCGGCCTCTCCTTCACAACCATCCTCTGCAGTTTCTTCCTGCTGCCCAAGCGCGAGCCGGTACACATTCGCAACGAAGAGGACGAGTTGAATCCCGGTCCGGGCGGCAAGCGGCTATCGCTGCTTTCCTGGGGTGAATACCGCAAGTATTTTCGCGATCCGCAGCTTGCCCGGCTGCTGCTCCAGTGGCTGTTCTTTGCCTTTTCGTTTTCGACCTTCATCTCCGGCTTCGCGCTTTTCGCCGAGCGCCGCTACACCTGGAACGGGCACCCCGTCGGCGTCCGCGAGGTCGGTTATATCTTCGCCTTTACCGGATTCATCGGCATGATCATGCAGGGCGGCGTGGTGGGCCGGATGGTGCAATGGCTGGGTGAAACGCGCGTCATTCAGATCGGATTCATTACCTCCTTTCTGGGCGATGTCGCCATCGGGTTCACGCGCACCATCGGTCAACTGCTCTGGGTCGCTGGCCTATCCAACATCGGCGGAGCCGGACTGCGCCCTTCCCTCACCAGCGTGATCACCCAGAAAGCCAATAAGCGCGAAGTGGGCGTGGTCATCGGCCTCACCCAATCGCTGATGTCCATCGCGCAGATCACTGCCCCCATCATTTCCGGCCTGCTGATTAACGCAGACGATAAGTACCACGATCAGCGATTTCTCATCATCTGGGCCGTCTGGGCCGGCGTGTTATCCGGCGCGGCTTTATTCTTTGCGCCACGCAAAACACCGGCGCCAGCGGTGTGAGGTTTAACCTTCGTCCGTCCGAGTGGCTGCTGGTCATTTTCTTCGGCTATGTAGCCGTTATTGGATTCTTTTTTCCCGGCCGCCCGCGCCTTTACGGAGGCGTTGCGCCCATAACGCAATGCCTGGCGATCTTCTGCATACTGATTCTCATCGCCTATTTCGAGCGTGGCCGCTCGAAAGCGTTCATCAGCAGAGTTCGCGACTGGCTTCCGATTCTCTACACCTTCATCGCTTTCCGCGAAATGGAACTGTTCTTGCCGCGCACGTTTTCAGGACAGCTCGAAGCAAGCTGGATCGCGCTAGACCGCTCCTTGCTCGAGCGCTATCACCTGCACAGCGCCATCGAAGCTCTGGGCACTGCGATCCCGCTTTATCTCGAAGCCTGCTACCTTTTCGTTTACGGGATCAGCCTCATCTGCGTGGGCATTCTCTACGCGCGTGGTAAGCGCGCGTGTGTTGACCGGTTCTGGACGATCTTTCTGACCGGCACTCTGGTGGCATATGCGCTGTTCCCTTACTTCCCGTCCCAGCCGCCGCGCATCGTCTTTCCAACGGTGGATGCCCCGGGCATTACGACCTGGGTGAGGCAGATGAATCTGTTCATCCTGAACAAGGCGACCATTCACGTGGGCGTTTTCCCCAGCGCCCATGTCTCTTCTGCATTCGCCTGCGCCTGGGCCATGTTTCTGCTGGTTCCGGAGCGAAAAAGGATCGCATGGATACTTGTCATCTACGCTGCCAGCGTCAGCATCGCAACGATCTACGGCCGCTACCACTACACGGCTGACGTGATCGCAGGCTTTTGCGTCAGTTTTGCCGCCGCGACAGTGGCGATTGTCTTAGCACACAAAGAAAAGGGCAGGCGAAAGATGCCTGCCCGACCCTTACAAGAAGGGGAAATAAATTAACGGCGTACGCCGCCATGGAATCCGCCTCCATGGAAGCCACCGCCGTGAAAACCGCCACCAACGTAGGCGTGCGTCGCAGCGCTCGTTCCGCCGTGCCAGCCGGCACCGGCATGCCAGCCCGTACCGCCATGCCAGCCGTGCAACGGACGCACATAGTAGCCGCGGTAGATCGGCGCAGCATAGACGACTCCAGGCGAGTAGAAGCCCCAACCAAACGGGCTATACAGCAAGCCAGCGCCAGGAACGAAGGCGTAACCGGCCCAGAAGGGGTCCCAATACCAGCCCGGTCCGTACCAGCCGCCGTTCACGACGATGGTGCTCGCCAGTTTCATGTTCTCCTGCGCTTCCGCCTGGCTGCGGGCGCTGCTCCAGACATAGAGCGGATCGGATTCTACCGCCTTCTTGTCAAAATCCTGGACCTTCAGCTTCGGATTATCGGCAAGCAGAATCTCGTGATTTTTCCCGATGCTCTTTTCCTGTGCCGCCTCTTCTACTTTGGCTTTTCCATCCAGCACCCGGACGGCATCCTGGCTGGCATCGAAGTCATACAACCCGCGCTTCTCAATCTGTGTCGTCGCGCCATCCATGTTGACATCCATTACAGTGCCTTTCACCAGATCCGCCGCTTCGATCATGGCCGAGCCGCGCAGCACCTGCATCTGAATATCCGCCAGCCCGAGCGACTGCATGACAACCTCGCTGTTATGCCCGATGCGCAGAAACGCGCCCGGAGTCAACAGCACTTCCGCATAGCCAGCCTGCGTATCGATCGCCTCATTCGGCTGCGCCACAATATTGGCGGCAGCGCCCGGCGTGATTGGCTGGCCGTTGAGTGTGACCTGGCCTTCGACATAGTTGATAGTGCCCGGCACCCCAAGATGTTGCGAACTTGTGGACACGCTCGGCGGTGCGGCTAAGCTGATCGCAGCGGCGGCGAGCAAGACGGCCATCACTTTGGAAGCGCGCACGACGGGCCCTAATGGCCCAGTGCGCTCCGAGAGGCCGTTCCTGATTTGTCCTTTCATTTTTCTTTCTCCCTGCTGATTGGACGCGCGAGAGGCGTCCCAGGTCGCAGGGTGGAAAGAGAAATGTTCTTTGTTTTCTGTAGCTTGCGGTGCTTTTCCACCGCTTTGGTGCTTTTCAGCTACTGGTAAGCGATTAAGCCATTGAACAGCAGCTTGAATGACTGATAACTCTGCGCGCGGTACTGCGGGCGCATGCCGTAGAGCACGACATGGCCCTGGCCAACTTTGGCATCGACGATCGCGCTCTTGTTGGCGATCAGGTTCGGCCCGAGCAGCCAGCCGGAAGCCAGAATGTCCGTCGCCGGATAGGTGGCGACGGATTGCTGATCGGTCGTGAACGCCGGGCTCTGCTCGCTCCAGATGGTAATGTGCTCGGGCAGGCCGCGCGTGAGCGGGCTGGAAAGATCGAGTTTCACGTTGAGCAGAGATCCGGGTGAATAGAAGTCACCTGCAGAACCGGCTCCGGCGTTCTGCCGTCCTCCTCCTCCGCCGCGGCCTCCGCGCCCGCCGCCACCACCGCCAGGGCCCCCGAACTCGTCCCCTGCATTGGCCACACGTCCACTGAGCACATTCTTTGCTTCGGCTCCAAGTTCATCCGAACAGAAGCTGGCTGCATGATTGAAGCACAGCACTGTGCCGCCAACGCTCGCAAACTGCTTCACCGCCGCCACGCCGTTCTGGCCCAAGCCGCCGGTGTATTCATCCGGCATGGAGCCTTTGCGGTATCCGTTCACAATCTGGCTCGCGTTCTGGTCGGGGAAGATGATGACGTCGAACTTCGATTTCAAGTCGCCGGCCTGCAGGTCGGCATTGGTGACGTCCTTGTAGTCAAAACCGAAGAAATCGAACAGCCAGCGCGTCCAGCCTTCATCCATGCTCGCCATCCAGCTTTTATAGAGCGCGATGCGCGGGCTGCTGATCTTCTTCCAGCCGGCGCCCTGATCGGTGGCTGAAAAATCGCCGGTCTGCTCGTTGCGCCACACCGGCTTGCCTGCTTTCCACAAAGCCGTTACGGTATGCCACGTGTCTGTATCCGACGCGCTATAGGTCGTGGCCGGGCGGGCATAGAAAGGAAACGATTCGCGCGTGAGCGGTCCTTGGACGGGCTCATCCACCGGATGCGCGTCTACGCCGAACAACAGCGGCAGTGTTTCGGCTGTCGTGTCGTAAGGCCGTTTCGGCGGCCCGCCGGGATAGAGCAGATCGTTCGGATAATGCTGCCGCTCGAGCAGCGCCTTGGCCCAACTGCTGTAAGGCTGCTGCATGAGAATGACGTGATCGCCATTCGGAGCCTTGTTGATCTCAACGAGCCCATAAGCGAGCGTCTCGAGCATTCGCCGCGTAGCGCCGGGATCGCGCTGCTCGGCCGGAATGATCCAGGCGTACGGTTTGGTGCGCGCAACGGCCCGCTGCCCGACTTTATAGAAATTGCGCAGCATGTCCTCGCGATGGATGGCCGCGTTGTACAGGCAGGATTCGAACGCGATCAACTGATAATCGATGATGTCGCGCAGGCGCCACGTGCCGCCCGGCCATGGCTCCAGATAGTTCCAGCTTCTTTGCTGCGCGTTGTAGCCCAACGGATGCGTGCTGAGGTCTTCGAACTTCACCGTAATGGGCGAAGCCAGGCGCGCGCTGGCCGATTCGGTTAGAATTCGCAAACCGCCATGGAACGACTGATAGTGCCGCGAGGGCGTCCAAAAATCATACGCCGCGTGAATCGCTACGCCGGTTTTTCCGGCGGCCGTGAGATCGGTCGCCATGGACGTGCCGATCATGTTCATTTCCTGCGACAGAATCGCGTCTACGTTTGGCTCAATCGGGTCCAGCCACGGCGGGATGAAGATGCGCGAAGCGTCGGCGCCCTGCTGGTGCACATCGTAGACGATCTCGGGGTGCCAGGTGTTCTGAATACCGATGGCGGCGCGCGTCTCCGGCTGCGAAAAAATGTACCAGTCGCGGTTATTGTCGTGCCCGACATAGTGCTGGTACAGCTCGGGCGGGCTGCTGCCTTCATAAGGCGTGTTCAGTGTCTTGCGATACCAGCGCGTGACGATATCGACGCCGTCCGGATTCAAGGACGGCACCAGAATCAGAATCGTGTTCTGGCGGATGGCTTGAAAGCGCGGCGATTGATCCGTCAGCATCTTGTAGGCAAACTCGACGGCGCTGTGTGTCGAGGCCACTTCCGTCGCATGGATGGAGCAGGTCATCATGATGATGTTCCTGCCCTGCGCGATGAGCGGCTCGGCTTGCGCCGGCGTGGTGATGCGCGGGTCAGCGAGGCGATGCTGGATTTCGATGTACTTGTCGAGCTGGCGCATGTTTTCGGGCGAGCTGATAATCGCTTCGATAAACGGACGGCCTTCCACGGATTTCCCCGCTTCCTTGACCTGGACCATGGCGGGCGCGGCCTTCGCCAGCTTATAGAAATAAGCAACGACCTGATCCCAATCGAGAAGGATCTTGTCGGCTCCGATCGGATGCCCGAAGTGGCTTTCGGGCGTGGGTATAGGAGCGGCATGTAGCGCGGCAAGGGTTGTGGCCGCTAACACTAAACAGAGACTTGCTTTCATTCGCATGTTGCTTAAGGTTTCAGTTCCTCTTTTGCCGGACCGTAATAGATTCCGTTGAAGATGAATTTGAATGTAGCTGCCGGCTGGCCGCGGAAAGCAACCTCCGGCGCAAGCAGAAACACCTTGCCGGAACCGAGGCCGGATTCGGCCACTGCCACGGTGCCCTTCAGATATTGCTGGCCCCAGGCCCAGCCGCTGTGCAGCGGTGTTTCGCTGGCATACCAGGCGACGGCGCTGGTGGATTTCAAGCTGGCATCGGGATTGAGCTTGAAGGATGGGCTGTTATCGAAGAACACATCTACTTTGTCCGGCATGCCGTAGGCGAGCGGATTCGCGTTATCGACAGCAACGGTCAGCAGCGAGCCCGGTATATAGAATTTTTCGGGAGGCAGCGGCACCTCTTTGGCGTCTTTATTTCTCTCGGTGAGGGCGCTTGAAACCGGCAGGTTCAGATAGCCCGCGAGCGCCGTAGAAGACCCGATGGTGATGACTGTTCCGCCGCCTTCGACGAATTGCCTGATCTGCGGGATGGTCTTATCCGGAGTAATGCGGCCCAGCCAGCCGCGATATTCGGCCGGGATATCTTCCGGCTTGGGCTGGCGCCCGAAGAATCCTTCGCCGCCGCCACCGCGCCCGCCTGCGCCTGGCGCGCGAATCGCGCCATCGGTAAAGACCAGCACATCGAAGTTCTTCAGATCGCCTGAATCGAGATTCTGCGGATACACGACTTTGAACGGAAACTCGTATTGCTCAAACAGCCAGCGCGTCCAGCCCGAAGGCATCAGGCCACCGTATTGGTCATAGAGCGCCACACGCACGGGCTTCAGCTTGAGATCTGCTCCGGCCGGGCGTTTGGACGCGCCATAGGCGTTAATTCCCAGTTCCTTGACGGCTTTTTCGATGGTTGCGCGCGCGGCGGGCGATGCCGGAATCCACAGCGCGCCGGCGCCGATGTCTTTGCCTTGCAGCTCAGCAGGCGCCGATTTCAGCCAGTACACCTCGCACTTGTCTTTAAACAGCCGGTTCATCAGGATGAACGAATTGTTGTAGCGATGGCTGACGATGTAGCCCGCGGGACGCGCTGCGCCGGTGATCTCTCCCGGCGGAGGATCGAGCAGGCCGCTCACCGGCTGGAACGGTCCCTCGAAACCATCCAGAATGCGATCGAATTTCACGCCCATCTGAAATGCGAGCGTATAACCGGTGGCATCGTAGGGGGGAACCGGAGGGCCGCCCGGATAGCGGAAATCATTCGGATGATCCTGCGGCTCAAACATGTCGAGAATGTGCGGGCGGAATGCCTGGTTGCAGCGCACGACGTAGGAGCCCGCCGGATACGATTTGCCGTTCACGCTGAATTGCGCCGTGGCGCGTTCGACCGTGACGCCGTTCTTCAGCAAAGCATTCAGGAATTTAACCGTCGTGGGCAGATCGGGCTGCGAATCGGCCGGGAGAATGTAGCCGCGCGGATCGCGCAGCGCCGGATCGTGCAGAACCGTGTCGTAGAGTTTTGCGGGCACGCCGCGCGCGCCGCCAAATCCGGCCGCCATGGGATTGCCCGCCGGTTGATTGGCCGCGCGTTCTTCCGCAGCTTTCGCCTCGAGCGCCTCGATGCGATGCGGCGTGGTCGTCCAGCTATCCTTGTTGCCGCGATCGATCGAATTCCTGCCCATGCGATAGATGTTGTAGAGCAGCGTCTCGCGATAGCGCGAAGCAAAATCGAGTACGGCGCGATTTGCGGTGAGCGAATACTCGATCGATTGGCGCAGATGCCATTTCTGCGGCGCGATCGGGAACGGAAGATCGTTGCGCGCAAGCTGCATGGCGGGAACCAGCGGGATATCAACCGGCGTTGGATTGCCGATGATCTCTGTCAACAGCCCGATGATGTTGTGGAAATAGGTCGTGGTGCGGAGCCCGCCGTTGTACCAGGTCGAATAGGTTGCTGCGCTGCGCATGCCCGCGCCCGGTTTATTTTCCGCTTCCATACGCGCGTGCATGGCCGCGCCCACCTGATCGAGTTCCATCATGATGATGGGATCGAAATGATAGTTGAACGGGTCGCGGAAAGGCGGCATAAAGATAACCGCGCCCGGCGGCCCGGTCTGGTGGTGGTTGTACATGATCTGCGGAAACCACTCGATATAGAGCACGCGGTTGATGTTGGTTGACTCCGGCATGTTGCACATGAAGAAGTCCCGGTTGTTATCGTGCCCGATGTATTTGTGCCAAAGCCTCGGCAGGCCGGCATCGGAGCGCTTGGCCGGGTCAGGATTCCGCATGTACCAATCGGCCACGAGTTCCTGGCCGTCCGGATTGTCCTGCACGAACAGGATGATGTCGTCATTCAGGAAGCGCATGGTTTCGGGATCGTTCCGGCTCAGCATTTGATAGAGCATTTCGCTCAAGGCCTGCGCGCATTCCACTTCGCTGGCATGCAGGCCGCCATCGATCCAGACCACCGATTTCCCTTCCCGGGCGAGCGCGTGCGCTTCCTCATCGGTCAGGCCTTGCGCCAGCGCCAGCTTGCGGGAGATTTCCTTGTAGTGATCGAGCTGCTTGAAATTTTCGGGCGACGTCACGATGGCCATGAGCTGGTCGCGGCCTTCGGCGGTCTTGCCGATGCTGGTCAGCTTCATGCGGTCGGATTCGCCGGCGAGCTTGTGCCAGTAATCACTCAACTGGGTGTAGTTGGTGAGCTGATAGTCGTCACCCAGATTGAAGCCGAACTGTTCTTTCGGCGTGGTGATATGGGCCGCGGTTTGGGCCGCCGCAGGCCAAATGATAAAGAGCGAGACGGCGGACAAAGCCGCCCAACGGGTCAAAGACTGAGCTGCATGCATGATTTCGGCAAAAAAGAGCTTAGAGAAAAGGCTATCGCGATCATCGTCAGGTTACCTCAGGAAATGCAAGAAGCAAGGAAGCAGGAAGCCAAGGAAGCCAAGAAGAAGACGGAAGGCTAAAAGATGCGGTCATGGCGTTCGCCGATTTTGGCGTACGGGGGAAATGCTTGCGCCAGATAATAGCCGAGCGCGTCGCTGGTGTGCGTGCGCATGCGATCCGATTTGTCCAGCTCTGTCGTGGGTTGTCCGAGTTCGTCGGCGCGCCAGCAGACACGCTCGAAATCGAGGATGAGCTGGCGGCATTTGGGATCGATGAACAGGCGGCGCTCGCCGGCGGCGCTGAGCAGGCGACTATTGACGAGGTTGACGCGATCGCGCACGCCCGGATTCGACGTGGCGGCCCGGATGTGCGCGGTGGACTGGCCGTAGCGCTGGGCGAAGAATTCGCGGATCAGATTCCAATCGGTGCCCGCGCCCGAGGTGCGGCGCTGATGGCCGCTGGCGTCGCCGTAGATTTCGATCTGCAGCGTCCCCATATTGTGCTTGCCGCGCCAGCCCTGAATGCGCTGCCAGAAAGATTCGCAAGCAAGCAGCGTGTTGGCGTTGTCTAAAACGACCTCATCGAGCACTTCGACCGTGTCGCCCTGGCGCTGCGCGATGACTGAGCACATGGGGTGAACGTTGAAATCGAGCGACCAGAGGATGCGGGCGCCGGCGCGGTATTCGCAGCGGCGGACATTCTCCTCGCGCGAGAAGGCGTGGTAGGCGAGGCCGAAGGCAGTGCCTTCGAAGCTGGCTTCGAACTCCTGGCGGTAGAGGCGCTCATCGAGCTCGCGGGCGGCGCCGGCGAGTTCTTCTTTGCTGACGATGCCGCCGTCGAGCGTGGTGAACTGAAAGGCCTGCCAGTCCGCAACCGTGCTTACTGGCCCGGCAACGGCGCGCGCACGGCCGGCGAATTCGTCACTGCTATCCGGCGTGCTAGCGCCTGCCAGGCCTTGAGATTGCGCGAATTGAAAACGGTCGTAGAGATGGTCGTGGCCTTGCGGGGTGCCGATGAAGAGGGCGCGGCCGCGGCGGTCGGCGAGAGCGGGGCGGATGACTTCGGGCCAGACTTCGGGTTTCATGGAGGCGAATTCGTCGAGGACGGCGAAATCGAGGCCGTTGCCGCGCAGCGAATCATATTGATCGGCGCCGCGCAGAGCGATTTCGCCGCCCAGCGGCAGGCGGATGCTGAGATCGGTTTCGTTGATCGCGGCTGGAGCGGCGGGCGGCAGCATGGATTTGAGGCGTGTCCAGGCGATGCGTTTGGCCTGGCGGTAACTGGGCGCGACGTACCAGGCGAGGCTTCCCGGGCGGCCCCAGGTGGCGAACAGGAGCTCAGCGAGCGCGAGTTGGGTTTTGCCGAAGCGCCGGCCGGCCACGAGGACGCGAAAGCGGGCTTGGCTTAGATGGACATCCCATTGACGCGGAGTCAGCGAGAGCAGAAGTTCAATTTCGCGCATCTGGCTCGTCTGGATGCGACATGCGAACGACTTTAACGACCGGCTGGAAGACTCCGGCATTTTCGGCAGAAGAGCCGGTATCGCGCCAGCCGCATTGGGACTTGACCCAGAAGAGGGCAGCAGCATGATTCGAGGCGGATTTCGCCGCCTTGTGGAACTGCAGCAGCATATCGTTGCGGGCTGCTGCTCTATGCTTTTCGATCACCCGACCGTAGCGCCCCTGGAGATCTTCGAGAGAGAGTTGGAGCTCGGCTGCGATGTCTTCGTCGCTGGCGCCGGCGGCGGCGCGTACAGCGATGCGGTTTTCTTCATCCGATGGGGACAGTTCGAGTAAGTAATCCATAGTAATTTCCGAGTTGGTGCGCTTTTCAGGCTGCGCAGGGGTGAATTTGGACGATGTTTTGACCCGGTGATGCGGCTGCCGTGGTGGTTGCCGGGGGTTGCGGCGCAGGCTTGCTCACAGTTGGGGTCTTTTGGAGGCGTTCGAGCCGGGCGTTTGCGGTTGCGACGCGGATGGAATGCAGCTCGGCTTTGCGAGTTTCGGCGGCTTCCTTGTGCTGTTGCGAAACAAAGCCATTTTCGGCCTTGAGCCTTTGTTTTCTGCGCTC
>JAJPJN010000065.1 GCA_021324185.1 Terriglobia bacterium | reverse complement strand
TTTCGTCAAAGGCGCGGCTGCTGCAGAGCAACTCGAGCGCATTTTCCCCCCGGGAATGCTGCAAAGAGCCGCCTGAACGCTGTCGAAAATAGCAATGCAGTGCCGGTAGAAACGAAACGTGTGCGAAAGCGCAGTGCGCACTGCGCGCCTATCAACTTAGTAACCCACCGCGCGGCCGCCGCGGCGGCCATCGGACCAGCCAAGCCGCCAGCCGGAGCCATCCTCCACCATCACGGCATGCACATCGCCTTGCGAGCGCAGTTTCGGATTGATGGTGTCGCCGAAAGAGCGAAGTTTTTCGGCCACGTCGAAGACCAGCGCTCCCGGTTCGGCGTCCACCCGATCGGGCATGTATTGATGGTGAATGCGCGGATATTCAATGGCGTCACGCAACGACATTTTGGAATCGACTATGTTCACGATCACCTGAAAGACCGTGTTCGGAATAGTAGCCGATCCGGGCGATCCCAGGGCAAACCAAGGTGAGCCGTCTGGATGTAGAACGATGGTGGGCGTCATGGAAGAAATGGGGCGCTTGCCCGGCTTTACTTCGCCGCGATCGCCGGCGCGATTGCTGAACGCGCTCATGATGTCGTTCATCAACACGCCGGTTCCCTTGATCATCACCTGCGAACCATAGAAGCTGTTCAGCGTATAGGTATTGCTGACGATGTTGCCGGGGGGGTCGATTACCGAGAAATGCGTTGTATCCTGAGCCTCGCGAGTCTCTTGAGGCGGATTATCCAGCGGCATGGAGGAAGAAGGCGTCGCCCGGCCGGGCTGGATGGTAGAAGCGAGTTCGCGGGCATGTTCTTTGCTTGTCAGCAGATCGATGGGCACCTTGAAGAAATCGGGATCGGCGGCGTATTCCGCCCGGTCGCGAAACGCACGGCGCATGGATTCAATCATGTGATGCCGCTGCTCGCTCGAGCCCTCCATGCCGAGCTGGGAGGGAAAGGTCTCGAAGATGTTTAGCATCTCGATCAGCGTGGTTCCGCCACTCGAAGAAGGCGGCATCGAAAGAATCCAGTTGCTGCGAAAGCTGCCTTTTACCGGATCGCGTTCTATGGCGTGATAGTTCCGCAGATCCTCATAACGGATTGTGCCGTTATGTGCGGCCATGTCGCGGTCGATCAGGTGCGCGGTCTCGCCCTGGTAGAATTCACGCCAGCCGTCTTTCTGTATGCGTGCGATGGTGGCCGCAAGTTCCGGCTGCCGCACGAGCTCATCCTGTTTGAGCGGCTTGTCTGAGCCGTGCAGGAAAATTTTTGCGGTCTCGGGAAACTGTTTCATCACCGGCGCCTGCAGCGCCAAAATGATCTCCATGCGCTGCGAGGCAGGGAAGCCCTGCGCCGCCAGCAGACGCGCAGGCTCCAAAACATCTTTCCAGGGCAATTTGCCGAAACGGGAATGCGCGAGACCCATACCCGCCACCGTGCCGGGCACCGCCGAAGCTTTGTAGCCAACTTCGGCTTCCATTCGATTCGCGAACATGCCCAGGTGAGCAGCGGCAGGCGCCATTTCTTTGTAGTCGATCGCGCGTGCCGGCCCGTCCGCCATGCGAATGAGCATGTAACCGCCGCCGCCCAGGTTGCCGGCTTCCGGATGTACCACTGCGAGCGCAAATGCGACCGCGACCGCAGCATCTACGGCGTTGCCGCCCTTACGCAGGATCGATAAGCCGGCTTGCGAAGCGAGCTCGTTGGCGCTGGCGATCATGGCCGAGGGCGCGCGCTCCGGCTGATCGATCATGGGGCGCGGCCCCTTGAGCTCGAGCCCGCTTTGGGATACTTCCTGCGCCAATACCGGCGCGGCTGCGATGGCCAGCGCCGCTAAAATAGTCGCAAGCGTTCTGCGGAGATTCATGAAATTAGAAATTCAGTTTTAATCCAAGCTGTATGACGCGATATGACTCACCCGTTGAGATCACGTTGGCCGAACTGGGCAGCGATACCGTTTGGCAGCACGTTTGTCCGAACGTCGTGCTGGTAATGGTAGGGCTGCCGGTGCTGGCGGCAAGCGGCGATGCGAAGTTCGGGTGATTGAGCGCATTGAAAGCCTCGGCACGGAACTGCAGCCGGACGCGTTCCACGATAGAGAAGTTCTTGAGCAGTCCGGCGTCCAAGTTCCAGAAGCTGGGAGCATGCGCCAGATTCCGGCCGCTGCCGTATTGGCCAGGAGGCGGAACACAAAAGTAAGTAGCGCCGTTGTTCACCTGCACGCAATCGTAATGAGGATCGCTCGGGTTAGTAATCAGCGAGCTCGCCACATACATAACCGGACCTTTGATCCCGTTCACGAATTGTAACTGGCCTTGATCCATGGGCCCAATGACCAGTGCCGAGCTGTTATGGGCGCCGTTAGTAGTCCGAATCCCGGCGTTAATCGTATAAGGCTCGCCGCTTTCATATGTGTAAACGCCGGTAAGCGACCAGCCGCCTACGATCTCGTCCAGCCACTTCGGAGGACTGGACAGAAAATGCTTGCCCTTGCCGAAAGGCAGGTCGAGCAGCATGTTGATGAGCAGCACATGCGTGTTATTGAAGTCTGAAAGCGCGCGATCCAGACGGAAGTTGTGGATGTCGGTCGGCGTGCGCGAAAAACTCGACGTGCTGAGCCCGCCGCCGGTTGATGCGCCGGTCGGATCGACGGACATATCATCGATCGACTTACTGAATGTGTAAGACAAGCCCATCGTCAGGCCTTGCTCGAAACGTCGATGCAGCGCGACAAACAGGCCCTGGTAATAGGAATCGCCGCCTGCGTCCTGATAAAAAATGGACGAAAACTGTGGATTCGGCCGGAAATAATTGGCCGGAAAACCTTTGGCAACCAGCCAGCTCGACGTCGCCTGGCTATCCAGACGAACCGCCATGTTGCCGATGTTGCCGCGTTGTAAGTCCGATAAGGACGTCGACGTGTTAATAAATGATGCCGATGAAAGCGCCATCAGCAGCGTTGGTGTCTGGCCGGTGACGCCGCTCGGACAGCCTGTTCCGTCAGCCCTGCACCCGGACAACACATTCGAGCGCGCCATGTTGAAGGACTGCAGGAAGCCGGGTTGGTTTGTAGAGATCTGGTTGAGATCGTAGGCGCGATACAAATGTGTCCCACGCTTTCCGACATAGCCGACTTCGCCGAGGATATGAATCGGCAATTCGCGTTCAATCGTAAAGTCCCATTCGTGTACGGTCGGGTTCTGAATGTTCGGATCGAACGCCCCGGTAGCGGGCGCCAGATTGTACGGCTGCGGCGGCGGAGATAAAGCAGCGGAAGGGGTGATGAAAGGCGCGGCGATGCTGAGCGGGAATCCTTGCGAGATTCGATTATTCATTCCGCTGGGGGTGATGCAGCCGACCGTCGTGCTGATGTTACCGCCGGAGTCGATCGTAGACGTACAGTTCTGCAGGAAGCCGGGCATGAAGCCCGCCATCGCGGTTACCTGAAAACTGGAAAGGGTATCGAAAAACATGCCGTAACCGGTACGGATGGACGTTTTCTGGTCGGGCGACCAGGCGATGCCTAACCGCGGTGCGACGGCCTTGATGTTGTCGTTCTTAAACCAGCCCGAGGCTTTGACGAATGTGACCGGGCCTTGCGAACCGTCAATCGGCAGGTTGGGGACGAGCGTTTGCTGGGCGTCGTACGGAGGCGGATTGTACTCCCAGCGAATCCCGGCGTTCACGGTGACATTCGGCCTGACCTTCCACTCATCCGAGATGTAGGTGTCGTACTGGTGCAGGCGCGTGTAAACGGTGGCGTATCGTGTCGCCTGGTATTGATTGCTGTTGAAATTGGCCAGATAGCCCTGCTGGATCAGATACGGAATGCCGGACAATTCGACAATTGCCTGCTGCAACGTATTGATGTCGCCCGAATACGGGGAAGTCGCAGCGTCGCCGTTGATGGTGCCGGGAATGTTGGTGAAGTTTCCCTGCCTGTTGGTGGCGTTGAATTGCACCCACGGTACAACGGCCTTGCTGCCGAAAAAGCCGCGGCTATCGTTATGGATATACCAGCGGAAATTGATACCTGCGTGCAGCGTGTGATTGCCCCAAACTTTGGAAACATTGTCAATCAACTGCGGCGTGGTCACGGCGCGCGCCGTATGCGGCGAAATGCAATACGGGGCGGTGATGTTAATAAATGATCCGAAAAGGCATTGATCGCCCCACGGCGGCAGCTTGGTCGGATCGCCGAAATTCGGGTTCGACTCGCCAAACGTAAAGTTGAACGCAAATCGATTGAACCCAAGCGTTAGCTCGTTCACCAGACTGGGCGAGAACGTATGGCGGTAGCTTACCGCCAGGTTGCGTCCAAGCCGGCCCACTTCGCCGAGCGGCGGGAATCCGGGGAAGACTTCCGGCCGCGAGTTTGTGAAATCGCCTTCCTTGGTGTCATAGCGGCTTTGCAGCCAACGCACGAACATGTTGTCGTTTGGCCCGAAGGTGTGATCCACGCGGCCCATGTACTGCGGTCCAGTGAACTTGGAAGGCGGATTCCAGGCATAACCGGCCGTGTTCAAGCCATCTCCCGAAGAGGAGAAATTGTTCGGCAACGGCTCGCTGTTAATCAGGCCCAGCACGGCGGCATCCGCTCCCACGTGGGCCGGATCGTTGGCAAAAATGTTGTAGCTGTCTACGCAGTTCTCAAATTTGTTGGCCGCACTGCAGGTAGCGATTCCGGGAAGCAGATTCCCGCTTGCATCCACCAGCGCCGTCGAATTTCGCGTATAGCTCTTGCCGTTCGCACTGACCGTGCCGCGGACAAACCGGAAGATGCCTGTGCGCGCGAGCGATGTGTAGACCGAAGGAGTGGTGCCCAGGGCCGCCGAGATGGGCTGGCTCAACAAGATGAGGTTGCCCTGATAGCTGAAAAAAAAGAACGTCTTGTTCTTGATGATCGGCCCGCCGATATCCACGCCGTATTGATGTAGCTTCAATTGCGGCGGAGCAATACCGGAAGCATTATTGAACCATTCATTGGCATTGAAATCCGTGTTGCGGTTGAAATAAAACGCGGAACCGTGAAATTCGTTGGTGCCCGCTTTCGTGGCGACCATGACGTTGGCGCCGCTGTTACGCCCCTCTTCGGCAGTCGCATTGAGCGTCACGGTTCGAAACTCCTGAACATCGTCAGGCTGGAGGCGTTGCAAGTTCGATTGCGGATTCGGCACTGTGGATTCATTGGCGTCAATGCCGTCGATCGTCACATTGTGCGAGCGATCGCGCGAACCGAAGACGTGCGTGCCCGATCCGGTGTTCGAATTCGTACGCTGCACGACGCCCGGCTCGAGCGTCAGCAGCGCCAGCGGATTCCGGCCATTTAGGGGTAAATTGACCGCCTGCGCCGTCGTGATGACGTCGCTGATGGTCGCATTGGTGGTTTCGACGCGTTGGTACGTGCTCTCCACCTGCACGGTTTCATTGGTTGAGCCCACTTTCAGCGACGCATTGACCACCAGTGGTTGACCCACCGTCAGGACGTTATGGACGCTAACGAAGCGCTCGAAACCTTGCTTCGTGATCGTGATCGAATAAGTTCCTGGCGGCAGCGAACCAAATACGTAGTTACCGTCCGTATTGGACGAGCCTTGGTAAGTAACTCCTGTACTCTCGTCGCGGGCCTCAATGGCCGCGGCTGGAACCACCGCGCCGGTGCTGTCGGTGACCAGGCCCGTTATGGACGAAGTGCTAACCTGCGCCAAGATGCGCACAGAGCTCAGCAGAAGCAGTAAAATCGCCGCGAATAATCCGGATTTCTTTCCCAACGCAACCTCTCCAGTCTCTAGAAATGTTATGGAGGTGTGACGGCAGTGTCAAGAAAAGAATTGAGGACGCGCGCCGCCCTGTTGGGAATGCTGGCATTTTCTGCCGCCGCAATCGCGCTGCCGCAGGATCTGGACGTACTGATTCGAAATGGGCTGGTATTCGACGGGTCGGGTTCAGCGCAGCAGAAAGTGGATGTCGGCGTGACCGGAGACCGCATCGTGTTCCTCGGCGGCGGCTCGCGGATGCGCGCCAAACGCGTCATCGATGCAACCGGACTAGTGGTTGCCCCCGGCTTCATCGATCCGCACACCCATACGCTGGAAGATCTTTCCGATACGAGGCGCAGCCGCAACGACGCCTACCTGATGCAGGGCGTCACGACAGTGATCACCGGCAACGACGGGGAAGGCCCTGTTCAGACCGGCGCCACGCTGGCGAAATGGAAAGAGCAGGGAATCGGGACAAACGCCGCTTTGTATATCGGCGAAGGAGCAATCCGGCGCGAGGTGATGGGCATGTCGGACGCCGCCCCCACGCCCGAACAGTTGCGGCGCATGCAGGAACTGGTGCAGCGCGGGATGGAGCAAGGCGCAATCGGTATGTCAACCGGCCTGTACTATGCGCCGGGCAGCTTCGCTACCACGCAGGAAATTATTGCGCTGGCGAAGACGGCGGCGGCAGCCGGCGGCGTGTACGACACGCACATGCGCGACGAGAGCAGTTACAACATTGGACTGTTGGGCGCAGTTAAGGAGACGATCCAGATCGGCAGGGAAGCGGGTATTCCGGTCCACATCTCGCACATCAAGGCGCTCGGTAAGGATGTGTGGGGCCGGAGTTCGGACGTTATTGCCTTGGTGCGCAAGGCGCGCGCCGAAGGCGTAAAGGTCACCGCCAGCCAGTATCCGTACATTGCTTCCGGCTCGAGCGTTACGGCGTCGCTTGTGCCGCGCTGGGCAGAGGCAGGCGGCAATGCGGAACTGCTGAAACGCATAGCCGATCCGGAGGTTCGGCCACGGCTTATCTCGGAGATGGAGCGGAACCTGGACCGGCGCGGCGGGCCGGAATCGCTGCTCATTATCTCCGCGCGCGACAAACAGATCATAGGCAAGACGCTGGGCCAGATTGCAAAAGAACGATCCGAAACGCCGGTGGAAGCAGCGTTAGAGATCGTCAAAGCCGGCGGCGCTGGTGTGGCGTCGTTCAATATGCGCGAAGACGACGTAAAGAACTTCATGCGCGAGGACTGGGTGATGACGTGCTCCGATGGCTCGACCGGGCACCCGAGAAAGTACGGCACTTTCCCCCGCAAGCTGCGCAAATACGTATTCGACGAGCACGTGATCACGCTGCCGTTTGCCATTCGCTCCATGACGTCTTTGACCGCTCAGACATTCGGGTTGAAAGATCGGGGGCTGCTCAAGACCGGCTATTTCGCCGACATTGTGGTTTTCGATCCCAACACAATTCGCGATCTTGCGACCTTCACAGATCCTACTGTGCTCGCCACCGGAGTGAAATATTTGCTGGTGAACGGGCAGCTTGCGGTATCGGACGGACAGATTCAAGACATTCTGGCGGGCAGAGTATTGCGGCATTAGGGCAAGCTGCCGCGCCAGAGCCGGTCAGGCTATCATTCATCTCGGATGTCCACGGTTATCTGGCAAAGCTGGCGTTCGTGGAGAAACGCGAAAGGACTCGCGGCTTTAGCGGTCATCGCGCTGGCTGTCGGAATCGGCTGCGCGACGGCGATTTTCACCGTCGTGAACGCAGTGCTGCTCGAGCCGCTCCCGTATACGGAAGGCAATCGCTGGGTCGCTGTGTTCGGTGGCAGCACGCTGATCAGCGGGACCGAACAGGCCCGCATTTCTTCGCTTTCGTTTGCTGATCTCGAGGATTACCGTGACCGCACCCACAGCTTCGACGTATTCGGCTGGTACGTGATCTTCAGCGACTTTAATCTCACATCGCCGGGCGAGCCGCAGCATATTCAAGGGACCCCGGTGACGTCGTCGCTGATCGATAACGTGGGTGTGAATCCCGTGCGCGGGCGTTTGTTTCGCGATTCCGACGGCCCGAATGTTGCCGTGATATCGAGCCGTCTTTGGAATCGCCTGGGTGCTGGAATTATCGGCCGAACCATCACGCTCGATGGAGAATCGTACACGGTTTTGGGTGTGATGCCGCCCTGGTTTGCGCTCCCGGTAACCGGCGTCTCGAGCGAAAATGTGCACACTGATGTCTGGATTCCGCTGAAAATTCCTCGAGATGAACAGACTCGGCGCCGCTATTCTCCCTACGCCGGATACGCGAGGCTGAAACCTGGAGTCACGGTCGCTCAGGCCCGGTCGGATTGTAGACGCGTTGCCGCTCAAATTGCAAAAGAAGATCCGCGAGATCACCAGCGTTCTTACACCGCGGAAGTTTACAGTCTTCGCGAATTCGTAATCAGACAGATTCGCCCGGTTCTGCTGCTGTTGTTCAGCGCAGCCGGTCTGCTGCTGCTTATTACCTGCGCGAATGTGGCGGGGCTGCTGGTGGCGAGATCGGTAGGGCGGGCGCGTGAAATTGCGGTTCGTGTCGCGCTCGGCGGAGCGCAGCGCCAGCTTGCACTCCAATTCTTTTTCGAAAGTCTTTTCGTGGCGATTGGCGCGGCAGTGCTAGGCATTGCGGCAAGCGTGGCGCTGGTGAGACTGATTCTTACTCTCGCCGCCGACTTCATTCCTCGCGCTGACCAGGTCTCAACAAACTGGCCTGTCGCGCTGTTTGCCGTGGCAGTGGGATGTATTGCGGCCTTGCTTTCGTCGCTCGCGCCGCTCTGGCAAGCGGTCCGCACGCAACCGAATGAAGTGTTGAACGAAGGCGTGCGATCGTCGGCCGGCGCGAGGAGCCGCAAGCTTTCGCATTCGCTGGTCGTGGCCGAAATTGCGCTGGCGTTCACACTGCTGTCCATCAGCGCGTTGTTGCTTTCGCAACTGGATCAATTGCATCGCGTCTGGCCCGGGTTTGATCCGAACCACCTGGTCACGTTTAAACTCAGTATTCGCCGCAGCGTGAACGCCAAAGAAAGCTTCGCGTACGAAAATCGTTTGCTGCAGGCTCTGGAAGGAATACCCGGCGTGAGCAGCGTAGCGGTCGCGAATCAGCTACCGCTCGAAGGTTGCTGCATTCAGACCACGCTGTTTCCTCAGGGGCAAACGTTGAGTTCAGACGTGGACCGTTCGGTCGCTTTCGTGCCCGTCAGTCCCGAATATTTTCAAACGATGCGCATTCCGCTCGAGAAAGGCCGCTTTCTTAACGGGCACGATACGAACGAGAACCCGGCTTCGATCGTGATCGACGAAGCGACCGCGAAACGCTTTTGGCCAGACCGCGATCCAATCGGAGCTTTTGCCCGCCTGGGCGCGCCAGATGGTGATCGGGTGCAGGTAGTAGGGGTGGCAGGAAACGTGCGCGACGACGCCCTTGACGCCGCAACACGTCCCGAACTTTATATATTGAACGCGCTCACCGTGATGGACCCTATGCAGTTCGTGGTGCGCTCGAACTTGCCCGCATCCACTCTGATTCCAGCCATTCGACGCGCCGTTCGGGATGCAGATCCCGCGCAGCCGATCTACAACGTACACACGATGAAGGAAGTTGAGAGCGATTCGCTGACACTGCAGCGCATCGATTCGACGGTCGTGGGCTTTTTTGCGTGCGCCGCTTTGCTGATGGCCGCGCTCGGCGTGTACGGCGTCACTTCGTATTCGGTGCGGCAGCGGACGGTGGAAATGGGGACACGCATGGCGCTCGGCGCGACCGGCCCCGATCTGGTGGGGCTGATCCTGGGCAACGGGCTGAGGATGGCGGGATGGGGCATTGCATGGGGCGCCCTCGCGGTGATCTTCGCTACCTGGCTGGTTGCCCGTTTTTTCCACTTGCATGACATCGGTGCGCTTCCCTATGCATGGCCGGTAGCGGTTGTTGCCGGGCTGGCGATGTTCGCATCGCTTTTCCCGGCGTGGCGCGCGACTCTGCTGTCGCCTATGGTGGCAATTCGCAACGACGGCCGGCGATCTGAATCGCTTGCGTATCGAGCCCTCGAAGAAGACCGCACGCCCGGCGTCGAACCCGTACTGTTGACGGAGTTCATCGATGCCAGCCGGCGCGCCGATTCCTTTGCCGAAGCGCTTCGTATTTCGCTGCAGACCCTGCGGGCGGAGATTCACGCAAAATCGGCGATACTGCTGGAAGATGTTTCGGCGGGAGAGTACAGATGTGTCGCCGTTGCACCCGAGCAGCAGATTCCTTCGTTCTCGATTCCCGAGAATGGATTTCTGATAAACAGGCTGAAGTTTTATCGGGCTCCTCTGGCCTTCACCGCCGGCGATCTCGATTCTTCCTTGCGCTGGGCTAAGGAACAAAAAGCCACTCACGTGGCTGAAATTGAGTCATTGAGAGAACTCGGTGTACGCCTGGCAGTTGCATTACGGACGAAAAACGAGATTCTTGGCCTGTTGTTATTTGGCCCGCCGAAAGATCGCGAAAGTTTCACCTCAAGCGATAAGCGGTTAGTAGCAGCGTGCGCAGATCAATTCGCTCTGATGATCGAAAATGCGCGCCTGACCGCGCGGGTTGTGGAACAGGAAAAGCTGCGCCGGGACGTGGCGCTCGCAGCCGAAGTGCAAAAGCGGCTTTTGCCGCGTGAATCTCCCGAGACGACCGCGGCTTCGCTCGGGGCATTCACGCTTCCGGTGCGCAGCGTTGGAGGCGATTACTACGATTTCCTCAACGTGGGTGATCATCGCCTCGGTATCGCCCTTGTCGATGTTGCGGGCAAGGGCATTGCTGCGGCGCTGATCATGGCGGTGGTGCATGCTTCACTCCGCGTCCTGGCAAGCGAAAGGAACATTTCGCTGCCTGAGCTTACGGCCAAAATGAATCGTTTTCTCTACGGCTCCACCGGCGCGAGCAGCTATGCCACCTTTTTCTATGCCCAGATAGACGAACAGAACCGGCGGCTTCATTATGTGAATGCCGGCCACAATCCGCCTTACCTGGTGCGCTCGCTTGATCATGCTTCAGGCAAAGGCCTGATTGCGCCCGTAGAAGAGTTGAAGACGGGCGGCATGATCATCGGCATGTTTCCGTCGGCAAGTTATGAGGAAGCGACCGTGGATTTGCACTCGGGCGACGTGCTGGTGGCTTTCACGGATGGCGTGACAGAAGCGCTCAACGCAAACGAGGAAGAATTCGGGGAAGAGCGGTTGAAGAATCTCGTGCAGGACTTGGCCCATTTGCCCGTTCCCGAGATGACAGCGCGCATCTCGCAGGAAGTTCGCAAATGGATCGGCGATGCGCCGCAGCATGACGACATTACGTTTCTGGTGATGAAAGTGAAATGATGGGGAAAACCTGCCGCCGCCTTGTAGAATTCCGGCCTGGCCGTTCGTCGTTCTACTGAAGGCGGGGCAGAGAAACCCCGCCGGACAGACGCTTATATATGAGAAAACTCAAAATTTGCGAACACATCTCGCTGGACGGCGTGATCCAGCATTCCGCCGATGAGAACGGTTTCCCTTACAGCGACTGGACGGTGTCGTATCGGACGCCCGCCGGCAGAGACGCAGTTCTCGCTGCTTACGGGGAGAGGTTCGATCTGCTGCTGGGCCGCCGCACCTACGATATGTGGTCGGGCTTCTGGCCAAAGGCACCGAGCAGTCCGATGGCGGATCGCCTGAATGCGGCAAGAAAATATGTCGTTACTCACCGTCCGGAAAGTCTCGAATGGGGACCGGTCGAGGGGCTTGGACCGGATATGGTCGAGTGCATCCGTCAAGTAAAGTCGCAGGACGGGCCAGACCTAGTCCTGTCGGGCAGCTCCACACTGACATCGACGCTGCTCGAACACGGCCTAGCGGATGAGGTCTTGCTGATCGTCTATCCAGTCCTGCTGGGCCAAGGGAAACGTTTCTTTTCGGAAGGAACGCCGGCACGTTCCTTCGAGCTGGCCAGCACGAAAGCTTTGTCCTCAGGCATCCTGATCAATGTCTACCAGGCCGCCGGGCCTTTGAAGAGTTAAGTATAGGAGCAACTGAATGCGGTGCCTTGGGCGTGTCTCCTGTGTCCGATAACAGATATTATGTCAACTTTCAGCGATCTGTCCTCAATGCCGCACAATCACATCTCAGCGTCGAAGTAAATTCCGTAAAGCGCGGAACCAGTCTCGCATTTGTGGAATATAACGCTTGCGCTGTAGATTCACGATTTCCCTGCTGCTCAGAGCACGCAGACTCTCCGCCGCTGAAGTCCGCTTCGACACCGAATCAACTGTGCCGTAGCGGACCCTGCGATCCGGATCGATAATAAACACGGCGGGTTGGGCGATTCCGCCGTGCTCGCGCGGATTGTAGATGTGCCATTCCCGCACGACGCGCCGTGAGGTGTCGCACAAGATCGGAAACGGCAAGTCCAGTTGTTGCCGCAATGCCTGCGATCGATCGGGCGGATCGACGGAAACGGCCACGAGTTGCGCACCGCCTGCGCGAATTTCGCCGTAATGGTTGCGGTAATCCGCCAACTGGCGAAGGCAAAACGGTCACCAATATCCGCGATAGAACAGCAGGACGAGCGGGCCTTCCGCTACCAAATCGGATAAGCGGCGCTCTGTTCCGGTTGAATCCAACAATTCAAAATCGGGTGCAAGTTCTCCGGGAGCGGGAGGTTTGTCCATTCGTCCATAGACGCGTTTTCGTGACAGCTCGCTGCGGGCAAGTGAGCTGCGATAAAGTTCCCTTTATGACTATCGCCGAAACTTTGCTCGTTGACTTCGATATCGAAATCGCCAATACGAGGTGTACGCTGGAACGGATCCCGGAAAAAGATCCGCAATGGAAGCCGGCCGAAAAGTCGATGCCCATCGGGCGGCTCGCGGTGCATGTGGCGCGGCTGCCGCAGTTCTGCACGCGGATTTTGACCACCGATGAACTCAACTTCGCGAAGGAAAAGTTCCCTGATCTCGTCTTTGAATCCACCGCCAAACTTTTATCTGAATTGGAAGAGCATGCGGCAGAGGCGAAGAAAAAACTGGCCGGCTGCTCGGATGAGCATCTGAAAGGCGAATGGCAGCTTTTATGGGGTGATCGAGTTATCGTGAAGGCCTCGCGCATGCTGCTCTATCGCAGGATGTTCCTGAATCACATGATTCATCACAGGGCGCAGTTGGGCGTCTATTTGCGCCTGCTCAACCTGCCTGTTCCCGGTCTCTATGGGCCTTCAGCCGACGAGCCGATTGCGTGAATCCCAGGCGTTCTGAATGAAAAAATGCCGCTCCGGCCCTGTCAGGTCGGCCGGAGCGGCCGAGGGAAGATCGTTACCGGCCGCGGTGGCCGCCACCGCCGTGTCCACCACCGCCGCCACGGGATGCCCCACCACCGCCACCGCCGCCACGCGATGCTCCACCACCGCCACCGCCGCCACGAAACGATGGCGCGCTGTAGTGGGGCGCAGGCGCGCTGTAATGCGGTGCGGCGGGCGCACTGTAGTGGGCCGGAGGCGGGGCGCTGTAACGCGGTGCGGCTGGCGCGTTATAGCGCGGCGCGGGCGCGCTGTACCGGGGGGCCGTGTAATTTCCAAACCCTCCTGGGCGCGGCTCATAACCGTTCCGGTAGCCGTTGTAGGCGGGACGCGACGGCTGCGCTTGTCCAAATGTATGCCAGCCGCTTTCCTGCCCTGGGTGAACTTGCGCTGCTCCCGGCGCAGCGTAGTTCTGGCGGTATCCGGCCGCGCCACCCGGGTCGCCGAAGCGGCTCCAGCCGCTGCCGTTCGATCGCGGCGCCTGGGCCTGCGGTGCATAACGCGTGCCGTTGTTCTGGGCGTAACGCGCTCCATTGTTTTGCGCAAAGCGGCCGCCATTCGCCGCCGCGAATCCTGGGGCGCCAGCGAGGTTCGCGCCGCGATTATTGGGAAAATTGGTGCGGAAGAACTGCCGGTTGGTTGCCGCTGCCAGACGCGGATTCGCAAACGCCTGCCGGGATGCGAATCGATAACTCTCGCGAGATGGACTCACCGGAACCTGGCCGCGGAACGCCGTTGCGTTTACCAACTGCTCGCGTGTAGCAAACCCGAAGCGCTCATGCGGGCCGCCAAATCCGTTGTATCTGGCATACACCGCGCCGCCGCGGAACCCACAATTCCGGTAGGTCGCAAAGATATTTACGTTTCGATAGACACCGAAACCAAAGCCGCGCCCCCAATGCCCCCACCATCCGTAGAACGGTTCAAAGGGCGCCAGCGCGACCCAGCCCAGGCCGGTGCCGAAACCAAAGAAGCCGACAAGCGCGGGGCGCCAGAAAAATCGCGCGCCGAAAACTCCAGGCCACCAGCACCATCCATAACCGGCATTGAAGAACCAGCGGCCGTAATGATAAGGCGCCCAGCCCCAGGGAGCATAATCCACCCAGGTCCAGCCATAATACGGCTCATAATCCCACTGGCCGTAACTGTACGGGGCCCAATCGGCGGTGGGCGGCTGCGGCTGCCAGACCTGACCATATTGAGACGGCACCCATTTGCCGTAGGCATCCAGGTCGTCGGCGCCGTAGACGTCGGGACTGACATACCGGTAGCTTTGCGATGCCAATAACTCGCGGTCGCGATTGGCGCTCCAGTCGTCAAACTGATCGCGCGCGATCTCATACGTGGTTTGAAATTCGGGATCGGAGGGGTTGCCCCGTACCAGCGTGGTCCGGCCTGCCTGCAACTGTTCTGAGCCACGCGGGCCGAAAATCTCGCCAGCGCCCGAGCGGACCGTGATCTGCGTGGTGCCGTCGTCGAGAACGGAAAGGCGGTATTCGCCGTCACCAGCGGGACGGAACGCAATGCTGGGAGTATCGATCTCCACCTGCGCATCCTGATTGCGCAAAACGCGATAAATGATGGTTCCCGCCCCCAGTTGAAGCTGGTAGCGGTGATATTCGAGATCCGAAAAACCGACGTCGGTGTTGGGCGCGAGCCGAATCAGGTTGGCATAGTCAAGCTGTACTTCCGCGCGCGATCCGGGCGCGGTCTGAACATGGTCCTGCGCCATTAAAGGCGCGTTTACGATTGCGGCAACCAGCTCTCCGTTATCACCGCGCTTTACGTTGACGTCACCCTGCACGATACTGAGCCGGGCGACGCCGTGCTGCTGGTCCTCGGCACTCTCGTCTGCGGGCGCCGCGTATTGACCACCCGGCTGCGGATACTGCTGAACCGCTGGACTTCCGGGTGCGCCCTGAGGCGGATAGCCCGAGGCGGGCTGCTGCGGATATTGGGGCGGATAACTTTGGGGTGCTGGTTCAGGGTACTGGCCAGACTGGTTGCCCGGGTATGCGGGCGTGAACTGCGCCAGAGCTACCGGGGGCAAGCCGAAAAACGCCATCGCGTAAACCAGAACCAATGCTGTAGCCGTGCGAAACATCTGACGCCATCTTCTTAAACACGCGGGCCGCCAAACGAAAATTGCTTATTTTCACAAACTTAGTCGAAGTGCTCGGGCAGGAGGCATGGCCGAAAACCACCGCTGCTGTGTGCTTGCGGCCGCTGGCGATTAAAAAGGCAGGCTGAACTTGAACACCGACCCCTGCCCTTTGCCTGCGCTTTCCGCCCAGATGCGGCCGCCATGTGCCCGCACAATTTTGCGGCAGACGGCCAAGCCGAGACCGTTTCCCGGGATGGTTTTGCCCTGCAGGCGCTTAAAAGGCTGGAAGATGGTTTCGAGATACTCAGGATCTATGCCGATGCCGTTGTCGCGCACGGAGATGATATACGCCGCATCCGTTTCTTCCGCGTTAACTTCAATGCGGAGTGTCGTTTCGCCGCGATAGTTAATGGCGTTTGTGAAGAGCTGAACGAAGAGCTGAACAAACTGCGATTCGTCTATATTGACTTCCGGCAGATCGTCGAAGATAATTTCCCCACTTGCGCCGCGCAACAAACTCTGCACATTTATGGCGGCCCACTGCACCACGGAATTCAGGCGTACGTTCGTACGGCGCGGCGAGTTCCCTGCCCTCGAATACTTCAGCAGATCCTCGATGAGCGTATTCATCTCTTTTACGCCTTGCGCCGCGAACGTGCTCAATTCGCTGGCTTCTGGATTAGAAGCATACTGCTGCTGCAGCAACTGCGTGTAGCTGGCGACGGCGCGAAGCGGTGTACGCAGATCGTGACTGACGGCGTAGATCAGGTGCTGCATGTCTTGCGTGGCGGCACGCGCTTCCTCATGGCTACGCTCGAGATCCTGTTCTGCCCGTTCGCGGGCTGCGCGGCACTCTTCGAGAGCTCGCCGCAACTCTTCGTTTTCCCGCCGGGCCGCTGCGAGCTGCTCTTCTAAGGACTTCTCCATGTGCAGTCAGGCGGCCGGAAGCAAACCGAGGCGCTCCAGAAGTGCATCCGGATCTGGATCGCGGCCCATGAAATCGCGGTAGAGTTGCGCCGGGTCATCGCTGTCGCCGCGTTCCAGAATATGGCGGCGATAAGCAAGCCCGGTTTCGGTATTGAAGATCCCCTCGCGGCGGAAGCGCGTGAAAGCATCGGCGTCCAGCACTTCGGCCCACTTGTAGGAGTAATAGCCGGCGCCGTAAGCAACCGGGCTGCTGAACAGGTGCGTGAAGCTCGCGATCATGCCGTAATGCGGCGGTAACGGAGCGGGCGCAAAGCGGGCCAGAATGTCGCGCGCGAAAGCCATGACATCGCCGCGGGATGTGGCGTCGAACTCACGGTGCAATTTCAGATCGACCAGCGCGAAGCCAAGCTGCCGCATCTGGGCAGTTCCACTCAGGAAGTTGCGCGCGCGCTTCATCTTGGTAAAAAGATCGTCCGGAATCGGCTCGCCGGTTCGGTAATGACGCGCGAACAGATTGAGAGCATCACGCTCCATGCACCAGTTTTCCATGATTTGCGACGGCAGCTCGATGAAGTCCCAGGGCACATTCATGGAAGCCAGCGAGCGAATCCGAACGCGCCCCAGAAGCTGGTGCATCAGATGGCCGAACTCATGGAAGATGGTCTCCACCTCGCGATGATTCAGTAACGAAGGCGTATCGCCGACCGGCGGCATGAGATTGCCGGCGATAACGCCGAGGTGTGGTTCGGCCTCGTCCGGGTTGCCGGTGAAGAGGCCGTCCATCCATGCCCCGCCGCGTTTATTCTCGCGCGGAAACCAATCTGTATAGAAGCCGCCCAGCAGAATGGCGGATTCCTCATCGATGACGTGATAGTACTTGACCGCCTTGTCCCAGACGGGCACACCGGGTTCTTCGATCACTTTGACGCTGAAGATGCGGCTGAAAATATCGAACATGCCGGCCACCACCCGGTCCAGCTCGAAATAGGGGCGCAGATCTTCTTCGTCGAAATCGTAGCGTGCCTTGCGCAATTTTTCCGAGATATAGGTGACGTCCCAGGGGTGCATTTCGTCATAGCCAAGCTCCCGGCCGGCCTGAATCAGTTCCTGAATTTCGCGCTCGAAGAACGGCCGCGTTTTCTGCTCCAGGTCCTCGACGAACTGTTGCGCCTGCGCGCCGGTGTGCGCCATGCGATTCTCGAGCACCAGGTCAGCGAAATCGCGATAGCCGAGCAGGCGCGCCTTTTCGTTGCGCAGCCGCAGAATCTCCAGAATCAAAGCGGTGTTGTCGAATTCCCCGGCGGTGGCGCGCGAGTTAGAAGCCTGCCAGAGCTGCTGCCGGATCGCGCGGTCGTCCAGATAGGTCATGGCGGGCGTGTAGCTGGGCGCATGCAGAGTAAATCGCCAGCCCTCTTTACCTTTTGCCTTGGCGCTCTCACGCGCCGCCGCACGAAACGTTTCCGGGAGCCCGGCAAGCTTGCGCTCATCGGTAACAATCAGCTCGAATGCATTGGTGGCATCCAGGACGTGCTCGGCGAATTTTGTTGTCGCCTTCGTCAGCTCAATGTCCAGAGCTTCCAACTGGCGCTTGCCTTCTTCGCTAAGATCGGCTCCGGCGCGCCGGAAATTCGAGACGGTTTTCTCCAGAAAGCGCTTGTCGACAGGCGCAAGCTCCTGTGCCCGTTTACTCTCGGAAACCTGCTTGATGGCTGCCCAGAGCTGCGGATCGAGCGGGATGGACGTATAAAACTGGCTCACCGGCCCGATGATCTGGTTGTAGGCAGTGCGAAATTCCGGATAGGTCGCGACGTTTTCGAGATGCCGTACTACGTTCATGGCAAAATCGAGCGGCTCGGTCATGCGATCGAGCGTGATGAGGACATTCTCATAAGTGCGCGGGGCAGCAGATTTTCCGAGATCCGCCAGCCGCTGCTTCATCTGTTCGAGCAGCAACTCGATTGCGGGCACAACGTGCTCGGCCTTGATCTTGTCGAAGGGAATCGGGAACCGCTCCGTCAGAAGCGGATTTTCAACAATGGTTTGTTCAGGCATTCCGTTTGCTACCAGACCCGGCACGCATGAGCGGCGTACATCTTGTCGCCCGGCTTGCATCCAAACGCCTGGCTGAATTGCGGCATATTTGAAACCACGCCATTCGTGCGGAATTTGGGCGGCGAGTGCGGATCCGTTTGCGCCAATGTGCGGGCCTCTTCGGGGCGCGTATTTTCACACCACACTTGCGCGAAGCCGAGAAAGAATTGCTGCGCCTGCGTGTAGCCGTCTTCCTTACTGCTGGGTGGGATGCTCTTTTTGGCGAGGTCGTCCATCAGCGCCATGTAGGCGAGGCGAATGCCGCCGTTATCGGCAGTGTTTTCGCCGAGTGTCAGTTTGCCGTTCAGTTCAATGCCGGGCACCGGGCTGAAGGAGCCGTATTCATTCACAAAACAGCCGGCCAGTTTGTTAAATTGCTCTTCGTCCTGTTTCTGCCACCAGTCGTGCAGATTTCCGTCGGCGTCGAATTGGCGGCCCATATCGTCGAATCCATGCGTGAGTTCATGGCCGATCACCACGCCGATGGCTCCATAGTTCACCGCGTCATCGGCATGATTCGAATAAAACGGCGGCTGCAAAATTCCGGCCGGGAAGTTGATGTTGTTTTCGGTCGGGTCGTAATACGCGTTGACTGTGGGCGGCGTCATCCCCCATTCGGCGCGGTCCACCGGTTTGCCGATCTTATTTAACTCGCGCTTAACCTCGAACTGGATGGCGCGAAACCAGTTGCCGAAATAATCGTTGTCGATAACGTCGACTGACGAATAGTCGCGCCATTTATCCGGATAGCCGATCTTATTCGCTACGGCATGGAGTTTGACAAGCGCCTGCTGTTTGGTCGTGGGGCTCATCCAGGAGATGGATTCAATATCGTTCGCCATCTCATGCTCGATTTCGTGGACCATTTCGAGCGTCCGCTGCTTCCCTTCCTCGCCGAATGTTTTTTCCACGAATTCTTTGCCCAGTGCTTCTCCCAGAGCCACGTCGGTGGCTGAGACGCACCGCTTCCAGCGCGGCCGCAACTCCTTTGTGCCGGATAACACGCGTCCATAAAAATCAAAGTTTTCATCGACAAACGCTTTGGTCAACTTGGTGGCGCTGGCGTTCAGGTAGTGCCAGGTCATGTAGTCGCGCAGCGTATTCATGTCTGTGCTCGCGAGCAAGCCACTCAAATCTTTAAAAAAATCGGGTACAGAGACGTTCAGCTTGCTGAAATCTGGCGAGTGCATTTGAACAAAGAACTGGTTGAAGTTGAAATTGGGCGCAAGTTGCTGTAATTCGCTCTTCGGCATCTCATGCACCAGTTTTTGCGGATCACGGCGCGAGGTGACATCTAATGACGCTTTCGCGAGCGCCGTCTCAAACGACATGATGGCGGCGGCTTTCTTTGCCGCTTCACCGGCAGGAACGCCGATGAGCTCAAACATTTTCGCGATGTGGTCAACGTATTTCTTGCGAATCTCCTGCGATTTTTCGTCGCTGCGGAAATAGAAATCGCGTTCCGGCAGGCCGATGCCGCCCTGGTCGAGGTCCGCAATCGTCATTCTGGCGTCTTTCGGATCGGGCACAGCATTGAAATCGAAGAAAACACCGACACCGCGGTCTTGTAAACGCGCGGCTTCATCCAGCAACTCCTGGGCGTTATTTACATGTCGAATGCGTTCCAGCTCGCTCTGGAGTGGCTCCGTGCCGCGCTTCTCGATAACCTCTTCGTTCATGCAGGATTGATAGAAGCCGCCGATTTTCTGATCGGTCGCGCTGCGGTTCTGGTGCGCTTCCGCATCCTGTAGAATGTCGCGCAAAACGGTCTGGTTCCGTTCATAAAGGACGTTGAATGTGCCCCAGGAGCTTTCGTCAGGGGGAATCGGGTTGTTCTTCAACCAATTGCCGCAGGCGTATTGATAGAAGTCGTTGCAGGGATCGGCCGATTTATCGATGGCGCTCAGATCGAGGCCGCTGTGCGCGGGCGTCTGTGGGAACGCAACCGCGGCGGCAATCCATCCCGTCGCCAAAAGCTTGGCAAAGTGCATCACCCTCAGTGTAATCAGAGGCCCGGTGTTCTACGTGCGGCTGGAAGCAGTCGGTCTAACTTGGCCCGTTTACCACACGCGGCAGGCATTTGCCGAGACCATCGGCTGGCCGGCTTTGCAACTGAATGCCTCGGCGAATTCAGGCATGTTTTGCAGAACGCCAATCACGCGAAAACGGCCCGGCGAATGCGGATTGGTGCGAACCGTATTGCGCACATTTTCGGGGCGTTGATTCTCACACCAGATCTGGGCCCACCCGAGGAAGAAACGTTGTTGCGGCGTGTAGCCATCCAGCTTGCCCTTATCGATGGTCCCGTTTTCGAGGCCGCCCAGCAGCGCCATATATGCGAGTCGAAGGCCGGCATTATCGGCGCCATTTTCACCCAGCGTGAGCCTGCCGTTTACGTTTGCCCCTTCAACCGGGCTGAAGCCGTTGTACTCATTGACGATGCAATCGGCGCGCTCCTTGAATTCGTCGGCATCCTGTTTGGCCCACCAGTCGCGCAAATTGCCGTCGGCATCGTAGCGCCGGCCTTGATCGTCAAAACCGTGCGTGAGTTCGTGGCCGATCACGGCTCCGATGCCGCCAAAATTGACAGCCATATCGGCGCCCGCGGTGTAGAACGGGGGCTGCAGAATGCCGGCCGGAAAGTTGATGTTGTTTTCCTGCGGGCTGTAGTACGCATTCACCGTCGGTGGCGTCATGTTGAATTCGGAGCGATCCACCGGCTGCCCGATCTTCGCGATATTGCGGTGAATCTCAAAGGCGCGGGCGCGCTGCTCATCGCCAACTAAATCGCCCGGGATGATTCGCACGCTCGAATAGTCGCGCCACTTCTCGGGATAGCCGATCTTGTTCGTCACGCCTTTGAGCTTTGCCAGCGCCTGTTGTTTGGTCGCTTCGCTCATCCAGGTGAGTGAATCGATATCGACCGCCATTTCATGTTCGATCATGGAGACCAACTGCTGCGTCATCTGCTTGGAGTTGCCCGCAAACGCCTTTTCTACATATTTCTGGCCGAGCGCCTCGCCCAAGCTGCGATCCACCAGTTGCGTGCACCGTTTCCAGCGCGGCTGCAGTTCTTGAGCGCCTGTCAAGGTCCTGCTGTAGAAATCGAAATTCTCTTCAACAAAAGCCTTGCTCAGCAGCGGCGCATTGGCGGAAACGTAGTGCCAGATCATGTAATGCTTCAGCGCGTCCAGGCTGGTATCATTCAGCGTTCCATTTAGCGCTTTGAAGAAATCCGGTTGCGCGACATTGAGCGTGGTGAATGGAGGCGCGTGCCGGTCCGTTAAATAGGTGTGGAAATTGAAATCGGGCGTGAGCGCCTGCCATTGCTCCACGGTCATTTTGTGATGCGTATTGTCCGGATTGCGCATATCGACCCGGTCCATGGAAGCCTGCGCCAGCTTCGTCTCGAGCGCCATAATCTCCTTCGCCTGCGCATCCGCATCAGCGGCTGGCACCCCGATCAACTGCAGCATGCGCGAGATGTGCTTCACATATTTCTCCCGGAGCTGTTCATCTTTCGGGTTCAAGTAATAGCTTTTATCCGGCAGGCCCAGCCCTCCCTGTCGCGCAGCGGCGATTTCTACCGTGGATTTATCGGGATCGGGTGTTGCGCCAAAGCTGAAAAACACGCTGGCGCCTTCATCGTGCAAGCGCGCTACTTCAGCGGGCAGATCGCCCTTGCTTTCGAGAGCGCGAATCCGCTTGATGCCCGGTTCGATCGGCTGATAGCCGGCCTTCTCAATGGCTGCTTCGTCCATGCAGGCGCCGTATAGCGTTCCGATCTTCTGGTCTATGGGACTCAGGTTCGGGTGCTTCTCAGCGTCTTCCAAAATCGAGTGGAGCACTTCCAGGTTGCGCTGCTGTAGTTCATTGAAACGGCTCCAGGTGGCGTATTGCGGCGGAATCGGGTTAGCCTTCAACCAGGCACCGCAGGCATATTGATAAAAATCCGTGCATGGATCGGCTGTCTTGTCGATTGCTTTGAGATCAATGCCGCTCGGCCGGCCGGACGATTGCGCCGGCAATAAGGCGGAAAAACCGCAGGCGAGAACGAAAAGCTTCAGGTATCGCATCAAAGTCCCCTGGAGAAAAAACTATCAAATCGAAAACGACGCGCAAGGCTGTCGAATGCCTCACCGCTTCAGCAACTTGCGCCGCAGCAGCCAATATCCGAGACCGAATACAGCAGCAAGCACCACGATCAGGTAGGTGTATTTATCGAGGAACGCAAGAGTCTGCCGCCAGTTTTCGCCTACGAAATAACCTAAAGCGAGGAACACAATCACCCAAACCGTTGCTCCGGACCAGGCAAAAATTGCAAAAATTCGAAAGCGCAACTGGGAGGTCCCGGCGACTAAAGCCGTGAAGTGCCGCACTCCCGGAATGAAATACCCGAAAGCGAGCAGCCATTCTCCCGTTTTCTCAAACCAGAGCTGGGTGTGATGGAGCTGGCGCGCCGTTACGCCAAAATATTTGCCGAAGCGCACTACGGCTTTGTAACCCAGAGTGCGGCCGATGAAATAGCTCAGAGAAATGCCGCAAATGCTGCCAACAACCGCAGTGATGAACGTCAGGACGAGCTGAAAGCGCCCGCGGGCTACCAAGTAGCCGGAAAATACCAGCAGCGTTTCATTCGGTACCGGCAAACCCACAATGCCGAGCACAAGCAGCCCGAATAACGCAAGATATCCGTACTGCGCCAGCCACTGTAGAATCCAATTCAAAAATTCCGACATGCCGGGTCGAAGAACGCACTCGCAGAATAGCAGCGGCTGCGCTACGATTCCGGTATGGCACGTTCCCAAAATCCGGCGTTCGAGGTGCTGTGTCCCTGCTGCGGCGCAACGCTAAAAATAGATCCTGAAACACAGGTCGTGCTCCATCATCGCGAGCCCGAAAAGAAGCCCGCAATCGAAGACCTGCATGCTGCCGTTCAAAATCTGAAAGGGGAAGCGGCCCGGCGCAACGATATTTTCGAGAAAAGTTTCGCGTCCCATCTGAGCGGCGAAAAAGTACGCGAGAAGAAGTTTGAAGAGCTCTTAAAGCAAGCCAAAGAAGATAAAAGCGGCGCGCCGCCCAAGCGCCCGTTCGATCTCGATTAGCCGGAAAAAGAGCGGCGTTGAATTCGACGCTAGGCTGGGTGCAGCAAAGGCGCGAAATCGCCGCGCGCGAGGCGCCTCACAAAATCCAGATCGCCGTCCAAAAAATCGAGCGCCGGCAGCTCGTGCAGCTCGGTCCAGCAGATCTGTTCAAAGACGCGGGCCGTCGGTTCTCCGGCGAACTTGGGCACCGCGAAAAAGAGCAGATGCACGCGGCTGCCGCTCGGGTAATCATGTTCGTAGCGCGCCAGTTCGGAACCGACCGTCGCCTCGATCTGCAGTTCTTCTAAAAGCTCGCGCACGAGAGCGGCCTGAGGCGTCTCGCCGTGCTCCACCTTACCGCCTGGAAACTCCCACTTGTAGGGATGGCGGTCGCTCCTGCGCCGTTGCCCAACGAGCACGCGGCCGTCACGGTAGATGATGCCTGCCGACACAAGCAAGGGTGCACGGTTTTTCATCGCGAGTTTGTACTAGCGGAGGACGCGCGCTGCTTGCGGCGCGCACTCTAAACTGTAGCAGGAGTATTGGTTGCGATAAGCTGCCGCAATACGTAGGGCAGGATGCCGCCATTGCGGTAATACTCGGCCTCCTGCGGCGTGTCGATGCGAGCTTTGGCCTCGAACGTGGTCGTCTTGCCGTCGGGGCAGGTAGCCGTCACTTTCACGTTTTCACCGGATGCGAGCGCAGCGGCAATCCCCGTGATGGCGAACGTTTCTTCGCCGGTGATGCCGAGCGATTCACGCGATTGGCCCTCCGCAAATTGCAGCGGCAGCACTCCCATCTGCACCAGATTGGAGCGGTGAATGCGTTCAAAACTTTCTGCAATTACGGCGCGAACGCCAAGCAGAAGCGTTCCTTTTGCGGCCCAATCGCGTGAAGAGCCGGAGCCGTACTCTTTACCGGCGATCACAACCAGCGGCACGCCTTCTGAGCGGTAACGAACCGATGCATCGTAAATGAACATCTGCTCGCCATCGGGCATATGGCGCGTCCAACCACCTTCTACGCCGGGGACCATCAGGTTCCTCAAGCGAATGTTGGCGAACGTTCCGCGAACCATCACTTCATGGTTGCCCCGGCGTGCGCCGTAGCTGTTAAAGTCCGCCGGCTTGACACCCAAACTGATGAGATACTTGCCCGCGGGACTGTCGATCGGAATCGAGCCGGCGGGTGAAATATGATCGGTCGTGACCGAGTCACCCAGAACCGCGAGTACGCGCAGGCCTGACAGATCCTGCACGAAACTGCCCGGCTCTACCAGGTTCTCGAAATATGGCGGCTGCTTGATATATGTCGAGTCGCCGCTCCATTCGTAAATACTGCCGCTTGGCACCTGGAGGGAATTCCAGTTGGTATCGCCGGCGAACACTTCCGAGTATTCTTTCCGGAAGAATTCCGTGCGCGCGGACTGCTTCACCACGCGATCCACTTCTTCGGGCGAGGGCCAGATGTCTTTGAGATAAACATCTTTACCTCGTTCGTCCTTGCCGAGCGGTTCTTTCGTAATGTCTACATCCACGCGGCCCGCAATCGCATAAGCAACGACGAGCGGCGGCGAAGCCAAATAATTTGAGCGCACCAGCGGATTCACGCGTCCTTCGAAGTTGCGGTTTCCGCTGAGCACAGCGGCCACATTCAGCTTGCCTTCGTTTACGGCAGCAGCCACGTTTTCCGGCAACGGGCCGCTATTGCCGATACAAGTCGTGCAGCCATACCCGACTAAATGGAAATTCAGCTGCTCCAGATAGGGCATCAGCCCCGCATCGCTCAGATAGTCGAAGACTACCTTTGAGCCGGGGGCCAGCGACGTTTTGACCCAGGGCTTGGGCGCTAATCCTCTTTCCACCGCGTTTTTCGCCAGAAGCCCGGCCGCGATCATGACCGAAGGATTGGACGTGTTCGTGCAACTTGTAATGGCGGCAATTACGACGGCCCCGTCGCGAAGGTGCTCTTTGTGGCTATTGACGCGTAGTTCAGCCGATTTCGGAGAGTGGCCAAGCGAATCGAGAAAATTGCTCTTCACGTCCGGCAGATCGATCCGGTCCTGCGGCCGCTTCGGCCCGGCAAGCGAAGGGACAACTTTTGAAAGATCGAGCGAAAGCGAGTCGGAGTAAACGGGCTCAGGTGAATCGACGGTGAGGAACAGGCCCTGTTCTTTGGCGTATGCTTCAACCAGGTTCACATGCTCTTCCGAGCGATTCGTCAGACGCAGATACTCCAGAGTTACGTGATCAATCGGGAAAAAACCAATGGTTGCGCCGTATTCAGGCGCCATGTTACTGATCGTGGCGCGGTCGGCAACGGGCAGAGCGCTTACTCCCGGGCCATAAAATTCGACGAACTTACCAACCACGCCCTTCTTACGTAACATCTGAGTTACCGTCAGGACCAGGTCGGTTGCAGTCGCGCCTTCGGGCAATTTGCCGCTCAGCTTGAAACCGACCACCTGCGGCAAAAGCATCGAAATGGGCTGCCCTAACATGCAGGCCTCGGCTTCGATACCGCCCACGCCCCAGCCCACTACGCCCACGCCATTAATCATCGTGGTATGTGAGTCCGTGCCCATCAGAGTGTCCGGATAGGCCTGGAGAACGCCCTTAGATGAGTCGCTGAAAACAACGCTGGCCAGATATTCGAGATTCACCTGGTGAACAATGCCGGTATCGGGCGGTACAACGCGGAAATTACCGAACGCTTTTTGTCCCCAGCGGAGAAATGCATAGCGCTCCTGGTTACGGGCGAATTCGAGAATCGCGTTTTGCTGGAATGCCTGGGCTGAGCCGAAAGCATCCACTTGGACCGAGTGATCGATCACAAGATCGGCGGGTATGAGCGGGTTAGCGAGCTCCGGATTAGCGCCCAGCTTCTTTAGGGCATCACGCATCGCGGCCAGATCCACAACGCAGGGGACCCCCGTGAAATCCTGCAGAAGAATACGCGCCGGACGGAACTGAATCTCCTGAGCTTTGGACTTCGCATCCCACTTGGCTACATATTCGATATCGCCCGGTTTCACAGTCCGGTCGTCTTCGAACCGCAACAGATTTTCGAGTAAAACGCGGATCGAGTACGGAATGTGGCTCATCTTTACGCCGCTGATTTTTTCCAGCGCTTCAAGACGAAAAATCTGGTAATCTCTGCCGTTGACGGTCAGTGTGCCGCGAGCGCCAAACGAATCTTTGCTGGCCATTGCATCTCTAGTTTATTATTCGATCTACATGTATTCCGGCACGTCGATCCCGAGTACCTGAAGCGTGCTCACCAACTGCGAATGCACGTATTGAGTCAACCAAAGCAAAATATGGCGCCGCTCTTCGTTTTCTTCTGAAATTACGCGCTGATCGTGATAAAAATTGTTGAACGCCTGCGCCAGTTGGAAGGCGTACTTGGCCAGGTGGGCCGGTTCGCCCGAAGCCACAGCGCGTTCGATGGCGCTGTCAGACTTGGACGCGAGCAGCAGAAGCTGCCAGAAATTTTCGGTTTCAAAAAAACGCGCAAGCGAGACCTGTTGCAAACACGTCCGAAAATCGGGCAACTTGCTAAAGCGCTCGACGTATTTTCGCAGGATGTTTTGAGCCCGCACAGCCGTATATTGAACGTAAGGCCCGGTCTCGCCCTCAAAACTCAGCGCTTCCTGGAAATCGAATGCAATAACTGAATTGCGCGTGAATTTCAGCATGAAGTAGCGAAGCGCGCCGATGGCAATCTGCCGGGCCACGTTCTGCCGCTCCGCAGCGAGCTGTTCGGGATGGCGATGCTCCACTTCGCCGAGCGCGGTGTCGATAAGTTTGTCGATCAGGTCATCTGCTTTTACGCCCAGCCCTTTTCGGCCGGAGACCTCTACGTACGCACGCCGCTTGTCTTCCTCTGAAAGCTCCACTCCGATTTGCGCCAGCGTGCGAGGCGAAAGCGCCACCATTTCGTACGAGAAGTGAACCGAAGCATCGGCGGCGCGATCGAAACCGAGCGCCCGCAAACCGGCGACCACTACATCCTGTAAATAGGACTGCCGGGAATCGATCACATTGAAGACTTTGGAGCCGCGTCCGAACTGCGGCACGTTTTCCTCGACGGCATGATCAGAGGTCACCCACAGTTGATGGCCGCCGGGATAAGTCGACCAATGCCGGTAAAAGAAATCTTTCCCCAGCAAGCCGAACTTCCAGAGCTGGTAAGCGATGTCTTTGCCCACATAAGTGACCGTGCCGTTTGAGCGTACGATCACTTTACTATCCTCGGCATCATTTCCGCTGTCGGGGTCGCTCTCGGAGTTACGGAAAGCGGAGGCCGGCATAACCCAGCAACCCCTATTTTTTCTTTCAGTTTCCAGGTAAATTGCACTCTGCTTCTTTAAAAGTTCAAAGGCAGTGGCCCAAAACTTCAAGTGAAGGATTTCACTTTCGCGTGGAAGGACATCGTATTCAATTCCGAGCCGGTACATCGTCTGCACGTGGCTCCTCACAATGGCATCGGCCACCAGATGGCCCATCTCCGCCACCTGACCCTCTCCTGCTTCGATCGCGTGCAACGCTTCTGCCCGCCACCGCAGCGAGTCCGGCTCCTGGACGTATAGGGCGGAAATGCGGGCGTAGAAATCCCAGCAGAGGTAATCGAAACGGATCTCGGGGTTATCGATCAGCTTCTGCACCTCGGCCGGAGATTTTTTTTCGAGGTAATGGAACGCAACCACGACATCGGCAACCTGAACGCCCGTATTGTCGATGTAGTTCTGAACTTCGACGAAGTGGCCGCGATGGCGCAGCATGCGAACAAACGTATCGCCCAAAATGGCGTTACGCAGATGGCCGATATGGGCCGCTTTATTCGGATTGATGTTGGTGTGCTCAACGATGATCTTTTCGCCGCTTCCGGCTGCGTTGGCGGATGGAGGGTTTAACAGGCCCATCGCGTACGCGCCTCGATCCAGACGCACGTTGATGTACCCGTTCCCAGCGATTTCAAAGGCGCTAACAGCCGCGGGCCGCTCTAAGCCGGCCAGCAAAGTCTCAGCAATCTGCTTGGGCGCTTTTCTAAGCGGCCGGGCAAGCTGAAATGCAACCGGGATCGCCAGTTCACCAAAGCAAGCTTGTTTGGGCTGCTCGATCGATACCGGAATGCCCGTGCCGAACTTGGCCGCAACCTGCTCTTCGAAAGCACGAATGAGTTGTTTTTCAATCTCCTGAAACACTAGTTCCCAGTATGGTTGATGCACTCGATCCGCCATACTAAGGGTGTGCCGAAAGTAACGTTTTTACCGGAGGATAAGACTGTCGAATTTGAGTCTGGGAAACTGCCCTACAGCGATCACGGCAAGCGGGAGTCGATTTTGGATGTCGCGCTGAATTTCGGCATCCACTTGGAACACGCCTGTGGCGGAAGTTGCGCCTGCACGACGTGTCACGTCATTGTTGTCGAAGGTGAGAAAAATCTGTCGGAAGCCGAAGACGACGAACTGGACCGTCTGGATATGGCCGCCGGCCTGACACTGCGCTCCCGCCTGGGCTGCCAGGCCGTGGTGAAAGGCGATGTAAAGGTGGAGATCCCATCCTGGAATCGCAATTATGTGAGCGAAGGCGGTGGCTCTACGCTCTAGCCGCTTGGAAACCTACCTGCTTCTGCGCCCGATCGACCTCAGAGTTCCTATCAGCTTATCCCCCAGGTCGCCGGAGAGGTCGGCATGAACTTCGACCATCCGATTCTTTTTGTCGACTTGTATAGCGTCGTACGCGCGTAGCAAGTCCTGCTGATCGTCTTTTGTAGATAGCCGGGCGAAGCCAATTACACCGCGCAGGGCATCGTGTACACGTGTGGCGCCCTGGTCAGAAATGCACTCGAGGTCCATCGAAAGATGAACGCCGCTGTCGACGTAAATACCACCCGTTGCGCCGCTGACGGATCCCGTAATGTTGGACAAAGCCGATTGCACATCAGAATTGGTTATTGCGCTCGCAAACGCCAGGCCGGAGCGGCTGGCAGCCCAAATCTGATCGTGGCTGGGCAGGGTTCGCAAGCGTTCCTGCAATTCTTCCGGAACTTCGCCATTGCCGGCACTTTCGACGTCAACCGCATTGCGCACAGCCGCCGGACTGCCTTCTACAGCCACCGTTTTGAAAAATGTCACGGTCCACGTGCTGCCGAGCAATGTTCGACCCCGGTAATTGCTTGCTGCCGCGCCCGCGGCGATCATCCTTTTCTGAAGATCGCCGGGATTCCAGCGGCCACGTTCGAGAAACAGCCAGTTGTTGCCGTCCCAGGATACGAGCACTTTGGCAACGTCGCGCAACGGATTGATGCCCAGACGCTCCGCCGGAGCGTTAAGGACAGAAACGTTCAGATCATTTTGATGGCGCCGGTAGAAATCTGTTGTTTTTAACGAATCCCAATCGACACCGGCGAGTAGTTTTGTGGCGGGCAAAATCAGCGTTCGAAATGCGGGATCCACCGTGATGCCGACGGGCTGCGTTTGCCTCGCGCAACCAGCGCTTAACAGCAAACACGCGAGTACAAGCCAGAAGAAATTTCGCAAGTTAGAAATCCCGTTTCGAAAAGATATAGAGCGCGCCGGACAGAACAACAAGCCCGAACGCGGCGGAAGTCCACAGCGGCGTTGCCCAATCCAGATCGCGGTTGAAGAGCACGGTTTGCATCATCACCGTCGCTAAGTCATAAAACTTCGGAAAGATCCAATAAAGCGCCTGCCAAAGATCGCGGGTCCATTCGGAACTCAACGCCCTCATCATTAATTTACGCTGCGCAAGAATGGCGCTGATCACCATCAATGCCGCCGTGATCATTACCGACAATGCGGCGGATTCCGACACAACACCGATAAACGTGACAACACACAGCAGCACGCCGAACATGAACAGGCAGGCGGGAATAGCCAGCAAGAAGCGCGGCTCCCACATGTGTGTTTTGAGCCCGATGATGATCCAAATCGCGCCCACCAGATAGAGGTGGTTGAGCGCGACAATCAACACATTGCCCAAATAGCGGCCGAGAATGAGCACCGGCCGGTTTAGCGGCTTCGACAGCAAAAGCGCGATGCGGCCCGGCTCCAGCACGCTCGGGATCAGCCCGGAAGAAGCAAAGATCGCAAGCAGCGTGCCCCAGATGTAGAGAAATATGGCGATGAAGGAGTACGAGCGCAAAACAAACGCGCGCACATCCAGGGCGCGTGTCGTGCCTTCAATACCCATGATCGAGATGGCGCCTGCCACCAGATCAATCTTGAGCACGAAAAGAAAAATAAGAATCAACAGCGTGGAAAGGCCGAAGAGGCCCCAGAAGAGCCAGCGTGCGCGGGCTTCCTGAAACGTATCCGCAATGAGCGCGCCAAATACGCCGGCAGCCGAACGGCGCAAACCGCTATCGACGTTCGCCTGTGCGCTGCTCATGCCGCTTTACCCGCTTGTGTGGCCCGGATGAAGACATCTTCCAGGCTGCTGCTCGACGCCTGCATGGATTCGATCAATCCGCCCGCATTGCGGATAGTGTCGATGAATTCGTTCGCCTGTTCGCATGTGGCGGCTTGCACTTGCAACGCGCCGCCTGTGGGAATGATTGCCGCACCGGCTTTTCGAAGCGCCGCCAACGCCTGCTCGGGCAGATAGGAAACCGCAATTCGATAACCGCCCCCGGCCGTCAGCGAGCTGATCTTGCCCTCCAGCACCAGACGGCCTTTATCGAGAATGGCGGCATATTCGCAAAACGCCTCCACTTCGCCCAGCAGATGCGAGTTGATGAAGACCGTGACCCCGCTGCCTGTCAGCCCGTCGAGGATGTCACGAATTTGCCGCCGCCCGACCGGGTCCACTCCATCCGTTGGTTCGTCGAGTATGAGCAGCCTAGGCCGGTGAATCAACGCCTGCGCCAAACCCAGCCGTTGCAGCATGCCTTTTGAATATTTCTTGATACGGACGTCGCTCCAATCGCGCAGGCCGACCAGCTCGAGCAGTTCAGGAACCCTGCGCCTGCGCTCTCCGGAAGGCAAGCCCGAAAGCGCGGAATAGAAATCGAGCATGCCCGCGCCTGTCAGGTAAGTAGGGAAACGGTGATTCTCCGGAAGATAACCGGCAGGCCGGCGCGCTTCGGGGTCTTGGCTGTTCCGGCCAAATAGAGATGCAGTTCCCGAACTAGGGTGAACCGCCGAAAGCAGCATCTTGACGAAGGTCGTCTTCCCCGCTCCGTTCGGACCAAGTAGTCCGAACTTGACGCCAATCGGAACACGCAGCGTAACATCGTTGACGGCGGGAATTTTCCGCCCGCGGAAGCGCGAATAATACACCTTGCCGAGTTGCACGGTTTCAATCGCATACTCAGGCGTCATGTAACTTTAGGATACGGGTCGACAATCCTGTAAGTTCCCTGTTTCTCGCATGAAAGCGCTTTGCGGCGTCCTCGTGGCATCCATGCTGCCCGCCTTGAGCTGGGCACAGGCCGCTCCAACCCGTTCTACATCGCAAACCCAAGATGAGACCAAGCCGCCGCCTCTGAAGACCACCGTGACGGTGAACGACACACTGTCAGCCGAGACGCCTGCCTCCATCACGGTTCTCGATCGCGAACAGATTGAAAACATACCGGGCATAAACATGGATGACCGGCTGCGCCAGATTCCCGGCTTTAGCTTGTTCCGCCGCAGTTCCAGCCTGGTCGCAAACCCCACCACACAAGGCGTCTCTTTGCGCGCAACCGGCTCGAGTGGCGCCAGCCGCACACTGGTTCTTTGGGACAGCATTCCCATCAATGATCCGTTTGGTGGCTGGGTCTATTGGACGCGCATCGATCCGGCGTTCATCAGCGAAGTGGATATCGATCGGGGAGCCTCGACCAGCGTATTCGGCGACCGCGCAATGGGCGGCACCATCTCGCTGATCTCGCCCGAGCCGCAGCCGGAACATCTTTTTGCGGAGGCTCTCGCGGGAAATGAAGGCGCCGCAGATCTGTCGGCGGCCTATTCGAACGTCTGGGGGCACTGGGGACTGACGGTGCATTCGCGCGGCTTTACGACGGATGGCTACTACATCACCCCGGAAAACACTCGCGGCAGGGTGGATGACAAAGCCAACGTGCGCTTCGCCACCGGAGAAATGCTGCTCGACTATACGGCCAGTCGAGACCGCCTCGTGATGCATCTCGATCTGCTCGCCGAAGAGCGGCACAACGGCACCGAATTGACACACAATTCCACCGGGCTCGGGACACTAGGCGGCCACTACACCCACACCTGGAGCAACGATCAGATCTCATTTCTGGCTTTTCATACGCAGGAGCAGTTTCACAGCACCTATTCAAGCGTTTCGGCGAACCGGAACAGCGAAACTTTAACGGCGAAACAGACCGTCCCTGTAAACGATTGGGGCGGCGCGCTCTACTGGCAGCACCACGGCATTGCAAGCAGGTTCAAATGGAACACGATAGCGGGCGTAGATACGGACGACACGCACGGCATCAGCTACGACTATTCGTATTCGACCCGTGCCTTGGCTCGCAGCGGCGGCACTCTTCTCGAGCACGGCATCTTCGGGCAAGGCGATCTGAGCGCCGGGCCGGTGCGGCTGTTTGCAGGCATCCGGCATCAATACACGGGCGAAAATGGCGCGACGTTTGTCAGCCCGAACGGCGGCATTGCACTCGGCATTCATCGCTTCCGTCTCCGGGCGTCCGGATATCGCAGCTTTCGCGCGCCCACGCTGAATGAGCTTTACCGCCAGTTCCGCGTCGGCAATGTCCTGACGCTGGCAAATCCGCACCTGGTTCCGGAAGGGCTGACCGGCGTGGAGGCGGGCTTTGACTGGGGTGGCGAAAGAACGCGCTTTTCTTTCACTCTGTTTCACAACCAGCTCGATAATTTGATCGACAATGCCACCATCAGCAGCACACCGGCGCTGATTCTACGCATGCGGGAAAATTTCCCGGCCGCTTTGTCGCGCGGTTTGGAAGCAGATGCCCTTCGCCACTGGACGCACTGGAGTGCAGAAGCGGGATACATGTATGCCGACGCACGGCTCTCGACTGGCCAGCGAATTCCGCAGATCCCGAAGCAGCAAGGCACCGCGCAATTGACTTACAGCGCCAGATCCACCCTGCTTTCCGCTGGCATCAGAGCATTCGGGCTTCAATTTGATGACGACTTGAATCAATTTCTGCTCCCCGGCTTCGCGACGGTGGAATTCACGGCCGAGCAACGGCTCACGGATAAACTGTCAGCCGTGGCGTCTATCGAAAACCTGCTGGACCGGACGTACTTAGTCGCCTTAACCCCAGCCCCCAATACCGGTGAGCCGAGAATCTGGCGTTTAGGACTGCGCTGGCGCGGCCCCATCCATTGATCGCAGTAATGTGATCCCCAGTAATACTCGGCAGAATGGAAGCGTCTATAGGCAGCAGGAGGCGACTTATGGACGCAATACCGCTTCCCTTCTACGAAGTCGTTCCGTTAGAAGAGATCGGGGCCGGCGTTTACGGGCTGCGAATTCTTTTTGTCAACGTTTTCGCAATTTCGAGTGGTTCCGGCTGGACCCTCGTGGATACCGGTTTATACCTGTCGGCGGGCAAGATCAAACATTGGGCGGAAAACCACTTCGGTAAAGGGACAAAGCCCCAGGCCATCATCTTGACGCACGGGCATTTCGATCATGTGGGCGCGATTAAGGACCTGCTGGAGGATTGGAACGTCCCCGTTTACGCCCACGCGGCCGAATTCCCGTACCTGACCGGGCACGAAAAATATCCGCCGCCCGATCCCAGCGTTGGCGGCGGGCTCATGGCCGTAATGTCGCCGCTTTATCCCCGCACCTCGGCCGATCTCGCGGGCAAAGTGACGGCGCTGCCGCAGGACGGAACCGTGCCCACATTGCCCGGATGGCAATGGCTGCACACGCCCGGACATGCTCCCGGACACATCTCGCTCTGGGATCCGGCTGATAAAGTGCTGCTGCCGGGGGACGCATTCTGCACCACCAAGCAGGAATCATTTTTGGCGGTGGCAAAGCAGAAGCCCGAACTGCACGGGCCGCCCTCGTACTACACGCCCGATTGGGATTCCGCGCGCGAATCGGTCAACAGATTATCGAAGCTGTGCCCGCGCACCATCGCGCCTTCGCATGGCTTGCCCATGTGCGGCGATGAAGTGGCCGATCAACTGGTGCGTCTCGCCATCAACTTCGATCATTTTGCGCTGCCCGATCACGGCAAATACGTGCACAAAACAGAAAGCGCTGTCTCGGCCTGAGCGGTAGGCCTTCTCAAATGTCCACCGGCAGAAATGCTGGAAGCCAACTGAGCTTGCCGCACCTATAATCGAAGCATGAATCGCAATGACTGGATCGCGGCGCGTTGGAATGACCCGATCCGAACCCAGATGCACTATGCCCGCCGGGGCCAGATCACGGCCGAAATGCAGTATGTCGCCGAACGCGAGAGTCTGGCTCCGGAGTTGATCCGGGACGAAGTGGCGCGCGGGCGCATGATCATCCCGGCAAATATTCATCACCACCGCCTGGAGCCGATGTGCATCGGCGTCGCATCCAAGTGCAAGATCAACGCCAATATCGGCAATTCGGCAACCACGTCGAATATCGATGAAGAGCTGGCCAAACTTGCTTACGCCGTCAAATTTGGCGCCGATACCGTGATGGATCTGTCCACCGGCGGCGATATCCCGCGCATCCGTCAGGCGATCATTGAAGCGTCGCCCGTGCCGGTCGGCACGGTCCCGATCTACGAAGCCTTGAGCCGCGTGCGCCGCGTCGAGGACCTCAATCTCAACGTGATGCTCGAAGTCATTGAAGAACAAGCTGAGCAGGGCGTAGACTACATGACCATCCATGCCGGCGTCCTGGTCCAATACGTTCCGCTCACCAGCAAACGGATTACCGGCATCGTAAGCCGCGGCGGCTCGATTCTCGCCGAATGGATGGTGAAGAATCACAAACAGAATTTCCTGTACGAACACTTCGATCGCATTTGCAAGATCTTCCAAAAGCACGACGTGAGCTTTTCGCTCGGCGATGGCCTCCGCCCCGGCTGCCTGGCTGACGCCAGCGATGCCGCCCAATTCGCCGAATTACAGACACTCGGCGAACTCACCCGGAAAGCGTGGGAATACGACGTCCAGGTGATGATCGAGGGCCCCGGGCACATTCCGATGGATCAAATCGAGCTGCAGGTCGAAAAAGAGCGCGATATGTGCTACGAGGCGCCGTTCTATACGCTCGGGCCTCTGGTGACCGATATCGCCCCCGGTTACGACCACATCACCTCTGCCATCGGCGCGGCCATGATCGGATGGTACGGCGCTTCCATGCTTTGTTACGTCACCCCGAAGGAGCACTTGGGGCTTCCGAATCGCGAAGACGTGAAGCAAGGAATTATTGCGTACAAGATCGCGGCGCATGCAGCCGATGTCGCGCGCCATCGGAAGGGCGCCAGAGATCGCGATGACGAATTATCGCGCGCGCGCTTCGCATTCGACTGGCGCAAACAGTTTGCGCTCTCGCTCGATCCGGAAACCGCCGAAGCGATGCACGACGAAACGCTGCCGGAAGAAGGCTTCAAAGACGCCGCCTTCTGTTCCATGTGCGGGCCGAAGTTCTGCTCGATGAATCACTCCGCCAAGACCCAGGAGTTTACCGAAGCCGATGCTGCGGCTGTGCTTGGCGGGACCCCGCCGCTCGTCAATTTGCCGCAGTAGGAGTTCGCTGGCCGGAATCAAAGCAGAGTGCCAGGAAACGCCTCAGTCGATCACCGGCCGGACGCGCATGCCGTTCTGAATCTCTGCGTCGCTCGGTTCAATCACGCGATCAGCCACTTTATCGCCTGGCTGAAGCCCCTCGACTATCTGGACGTTATTGATGTCGCTCACGCCCGCTTTGACCGGCGTCCATTGCAGGCGGTCGCCTGAGAGCTTGTACACGCCGTTTACGCCTTGAATGACTCGCAGCGCCGCCTTTGGTATCGCCAGCGCATCCGGCACGACTTTGGAAATGATGGTCGCATTGACCGTAACTCCCGGGATGAGGTCATGGTTGGGGTTGTCGACAACGGTTGTGACTTCGCCCACCGTCCTGGTACCGAGAGCCGTTACTTCGGTCGGCAGCTTCTCTACATGCCCGAACCACTTCTGGCCCGGCCGCGCATCCCACGTAATACTGACCGGCATGCCGATTCCCACTCGTCCAAGATCGGGTTCGTCCACATACACAGTCACTTTCACTTGATCCAGATCGCCGATCAGCCCCACTATGTCACCCGGCTGTAAATAAGCGCCGAGTTTGAGATCGAATTGGTACAACGTGCCTGAAATCGGCGCGCGGATGTTGCCCAATCCCACGCGATGTTGTGCCAGGGCAACTTCCGCCTGAGCATCGTGGAGGCGCGCTTGCGCAACCGACTTATCGCTCGAGGTCACCAGCGTGCGCCGCTGGTCCTCAAGCCCCATAAGCTGAAGCTTTGCCCGGTCGACGGCATCTTTGGCATCCTGCACCTGTAGCTTGGTAGCCGCCTGCTGGCTCTCCAGCCGCTGCATGGCCTCATAGTTGCGTTTCGCAATTTGCAGCGCGGTCTGCGCCGTGCGAATGGAGTCGTCCAGATTGGCCAACTGCGAGGCCTTCCCTCCCTGATTCAACGTCTGGGTCTCGGCTTGCGCCTCCTGCTGGCGCGCCAATGCCCCCGCCAGATCCGATTGCGCGGCCGTCGTGTCCAGCAGAATCAGGGTCTGGCCGGCATGTACGTACTGCCCCCGGTGCACATCGATTGTGCGTACGACGCCCGCCGTTTCGGCACGGGCGGCAGCCCAATCCACCGGCTCCACTTTTCCATTCGTCGATACCGAACTCTCAATACGCATCAGTCTGGCTGTGGAAAAATGAATCACCGGCGCAGATCCGCGGTGGTCCAATCCCCACCACAAACCGATGACAGCCAGCAAGACCAGCGGGATCCAGTATTTGCGCATTTAACAGACTTGGATGTGCACGTCCGTCCACATTGTGTCAAACCAAACTTACTAAACCGGCCTGCCGGCTCTTGCTTCAATCTTGATTAGATGCTTGTTTTCAAACAACATTATTGGTTAGACTGGCGAGACTGAAAGGTTCATGCTATATCGCATTTATCGCATCAAAGAAGCAGCGCGGGAACATTTCCGCTGGGCGCCACATACGGGCGGTGTCGCGACTGTAAAGCCCAAGGACTACGAACCCGACGGTGAGGTGGAGGCGGGTACACCGTACAGTGCCTGGAAAGCGCTTTTGGCCGATGGTCATCCCTTGCGTACCGGCGACCTGCTGGAGGAGATCACTGCAGATGGCGTTCCGGGCGCCCTGCATATTGCAAAATATGTAGGTCTTGAAAAGGCCGGATGGTTTGTCCCTGAGGCTAAAATCGAAATTCAACCGATTTCCACAAATGATGCACAGTCCTAGCTGGCTTACCGTTCCGATTTTGCAGAAAATAGGTTCTTTACTCGAATTCCCGCTGAGCCGCTAGCCAATGAACAACAACCCGGCCGAAGATCAAACTGTTTTTGCTCTGGTCAACTACGCGCCACCGCCTCTCGCTGATTGGCTTCTCAGCCTGCGGCGCAGTCTTCCGGTCGCGCCGTCCTCCCAACCGCACCTCACGGTTTTGCCACCGCGGCCTTTGGCCATTCCGTTGAGGGAAGCCCAGGAAAAACTCACCGCAATCCTCAGCCCCTGGCGGAGCTTTGAAGTGGAAGTCTCCGGTGTCCGTGTTTTTCCCGGCAGCAATATGCTTTATCTCGAAGTAGACGATGGCAGCAGCACGCTGCGCCAGTTGCACGCGGAGTTGAATAGCGGGGAGTTCGCGCACCAGGAGTGCTTCGAGTACCACCCGCATGTGACGATTGGCGGCCCGGTCGCGCCGGAGTGCCTGGAAGCAATGTCGGCGAAAGCGGTCGAGGCGTGGCAGAGTTCGCCCTGCCCTCGCCGTTTCCTAATTGAAGAACTGGCTTTCGTCTCTATTTCCGCGGCTGACAGGCAGCAGGATTGGCAGCGGTTATGGACCTACCGCCTGACCGGGAACGGAACCTACTCGGCAGCCGCGCGGGCGAGCATTTCTAGTCAAACATTTTGAGCTGCGCCTGCGCATCGGCCGCCTTCTCACGCAACATCTGCTTGCGCGCTATGGCAGAGCGGCCCACTACACCCATCAGTTCCGTAGCGACCACCGCCGGCCTGGGAATGAATACGCGCTGCCGGTTTGAGCTGGCCCTCGGCGGAGTAATTACGAACCCGGTATTGGGCCACTCCAGCAAATTGTGCGACAAAATGCCGTCTAATTGATCGCCATCCAGGAAGGTGAATCTCGTCCATAGGCCCGGCACCTTAGGCCGGCGCTCAAACAGATTGTGAGCGGTAAACAGGTCCGCAGGACCGCTCTCGGAGAAAAAACAGAGCGCTTTGATTTCCGTAAATGGCGCCTGCTGCAGCAGGCCATCCGGTGTAATAAATTCCAGGCTCTGGGCCGAAAAATAAGCGCCCACGCTCACGATCACTTCCACCGGCTGCCGGCTAAAGCGATAGAGCAACGCGCGCTTGGCAGTACTGGAAGTCAATCGCGGCTCTTAGAACTGCTCCCAGGTAGCAGGACTCCCCGAATTGTCACGATTGTTTCAAACAATTTCGGGGATATTGTATCATTGGCACAATGACGCGCCAAAGCACTTTAGAGTCTATGATGCGCGGCTATTTACATCATTGCCGGACAGAAAAGGGTTTGACAGAGAACAGCTTACAGGCTTACCGGCGGGATCTGGCCGGGCTTTGTGCCTCTCTGGGGGCGGTGTCTCCGGCTCAAATTGCGCTGGATGACCTGCGCGCTTATCTGGATAGCCTGCGCGCGCGCAAGCTGTCAAATCGCTCTATTGCCCGCCAGGTGACCACCTTGCGCGGATTCTTTGCGTTTCTGGCCGAAGAGGGCGAAATCCCGCATAACCCGGCCGAGCTGCTCAGCGCGCCACAGTTCGGCGATTCGCTGCCAAAGTTCCTGAATCCGCAGCAGATAGACAATCTGCTGCAAGCTCCCGAGGAAACCGCGCGGGCTGGGTTGCGCGATCGCGCCATGATCGAGCTGCTCTACGCTACTGGGTTGCGCGTCAGCGAGCTGATTCAACTCCGCATCAGCGATATCGATGAAGCGCAGGGAATCGTCCGGGTGACCGGCAAAGGAAACAAGCAGCGGCTGGTGCCGGTTGGACGTGAGGCTCTGAAGTCGCTCGAACGTTATGTTTCAATGCAGCGGCCCCAATTGTTAAAGGGACGGGTGAGCCCTTATCTTTTCGTAACTGCTCGTGGCGCACGAATGACACGGCAAGGGTTTTGGAAGCTGTTGCGCGGGCACGGCAAATCAGCCGGCGTCTTCCGTAATTTGAGCCCGCACGTGGTCCGGCACACCTTCGCTACGCATCTGCTCGAAGGCGGAGCCGACCTGCGCAGTGTTCAGGTCATGCTGGGGCACGCCGACATCGGAACGACGCAGATCTATACTCACGTGATGCGTTCCAGGCTGCGCCAGACAGTGGACCGTCATCACCCGCGCGCGGCGCGCAAATCGCCCGCGAGCAGTCAGACCGGGGCTTAGAGGAGCGAGAACAGTCGTGAGTGACTACATGTTCATGCTGGACAGCCACCTGAACGGTGAGCAAAGCAAAGCATTAGCAGTCGTACGTCAAGCTGCTGAGCAGGCAAATACTAGCCTCTTTCTGACCGGTGGAGCAATGCGCGACATGATGGGCGGCTTCCCGATTCGCGATCTCGACTTTACGGTCGAAGGGCCGGCGCTCAAACTGGCGAAGTCTTTGGCCCAGAAAAATGCCATCGAGATTTTGCAAATCGATGAGACGCGCAAATGCGCCGAACTACGCTTTCCGGGACCTGTGACCGTGAGTATCGGGATGGCCCGTCAGGAACGCCCTTCGAAATCCGGTGGCAAGCCGCAAGTCAGCCCGGCAACCATTCATGAAGATCTGCGCGGGCGCGATTTCACTATTAATGCCATTGCGCTGTCCCTCGGGCGTGCCTCCCGCGGCCTTCTGCTCGATCCCACCAACGGCCTCGGCGATCTTTCCCGCAAAGAGCTGCGAGCTACCTCGAACTACGCTCTTTACGATGACCCCGTCCGCCTGTTTCGTTTGATTCGCTTGCGCGTTCGCTTCGGGTTCACCGTGGACGAGCGCACCATGAGCCAGTACCAGAACGCTCGCGATGCCAGGCTAGAAACCAGGATTCAAGCCGAATCTCTGGAACACGAGCTACGCCAGATCGCCTCCGATCCTTTAGCCGGCGATATCTTACAAGCGCTTTCCGATGAGAATCTTCTCTATCTGATATCTCCTGCTCTCACCGGGCCCAAACTCAATAGCGCAGGGTTTCAAAAACTGCTCAAGGCCCGGCAGTCGCTGCCGTTCGGACTGAATCTGCCCATCAATTCCTATGCGCTATTTCTGTTTCTGCTGCTCGAAAAACTGGCGCCCAAAGAGCGGGCGCAACTGGTGAAAGCCGTTAAACTCCCCAAAGCCGAGATCGAAGCAGCCAATAAACTTGAAAGTAAAGCTTCCAAAGTTGAGAAGGAACTTGCGACCGCCAAACTCACTAAACCTTCAGCGTTATACGCACTACTTTCGAAGGTTCCAGGTGAGGTCCTGCTCTTTCTTCTGATGCGCTCCAGCCAGCGCCTTGTTCTCGACCGCGTGAAAAATTATTTGCAGAAATACTTGCCTGCCGCGCAGGAAGTCACCGAGCAGGATGTCATCGAGAAAGGCGCCGAGCCCGGTACGCCGAAATTCGCCAAATTGCATTTGCAGTTAATCAACGCCCGCCTGGATGCGCGCCCCAAGAAAGTGGTTCCGGAAGAACCACCAACGCCCCCACCTCCGCCCCCTTCCGGCCGCCGCTCCATCTCCTCGTTCGGCCGCTGACACGTACCGCGCGAAAATAATTTCTATAAAGTCGATAGACTATGGAATCTTTGGCTGTTCTTGGATACTCTAGTATCCAGATGGACAAGGTGCAATCGCCCGCTGAGCAGGCCAAATTGGCCAGCAATTTCCTGCGCGGCACCATTGCCGAGGAGCTTCAGAACGCCGAGCAGGCCTTCAGCAAGCCGGCGACCGGCGTGTTGAAGTTTCACGGAATCTACCAGCAGGACGATCGGGATCTCCGAAAACAGGGCGTGAAACAGTTCTTCGCGATGGTGCGGGTCGGCGTTCCGGGTGGGGTGTTAACGGCCGATCAATACCTGGCGCTGGATGCCCTGGCGGACCTGGGCGATGGCACTCTGCGCATCACCACACGGCAGGATATCCAATATCACTACGTGCCAAAGGCGCGTTTGCCCCAGTTGATTAAAGGCATCAATGATGCTTACCTCACCACGCTGGCAGCCTGCGGCGATGTAGTTCGAAATGTAATCTCCTGCCCGGCGCCGTTTGCCAGCGATCAAAGGCAGGAACTGCTCCCTGTCGTCCGATATTTGTCGTGCAATTTGAAGCCGAAAACCACGGCATACTACGACATCTGGATCAACGGCGAGCGTGCTGCCACCGCCGAAGATGCCGAATTACCGCCGGCAGAAGCGAAGCCGGCCGCACCAGTCGAGCCTTTCTACGGCGCCACGTACTTGCCCCGAAAGTTCAAAATTGGTTTCGCTTTCCCCGGTGACAACACCGTGGACATCTACGCCAACGACATCGGAATTGTGCCCCACTACTCCCAAGCAGAACTGAACGGGTTCACGATTCTGGCCGGGGGAGGCATGGGACAGAGCGCCGGAGTCAAAGCTTCCCACCCGCGCTTGGCCGATCCCATCTGTTCCATCGGCCCCAGTAAAGAGGAGCTGCTTGAAGTAGCTTCAGCAATCGTCTCAATACACAGGGATTTTGGGAATCGGGGCAATCGCAAAATTGCGCGCCTGAAGTACATTCTGGACGAATGGGGTCCGGCCAAATTTAAAGAAGAACTTGAAAATAGAGTCGGACGCGAACTTGCTCCGCCGAAGCCGCTTCACTGGCGTCGTGCTGAGGATTACCTCGGATGGCATCGGCAAGGTGTTGCCGAAGATGGCGAACCACTCTGGTTTGTCGGTGTACCGGTAGTCAGCGGGCGCGTAAAAGACTTCGGCCCCAAAAAACCTCTCCGCACCGGTTTGCGAACCGTCGTCCGGAAGTACGCCCCCGAAGTACGGCTCACCTGCCAGCAAAACGTGTATCTGGCAGGGATCCGCGAGCGCCATAAGGCTGAAATTGCCTCCCTGCTCCGCGAATTCGGATTAGTGGAACCGGACGCCTTGCCGCCCATTTTGCGTCACGCGATCGCGTGCCCCGCCTTGCCCACCTGCGGCCAGGCAATTACGGAATCGGAACGCATCATGCCGGAAGTGGTTGCAGATATCCAGCGCGAATTCAACCGCGCCGGCCTTCCCGATCAGGTCGTCCACCTGCGCACCAGCGGCTGTCCCAATGGCTGCTCGCGGCCGTACACCGCCGAGATCGGAATCGTCGGCGCCAGCGTGAACATGTACACCATTTATCTGGGCGCCTCGCCGCTTGGCACCCGCCTGGGAACGGTTTTCGCGCAAAACGTGAAGCGCTATGAGCTGGCCGACCGACTCCGCCCGGTCATCGAGTTTTATCGCGACATGCGGGAACCGGGAGAATGCTTCGGTGATTTCTGCCATCGCATGGGCGTAACGGCTTTGCAGGAGATTGCAGTGGCCGCGGCTGCTTAAACCAGCACGCCTAATCGGCAGCGTAAATGAATTCGTCGTTCCGCCGGATAAGCCGTGGAGCGGGTTTCAGATCCGCTACGGGGCTGATGCGCCGCATCACCGCCAGAACGCGCTCGGCATAACTCTCATCCGGGTTGTACAACCGCAGTTTGCCCATCAGGTCGCGGTTCCGGTACAAAGCGCTTTTGCCCAGCTTGTAGGCAACTTCGTGAATGCTGGAGCGAATAGTCGGAAAGAGCTGAAGACCATTGTTCCAGCCAAAAATATTGTTATTGCGGTACGCCTTGCCTCCGCCCGATTCCACTACGGAGATACTGGGCAGCAGACGCCAGTCAAGCTGGTTTTCATCTGCCGCATTCACGAATTCGTCAGCCAGCGGAGCGACGGGGCAGTGCAAACGGCCTAAAAATTTCTTAAGGCGATCGGTGCGCGGATCGACGCTCGGGAGTCCGGCAGATTTAGCGGGCTTAACCGGAGGCGCCGGTACGGCCTTCGCTTCGGCCACCTTTTCCAATCGAACCGTGATAGGCAATGCAAGAAGCCCAATCGCGACCGTCAGCCGCTTGGAAAAATGCGATAGCGTTTTGCGCAAGCGGGTATAACTAACTTGCATACCGGTATGCTATCACATTTATGCAATAAATAGGAAGCCCTATCCCGTTTATGGAATTAAGGTCCGGCCAGCAACAACGCCCGACGGTCTATTGCATCCCCGCGGCGCCCGTTCCGCTGCTCGCAGCCGGTTTCGGCTTCTCACTTGTGCTCGGAACGACGGCTAGCGCGGTGCGCGGGAACGCGAACTTGCGTCCGAATTCGTCGATGAGGTTAATCTGGCATTCATACTGGCCGAGCTGCAGCTTCGAGGCAGGCACTTGCAACCAAACCGGAAGCGTACCTGGGCGCTTATCGCTTAGCCGGTTGGCGCGGACCGGAGCCGTCTCAAATACCTTTTTGTTGTTTTGGTACAGCGCTACGCTCGCCTCGACATCGGCCCTGCGGAAGTTCTCCGGCAAACTGGCGGGGATTGCCGGGTCGTAGACCTCCAGATAGACGAGCACGTTCTGATCCGGGTGAAAGACACGCGTCACGTTCGGCACCAGCTTCTGGCCGTTGTCGATCAAAGGATTGATCGCGATGAGCTTTTTGTCATTCTTGACGCCCGCCACCTGCTGCGCCACTGGCTCGCGCTGGTTACTGAGGATAACCGAACTGACGCGCAGCGCCTGCCCGGAAGCGAGGTCGGGAATAGTGAACGGCGTCTCAAACGTGCCGGTCTTTCCTTCCCCGTTTTCTCGCGCGACAAAGCGCAATTTGTAGGTCCCGGGCGTCAACGTCACACCCGTATCGTATTGAATACTCTTGCGCACCACCTGCCCGGCAATGGTCGCATCCACTTTTAATGGAATCGTGTCCCGAACCGTGGCGGCGGGCCGGTTGCGAGCATCGAACACCTCGGCAATGAAATCGAGTTCGGTCGCCTGCTTGGCGCCTTTGCTGTGGAAGGCCAGCGCAGAGCCGGGAATTTTCACCGAAATGGGGGCGAAGTATTTGTCTTTTTCCATCCGGAAGTAATCCACCTCCACTGCAATCGGCAGATCCGTTATCGGATTTTCCGACTGCAGCGCTTGCGCCAGTTGCGCCTCTTTGTCCTCCGAATTCATGCGCGCGAAGGTTGTGGGCCCGAAATAGCCCTGCCGGTAATCCAATTTCGCGCGCAAACCGGCATCTTTTGGCGCCAGCTTCACCTGAATGCGGCGATATTTGCCGTCCTGCGCGGTGTTGGAACTGACATAAGAGAGAACGTAATAGCTCGAAAAGTCCTGCTGCACCTGCCGGATGCCCTCGGTGAGATCGTTCGAATCGAGCAATGCTTTGCCGCCTGTGTCGCGCGCCAGCGTATCCAGCGTCTCCTGCTGGTTATTGAAATTCTCCTTGAGCGAACGCTGCCCGGCGCCGCTGTATAGATTGTTTCCAACCGCACCGGCCTGCGTGGCGTCGCCGCCGGGGACGAGCGCCGAAAGGCCCCGAGCGTCAATCGGGTAAAACGCGACGTTTGCCCGCACGGCTGCATTCGTTGTGGCTCGGAGCTGCGACTGATTGTCGACGCCGTTCTTCTGAATCCCACTCGAAATGTAAATGAGGGCCTTCTTTTCCGGATATTGGCCCAGTTTGCGTGCTGCATCTTCCAGCGCCGCCAGCTTCAGATCGGCATTGAAAATATTGAATTCGGTTTCATCCGCGACGAACTGGCCGCTTTGGTCCTGAGAATCGGCGCCTTCGTCGGCGACGGTTGCATTCTCGCTGGCTTCTCCGACGCGGAATTTAGTGATGGTGTTGATCAGCAGATCGCGATCGGAAGTGAAGTCCAAAACGGTCTGCAGCGAAGTGCCGTAGACCATAATCGATACGGTGTCACTGGCGGTCATCTGCGAATTCAGGAACTTGATCGCGGCGTTTTTGGCGCGAATCTGTTCGGCCGGCTGCATCGAGGAAAAATCGAACAGCAGAATCATCAGCCGGCGGTCCTGATATTTCGACAACATCGTATTCTGAAGCGCGGCCTTTTCGCGCTCCGGGTTGTAGCCTTTCGGCTCCGGCGGCGGCTGCGCTTGCGGCGAATCGACGGGCGGCAGAACTGTATTGTTCAAATGTTGAAAATCAACTGCCTGCAGCTTCTGGAGCTTGCCGTCTTCGTACAGCTCGAAATCATCTTTGGTCAGATTCGGAATCGGCTTGCCGTCACGATCCAGCACCGTGACATTGACGATTACAACGTTGGTCGTCAGCGAAAACGTAGCCGGCTTCTGCTGCTGTTGTTGCGGCAACAGCGGCTGTGCGGCCAATAAGAATGCCAGTAGAACCGTTAAGCTTCTCAAAACCGTAACCTCACGACGGCCTGCATCGTGCGCATCGCGCCGGCCGCACTCGGCAGACCGTAATTCACGGCGTTTACCACCGTATACAGATTTGTGAAATTCACGTGATTCAATACGTTATTGCTTTCTACCCGGAATTCGATGCTGCGGCGCCGTTCGCCGAGCGAAAAGGAACGCGCGAAAGCCAGATTCAAGGTAAAGAAGTCCGGGCCCGGGATGGTGTTCCGCCCCGCGTTCCCATAAGTTCCCGGCGCCGGTACGGTGAACGCGTTTAAATTGAAGAAGCCGGTGCCGGATTCTATTGGTTGGCCGGTGGCTTCCGCACGCTCGCTGCCGGTACCGCCGGTTTGCGCTAATTGGGCTACGTTACCTAAAGCGCGCGCCGTAAGCGGCGTACCGGTATGCGCCGTGATGGAGCCGCTCAACTGCCAGTCGCTCAAAATTCTGCCGAGTTTGCTGTCGGCCGCAATCCGTGAACCCGCCGCTCCCACTGGCGATTGCCATACAAAGCTCCCGATAAATGAGTGCCGCATATCGAAGCTCGACAGCCCGCGTTCCGCTTCAATGTTCTGCCAGTTTTGCGCCGTTGTATTACCGGCGCCGCCGAAGGTGGAAGAGTCGTCTATCGATTTGCCGTATTGGTAGAAAGCATTGATCGAAATGCCGCGATTGAAACGCCGCACCAGCCGCACATGCCCGCTCTCAAAGATTGAATTGCCCACCGACTCGTCAAATGTGAAGGCGAGCGCATTACCGAGCTGCGTCCGCTGGATCACCGAACCGGGCGGCGGCTGATTCGGAACAATCCGGACGTCGAGTCCCGTGCCCTTGGTTCCTAAGTAGCCGATCTCCATAAAGAATCCTCTACCGAGGTCGCGCTGGAGGGACGCATTCCAGGTGCCCGCGTACGGCGTGCGGTAATTCGTCGCAACGGCGAAACTGTTCGTGATGTCTCGGGGTGAAGCCACCAGAAATCCTTGCGCCAGGGTTAGCGGCTGGGTGATGGTACTGTTTGCGGCTTCCGAAACGGCAAACGGCGGCTGATTTGCCAGCGTATTGCCGAACGGGATGTACGCTTGCCCGTTGTAGTAGATTCCATACCCGGCCCGGAAGAGAGTCGATTTCTTGAACGGCAACTTATAAGCGAGCGCAAGCCGCGGCGAGAAATTATTCCAATCGGGATTGATTAAGCCGCTCGGCACACCCGGCGTCGCCGGAGTGATGAGCGTAACGCCTGTGAATCCGGCGGCCATTTCCAGGTTCGCCAGCCGCCCATATTTTTCGTGAATCGGTGAGAAGTAATCGTAGCGCACTCCGAAAATCAACGTGAGATCGGACCGCGGCTTCCACTCGTCCTGCGCATACAGGTAAAACTGGTTCTGGCGAAAATAATGATTCTGCTGGCTGTAGCTGATGGATGTGGATTGCGGAAAACCTAGCAGGAAATCCGCCATATCATAGCCGGTCCCGGTCGCGGCCGTTCCGTTCCCGTTTAGCAGACTCGTTGCTTGTCCTGTGAAGCTGAATGTGCCGCGCGCATTCGGATCGGTGCGCGAAGAAAGGTCAGCCCGCGTGTACCCACCGCCGAACTGGATCGAATGGACGCCTTTCAAAATGCTGATCGCCTCTGTGGGGCTGAAGCTCTGATTGCGATTCAAAGTCGGGTTGGAATCGCTCAGCGTCCCAAAGTTGGTAAAAGTGAGCGTCGGCGGTCCATAGTCCAGCGGATTCGTGGAGGCGCCGGGCAGATTGAGTTGCGACTCGATGTTCGGGACGGTAGAAAAGTACGGCGTGATCTTCGTATAGTTGCGATTGAAGCGAATCCCCAACGTGCTGATCGATTGCTGGGTGATGTTACGCGTCCATTGCGCTTGCGTATTCAATCCATAACCGCTGGTTGCGTCGGAAACGCCATACCATTGCGCCGTTGAGCCATTGCGGCGCTGGTACTGGAGATTCACGAACACTCGATCGACGCTGGTCAGATTGCGCTGCACACGGACTCCCAAATTGTCCGAGTTGGCGGCATTCGTGGTTTCGAACTGGTAGTTGTTTGCGCTGCCGGGCTCATTAGGCAAAGGATAAAAGCGCAGCAGCGTCAGCGCAATCGGATTCAACAAGCTGGTTGGAATCACATTGTTAGGGAACTGCGTGCGCGTTGCCGAAAATGGATTATAGATAGCGACCGGCACGTTTGTCGCGCTGGTCCCGAGCGATTGCGTCGCTTGCGAAAAATCTCCGTTGCGCTCCGCCGCAGTCGGCACCGTTTCAGTGAACAGATCGGGATTGCGAGCACGAGTGCCGAAATAGCTGAGGAAGAAATTGGTCTTTGTGTCTTTGAACGGTTTAAATTTCAACAGCGGGCCGTTCAATACAAAACTGAAACGGCTCTGCGCATAGGCCGCCTGCGGGATATCAAGACCGTTCAACGAAAACGGCTTGGCGTTCAACGCCGAATTCTGCAGCGTAAAAGAAGCTTGCAGGTGAATCTGCTGCTGCTGGCGGCGCCGGTTACCGAATACCGCGCCGGCGGTCTGCCCGGGACGGCGCTGGCCGGGCCGCGCGCCACCACGGCCGCCGAACCCGCCGGGTCCACCGCGTCCACCGAATCCTCCTCCGCCCGGACCGCCGCCGAATCCACCGCCAGGCCCAAAACCACCGCCTAGCGGTCCCGCCGCGCCTGCCTGTCCCATATCGCCATTCGGACCAGGGCCGCCGGGTCCTCCCGGACCGCCGCCAAGAAAGCGCATATCCGGACCAGAATCGGCTTGCACACCCTGATTCATTCCAGGACTCAGGCTGCCTGAAATCAGAAACGATTCGTCTGTGTTCTGATTGCCCGCTGCGGGAACACCTGCGTTCTGCGAGTCACCGTTCAACTCGCTCTGAAGCTGTTGATCGAGCTCGGCATTAGCGCCAGCATTTGCGCCGCCGTTTGAGCCAGCATTCGCGCCGCGATTCGCTGTCGAATTCGGCGCGCCCGGCGCACCGGCACGCGTTGCACCGCGATTCGACGAAGAACCTCCGGGCGCGGCGCCGTTTCGACTGGCTAACTGTTGCAGCCGTTGCAGCACTGGGGAAGGCTTCAGCGTCAGATCGAAATTGACAGGCCCCGTCGCGGACGCGAAATCGACATCTTTTCTTAAAGTTTCGAATCCGAACATCTCTACCGTGATGGTCCAAGTACCCGGATCAAGCAGGGGGAAGACATAATGGCCATCCGCATCAGTCACAGTCGAAACGGTCTTATCACCTTGACTCGCGGTGACCGTCGCGCCCGGAATCGGCTGCCCGCCCGACTTCACGAAACCGCTCTGCGCGAAGGCGCCGCCGCACGTCAGACACAACAATCCGATTATGAAAAGGAGGACCTTCATCAGTCGCTTCGACGTAACGATGCGCAGTCTAACTTCAAGGTTACGCGAGGTATTCGCCATATCTGTGAGCTTCGCTTCGATCAGCCCGTTATGCTTGTAAAGAATTCTGAATCGGGCACGAGCGCTCGATGACTAAGCTTCTGATGGGGAATAAAGTGGATGGCAATTGATCTGGAAAGCTTGCGAACGGAGATTTTGACGCATCTCGATACCAGCGGCACGAATGTCTTTCATGCCGAACATCGCGTGCTCGACCCGCTGAATCGAATCTATTGGGATGTCGATGGCCATCCTGATTACCGGCTTTTTCTGGCTGTCGCGCAAAAAGCAGGCGCAAAGCTCATTCACTTCTACCATCAGACGTTATCGGCGGCCCAGATCGATAATGCCTTGGATGAACTCGAGGATAGCGACTTCACGCGTGAAGAAAAGCGTCATTATGAGTCGCGCTTGCGGCAGTTGCGCGAGTTTGAAGGATTCACGTGCTCGGTTGAGCTTTCCTTCTGCCTCGATACCAGGGTCTACATTTTCGAACTGCACACCGAGTGGTATGAATCATTGACCCATATCCTGGCCGAGCTCGACGCTGCCCAGGAAGATGAGGAAGATGACGACGCCGAATTAGGCGGCTACTTCTCCAACAACTAATGACCGATGTTGCTGCTCCCGCGCGCTGGGTTCGGCCAGAGGCGCGCTGGCGCTTGCCCGATATCTGCACCGGCGCGGTTAGCCGCATTCAACAGTCATTAGATTGGCATCGTTTGCCCGCCGCCGTATTGGTGAGCCGCGGCTTTGGCGACCCCGCCCGCGCGCAGGAATTTTTATCGCCTGAATTGGATGCCCTGCACGATCCGTTTTTATTGCGCGACATGGACCGCGCTGTCGAGCGGTTGAGGGCCGCAATCGAGCGGCGCGAAAAAGTACTCCTGTACGGCGACTACGACGTCGATGGCACCACGTCCATCGTCATTTTGAAAAAGGCAATCGAACTCCTCGGCGGTACAGCCGATTTTCATATTCCGCATCGATAGAAGGACGGCTACGGCATGCGCAGCGATGTTATTGAAGGCGCAGCCGCAAGTGGAGTTCATCTGATTATCAGCGTCGATACCGGCATTCGCGCTCAAGCGGTTGTCGCACGCGCGCGCGAGCTGGGAATCGACGTCATCATTACCGATCATCATCTGCCCGAGACCGAACTTCCGCCCGCCTTGGCCGTATTGAATCCGAACCGCCCAGATTGCCGCTATCCGAACAAAAATTTGTGCGGCGCGGGTGTGACCTTTAAGTTAGTGCACGCTCTTCTGTTGCGCAGCGGTATGGCCGCCAAGCGAAGAGATGCGCTTCTCGATTCATTTCTGAAACCCGTGGCTATCGCCACAATCGCCGATATTGTTCCGTTGATCGAGGAAAACCGGGTGCTTGTGGGGCGTGGGCTTTCCGGGTTGCACAACGTTCGCAATGCCGGGCTGCGTGCCCTCTTAAGTGTCGCCGGATTTGAAGCCGGCGAGCGCCCTACCGCCCATCAGGTGGCCTTTCGGATTGCGCCGCGCATCAATGCCGCCGGACGCATGGCCACCGCGCGCGCTGTCATTGAAGTGTTTTTGACAGAAGATGAGGCGCGTGCCCGCGAACTGGCCGAACAACTGGACGCCCTCAATCGCGAGCGCCAGCAGACCGAAACAGAAATCGTCGAGGCCATTCTGAAGCAGTGCGAGGACTGTGAGTTCGACCATACGTCCCGCGCCATGGTGTTTGCCGGAAGCGGCTGGCATTTAGGCGTGTTGGGCATCGTGGCCAGTCGCCTGGTGGAGCGCTTTAACCGGCCGGTCTTCGTCTTAAGCGATGCTTCACAGGCTGAAACGGAAGTGCCATGTTTCGCCGGCTCCGGTCGCAGCATCCCAGGTTTTCATTTGCTCGAAGCACTCGAGAACATGTCTGAGCTGTTTGTAAAATTTGGCGGCCACCGTCAGGCGGCCGGACTCAGCATGCGCGCCGAAGCGCTGGGCGATTTTCAAACACGATTCGCCGGCTACGCACGCGAGCGCTTGAGCAATGATGATCTTCGGCCCGTCTTTGCCGTAGATGCTGAAGCCGAGTTCACCGAGTTGACGGATCGTTGCGTGCAGCAACTGATGTCCTTAGGACCGTTTGGCTTTGGCAATCCCGCGCCGTTGCTGTTGGCCCGTCATTGCGAAGTGGCAGGACCCGCGAAACCGCTCAAAGACGGTAAGCATTTCAACGTGCCGCTGCGCAATAAAGGACGCCTGCTGTTCTGTAAAGCCTGGAATTTCGGCGACCGCAAGGAGTATTTCAGCGCAGACACAAAGCTGGACGTGCTTTTTCAACTGGAAGATGATCCAGCCGGGCGCAAGCGCGGCTATGGATCGTGGTCCCTGAGCATAAAAGACGTGAAGCCGGTTTGACAGCGTTATGGTAAAGAGACGTGCCGTCACCAGACCCGCTGATTGAAGCTGCCCTCGCTGCTCGCGAGCGCGCGCACGCGCCTTATTCGCGTTTCAAAGTCGGAGCCGCGCTCGAAGACGAGCACGGCCGCGTATTTACCGGCTGCAATGTCGAAAACGCTACCTATGGTCTGACCATGTGCGCCGAACGCGTCGCTGTGTTCAAAGCTGTGTCGGAAGGCGCGGGCAAGCTGAAGCGGGTGGCAGTCGCCGCCGATACCGGCACCCTCACCCCGCCTTGTGGCGCCTGCCGCCAGATTTTGTGGGAGTTTGCCGCTGATGCGGAACTGATTCTTGTTAACTTGGCGGGAAAGCAGGAATCGCTTTCTGTAAAGAGCATTTTCCCCAGGCCCTTCGATGCGTCGTTTGTATAGTCTCCTCGTCGTTGCTGCGCTGCTCGCCGGTGAAGCCGCCGCCGCCGAACCGGCCGATTGGATCATCCGCGCTAAATACGTCGTCACGATGGATGGCCACAACCGCATGATCGAGGACGGCGCGGTCGCGATACGCGAGACTCGCATTGTCGGCGTGGGCCCGCAGGACGATATCGCGCGCCGCTTTCAAGCCAAACACACGCTCGACAAACCGGATGCGATTCTCGCGCCTGGGTTGATCGATACCCACACGCACGCGCCCATGTCGTTATTCCGCGCCATCGCAGATGACATGCGTCTTCAGGACTGGCTCAACAATTTCATCTTCCCGGCGGAGTCGAAAAATGTTACGCCCGATTTCGTGCGGTGGGGCACGCGCCTCGCATGTCTCGAAATGTTGCTCGCCGGGATTACGACCTACACCGACATGTATTACTTCGAAGATGCCGAAGCCGAAACCGCCAGGCAAGCGGGCGTGCGCGGCGTGCTCGGAGAGACCATCATCGGCTTCCCTGCCCCGGACCATAAGACCTGGCAGGAGGCCATTGCCGCAACCGAAAAATACATTCAGGCATACCAGAAGGACGATCTGATTATTCCGGCCGTAGCACCGCACGCCATCTATACAACACCGGATGAAGCTCTGGTTGCAGCACATCAACTGGCGGTGAAGTACAACGTCCCGCTGTTGATCCATCTTTCGGAAACGCAAAAAGAGCGCGACGATGCATTAACCAAACGCAACATGAGCCCGACCCAGGTGCTTGCAAAACGCGGCGTGCTGGACGGGCGCGTCGTTGCCGCGCATTGCGTTTGGGAAAGCCCGGAAGATATGGACATCCTGAAGCAACACGGCACTGGCGTGGCGCATTGCCCGTCAAGCAACATGAAGCTTGCGAGCGGTGTCGCGCATGTAGCCGAAATGCTGGGGAAAGGCATCACGGTCGGGCTTGGGACGGATGGCTTTGCCGGCAGCAATGACACGGCGGATCTAATCTTAGAGATGAACATCGCAGCCAAACTACAGAAAGTGACTACCATGGATCCCACCGCGTTACCGGCGGCACAGGTCTTCACCATGGCGACAATTGGGGGAGCGCGCGTGCTTGGATTGGACAAAGAAATCGGATCGCTCGAAGAGGGCAAGCGCGCAGACCTGATTACCATCTCGATTGCGCATCCGAACGCCGTCCCGCTGTATAACGTTTATTCCCAGATTGCATACGCCTCTAAGGCGGGCGATGTCGAAGATGTCTTCATCAACGGCAAGCAGATTGTGAGCGGCCGCAAGGTGCTGACGCTCGATGCCAAAGAGATCTACGCCAAAGCCGCGCAATACAAGCAGCAGATCCTGAATAGCCTCGAGCGTTAAGCGTTTCGTTTTGAAATCGTAGCTACGGGCATTTCTGGCGTAGATGTTCTAGCGCGCAAACCCACTCTGCTTTCGATATCGAAATTGGAGGATTACTCGAATGCTTAGGATGCGCTATGCGCTGATTGCCATTTGTATCGCACTGCCGGCACTGGGGACGAGCCTGACTCCGACCAGCGTTTACTCGCAGTGGAATACTTCAACCTACATCACCGGGCCTGTAAGTAAGGTGGACTTCAATTCAGTCCCGGGCGGAAGCGGCGGCTTTTGGAACACTTCGAGCGGTGCAACTTATGAGAATTACAACATCACGGGGCCAGATGGTAATTCCTGGTATTTGACCTCGGCTTATGTTAACAACGACTCTGGGCTTGAGAGTAAAAGAGACGGAGTTGGCCAGCTAAACGTAACGCTGCCGCCTGGAGGAGTTACCGGTATATATCTTTGGGCATTCGCCGTAAATAACGGAGGCGCAGCAACCTCCGACCATGTCCAGATCACCTTCTCTGACGGAACGTCCTACACGTTTGCGTCGCCTGGTACTGGAACAAGCTTTTCGGGGCCGATTACTTCGTTCACACTGCAACCGACTGTCGCTGGAGATGGAATTCTCCTTTGGGAAATCGATACGGCGCAAGGCAACGGCAATTTTGGCAGCGGCGACCCGTCCCAAGCTCCCGAAGCAGTTACATTCGCGCTCGTCGGCGGCGGAATGCTCGTTCTGTTCGGCACCCGGCGCAAATTCGTAAACCTAACGAAATTCGTCTCCTGATTTTAGTTCCTCCGAAGCAGCAAACCTCGGCCGGAGCCGCACTCTGCGACTCCGGCCCTTTTTTCCATCCGCTGCTCGGACATAATGGAAGCGGTGACCGCCACAACACAGACCGGGCCACGTCTGCCCGTTTCCACTGCGCTGCCCAACGAACTCGATCGCGACACTATGGTCCGGGCTTTCCGAACCATGTATCTGGCGCGATGCCTGGATGATCGCGAAGTCCTTCTCAAGCGGCAGAACAAGATCTTTTTTCAAATCAGCGGCGCCGGTCACGAAGCCGTACAGGCTGCCACCGGCCTGGTCGTGCGCGCCGGTTATGACTGGGTCCTGCCCTACTATCGCGACCGCACCCTCATGCTCACGCTCGGCATGACCGCCGAAGAGATGCTGCTGCAATCCGTGGGCGCGGCCCGCGACCCCAGCTCCGGCGGCCGCCAGATGCCTTCGCACTGGTCCTATCCGCGCCTGCGAGTGATCACCAGTTCCTCGCCCACAGGAACGCAATTCCTGCACGCCATCGGCTGCGCCGAAGGCAAACATTTGCAAAATGCGCCCGAGGACGAGATCACGCTCGTGTGCGCGGGCGAAGGCGCAACCAGCGAAGGCGAGTTTTGGGAAGCGATGAACATCGCCTGCATGGAACGCTTGCCTGTCCTTTTCCTGATCGAGGACAACGGATATGCCATCTCCGTGCCGGTCGAGCGGCAGACCGCAGGCGCCAATGTAGCTCGCCTGCTCGAAGGGTTCCCTTCCCTGTTGCGCATCGAAGTGGATGGCACGAATTTCGTGGATTCCTATCGTGCGGTGAAACATGCTGCGGATTACTGCCGTGGCGGGCATGGCCCTGCGCTGGTGCATGCCGCGGTGATACGGCCCTATTCCCATTCACTCTCCGACGACGAGCGACTATATAAACCCAAGCGCGAGCGCGAAGAGGAAGCAGCGCGCGATCCCATCCGGCGCTTTCCCGAGTTCCTGATTCAGGAGGGTTGTCTCGATCGCCAGGGACTCGAGCGCATGACGCACGAGATCGAACAGGAAGTAGCCGAAATCACGCTCCACGTCCTACGCGATGCCCCGCCTTCGCCCGATTCCATTTATCAGTTCCTCTATTCCGATAAGGTCGATCCCTCCTCACCGGCCTTCGATGTGCCCCCGCAGCTTCGAGGCGAGCCTCGCACCATGATTGACTCCATCAATCAGACCCTGGCCGAGGAGATGCGCCGCGACGCGCGCATTGTGGTCTTCGGCGAAGATGTTGCCGATTGCAGCCGCGAACAATATTTGGGAGAAGTAAAAGGCAAAGGCGGCGTCTTCAAAGCGACAGCCGGATTGCAGCGCGAATTCGGCAGCGCGCGCTGCTTCAATTCACCTCTGGCAGAGGCGTCGATTATAGGTCGCGCGGTAGGGCTCGCGGCGCGCGGATTGAAGCCCATTCCGGAGATTCAGTTCTTCGATTACATCTGGCCCGCGATGATGCAGATTCGCGATGAGGTCGCGACCTTTCGCTGGCGCTCCAATAACGGCTTCTCCTGCCCGATGGTCATACGGGTCCCGATCGGTGGTTATTTAACCGGAGGCGCCATCTATCACAGCCAGTCCGGTGAGGTAACGTTTACGCACTTACCTGGTCTACGTGTGGTGTTTCCTTCCAACGCGCTGGATGCCTGCGGGCTGCTGCGGACCGCGATCCGCTGCGACGACCCCGTGATGTTTCTGGAGCATAAGAAGCTGTACCGCGAGCCCTACAATCGCTCCCCACATCCCGGACCGGACTACACGATTCCGTTTGGCAAAGCGAAGGTGGTAAAGGCCGGGCAGAATCTGACTATAGTGACCTACGGAGCGCTCGTGCAGAAATCGTTGCAGGCGGCTTTGCAGATCGAGCAGCGCCGGCGCGGCGTCACGATCGAGATCCTCGATCTGCGCAGCTTATCTCCCTACGATTGGGACGCCATCTGCACTTCCGTGAAGAAGACGAATCGCGTCCTCATCGCGCACGAGGATGTTCTGTCGTGGGGATACGGCGCCGAACTGGCCGCGCGCATTGCCGGCGAATTGTTCACGGAACTCGATGCACCCATCGGCCGGGTAGCGGCGCGTGACACTTGGGTAGCCTACAATCCGCAAATCGAGGACGTGATTCTTCCCCAGGTGGCAGACCTGGTCCGCGAAGGCGAGCGCCTGCTGGCCTTCTAAGGACCGAACAAAACGCGGCGTGCTTTAGAATCAGGCGCGATGCGGCTCTACGCGCCTGATGAGCTTGGCAATGTCGCCGGGAGTCGCTCCAACTGCCAGCAGCGACCGCATTATTAAATCCAGAGTTACGGACCGGTCCGCCGCTTCCATCTTGGCAACACGCGACTGGCTGGAACCCAGTCGTTCCGCCAGGGCCGCTTGAGTGATTCCACGCTGCTCCCGCATTCTTCGTACTCCGGCTGCAAGTGCTAGCTTCACTTCAACGAACTGTGCTTCTCGGGGAGTGAGATTGAGGAACTCAGCCGCATCCGCAACGGCCCACCCATGCCGTTGCAATCGCCTCTTTTTGGAGCTGTTCATTTTCGCTTCCTTTCCTCGCCCGTCGCTGCGCTGATATAAGCCGCAAGGCGTCTTTTGCAGTTTGTGCTGAGCGAGCCATCTGGCCTTATGTCTAATCTGACATAAAACAAAATGGCTCCGGCTAACCTGTCCAGAGGCGTATCTTAAAATCAAAAGACTACAAATAGTCGGGGCGTAGCGCAGCCTGGTAGCGCACCTGCCTTGGGCGCAGGGGGTCGCAAGTTCAAATCTTGCCGCCCCGACCAATCTCTTCAAAAAATAAAGACGTTCTGGGCCCGGCTAAGAATCGAGTCTAGATGATTTTGTAGCTGGAGCTTTTACACACCTTCAACAATCAGCTACCCTCGCGAAAACGCCAATCCCATAGTGTCGTCCAATGCCCGCTAGAACCGGACCGATGATCGGCATCCCGAACGTCACTTGAACATGCACACGAGGATACTTCGCTAAGTGTTGCGGAACCAGCAT
>JAJPJN010000079.1 GCA_021324185.1 Terriglobia bacterium | reverse complement strand
TCGGTGGAAAGGAAGTCGATCATCTCGCGCACTGCAATTTCGGTCGCCTTGTTCAGGTCTTCATCGAAGCCCATCGTGATGTAATCGGCCGACGTCTCCGCGCGCGGCCATTTAAGCGAAACGCCTTTATGCACGATGAACTGAAACGTCCCGGTGAGCGACGTTTCCAGTGCCGTAATATCCACCTCGCCGTTCCCCATTCCGGCGTGCCCGTCACCCACTTCGAACAACGCGCCCTTCTGGAAGACGGGAATGTACAACGTGCTGCCCTCCACCAGCTCTTTGTTATCCATGTTTCCGGCGTAAGTGGAAGGCGGCGCGCTATTCACCTTTGCATCACCCGGAGGCGCCACGCCCATGCTGCCGAAGAACGGGTGCAGCGGGATCTCAATGCCTGGCGCAAACAGCGCCACGTTGCGTTTGCGATCGAGCGGGATCACCTTCATGCCGCGCGAATTCGGAAAATCGGCCTTCAGAAATCCGCCGTTCGGACCGAAGCCGTTATAGGCGTACGGCACATCCATCGTGATCTTCTCGATGCGCACTTCCAGCACATCGCCGGGTTCTGCTTCGTCTACATAAACCGCGCCCGTGAGAATATGCCCGCCCGGACCGCGCTCAGAAGCAGGAATTTTCGCGTAGATCTCTTTCAGCTCAGGCTGAATCTCATCCGGCTTGGCGCCCGCCGCAACCAGGCGCGTAGGATTTCCGGAGACCGTCTGAATACGCACGCGATCGCCTGAATGAATTTTGATTGCCGGGTTCGCTTGCGCCCAATAGTACCCCCAGCAGATGTTCTCCGGTGTGGCGGGAAGAGTTTGAATCTCGGCAGCGCACAACGGGTAGGCAAGCAACGTTAACAGCAGCAGTGCGAATCTCATTCAGATAAGTTTCGCACTCAGCTCACGGAGCTACCGCCCGCTCTACACGTCGACGTACATTCAAACCGGCTGCAGAGCTTTCAGGCTTTCGGCTATCGATTCGGCAATCACCTTCCCATGAAAGCGCCCGTTCTCAATGAAGATTTCGTTCGTATGTGTTCCCGCGACGATGACACCCGCCAGATAGACGCCTGCGCGCTCGCTTTCAAGCGTCTCGCGATTCGTAATCGGCTTCGAGGTAGCCGGGTCCAGGTGAATGCCGTGTTGCGCCATGAATTCGAAGTCAGGACGGTAACCGGTCATCGCGAACACGAAATCGTTCTTGACCGTTACTTCTCCTTCCGGCGTGTTCAACACCACGTCGTGCAGCCTGATCTCCTTCACTGTGCTGTGAAAATAAGCTTTCACCTCGCCGTTCTTGATGCGATTCTCAATATTCGGCTTGATCCAATACTTCACGTTCTTCGAAATGCCCGCGCCCCGATGCACCATCGTGACGCGCGCGCCCGTCCAGAACAGTTCCAGCGCCGCGATGCAAGCGGAATTCTTCGCGCCCACAATGAGCACATCCTGGTTGTAATAAGGATGCGCTTCACGGTAGTAGTGAATGACTTTCTCCAGCCCTTCGCCGGGAACGTTCAGCCAGTTCGGTATATCGTAATACCCGGTCGCCAGAATGATTTTCTTCGCACCGTAACAGTAGCGCTCGCCGCTGAGCATCTCGGTCTGCACAATAAAATCGCCATCGCTGCCGTCAAAGCCGAGCACGCGCTCGTACTGATGCACGTTGAGATGAAAGTGGTCCGCAACACGGCGATAATATTTCAGCGCCTCCGTGCGTCCGGGCTTTTCATTCAGCGACGTCATCGGAATATCGCCGATCTCCAGCAGCTCAGGCGTGGTGAAAAACACGAGGTTGATGGGGTAGTGATAAATCGAATTGACGACGCAGCCTTTATCGAACAAAACCGCGCTAAACCCGCGCCTCTCCACCTCGATGCCGCAGGCCAATCCCGTCGGTCCCGCGCCCACAATCGCTACATCAAAGCGTTCCATTCCGATTTACAGCAACGCCTCCACCTTCCGGTAAACTTCTTCCAGCGCGCTTGGCAGCGCCGCTACATCTTTTCCCGCGCCTTCCGCCATGTCCGGCCGGCCGCCGCCTTTCCCGCCGATCGCTTTGGCCACGTCGCCCACCAGTTTGCCCGCCTGAACTTTCGCCGTCAGATCCTTGCTGACCGCTGAAATCAGCGAAACATGCGAATCGTTCACCGATGCCAGCACAATCACTGAGCTGCCCCACTTGTTCCGCAGCGAATCTGCCAGTGCGCGCAACTGCTTCGAATCCAGCCCATCCAGTCTCTCCGCCAGAACGGTAGCGCCATTCAATCTTCGTCCTTCGACCTCATTCATCTGCAGCAGCGCCAACCGCGTTTTAAGCTGCCCTACCTCGCGTTCCAGCGCTTTCTGCCGCTCCATCGATTTTTCAACCTGATCCACCACCCCGCTTTCAGACGTGCGCAGAACTTCGGCCATCTTTGTTAGCTGTGCCGTCGCCTGCTGAAATTTTTCGAGCGCGTACTCGCCGGTTATTGCCTCAATGCGCCGCACGCCTTGCGAAATGCTGCCTTCATACACAATCTTGAACATCCCGATATCGCCGGTGCGGCCGACATGCGTGCCCCCGCACAATTCACGGCTGAAGCCGGGAATGCTGACCACCCGGACGTTCTCCCCGTATTTCTCCCCGAACAGAGCCATCGCGCCTGTAGACAGCGCCTCCTCCAAATTCATGATGTCCGTGGTCACTTCCTTATTGGCAAGAATCTGCTGGTTCACAATGCGTTCTATTTCGAGCCGCTCATCGTCCGTCAGCGCCGAGTAGTGTGTGAAATCAAAACGCAAGCGCCCCGGTTCCACAACGCTGCCCGCCTGCTTGACGTGCGTCCCCAGCACTTGCCGGAGCGCCGCGTGCAGCAGGTGTGTCGCTGTGTGGTTGCGCATGATGGACGCGCGCAGCGGCTGATCCACCACGGCAAGCAATTTGTCTCCTGTTCGAATCGGCCGCAGAACATGAATCTTCTGCACAATTGCAGAGGGAGCCGGCTTGTAGCAGCCTTCCACCACCGCGACACGTTCATGCGTGTCCCGATCGAGCAGCAGGCCGGTGTCTCCCACTTGCCCGCCGGACTCTGCATAAAACGGAGTTTTCGCGAACACAATTTCCGCTGCGCCTTGCTCCACCAGTTCTACCGGTTGCCTGTTTGCGATCAGCCGCACTACCTCCACCGGCGTTTCAAGCGAGGTGCGCCCGACGAATTCGCTGGCCGGCAGATCCTTATAGACATCGGCGATCTGCGCTTTATCCGCACCCTTCCAACTCGCCCGCGCCCGCGCGCGCTGCTGGGCCATCTCCGCCGCAAAGCTTTCGCGATCAATTCGTAAACCGAACTCGCGCGCCAGCTCTTCCTGCTCATCCAGTGCAAGGCCGTAGGTGTCGTACAGCTTAAATGCCGCCGCGCCCGGAAGAATGCCGTTCACCGCAGATTTCGCCTCGTCATGGAAGAAGCGCTCGGCTATCTGGAAAGTGGAAGCGTAGCGATTTTCTTCGTCATGCACAATGCGGCCGACGCGCTCAATACTCTCGAGCAGTTCGGGATACGCCGGTTTCATCAATTCCGCGACAAAGCGCGTGAGTTGATACAGATACGGCTCCGATGCGCCCACCAGCCGCCCATGACGCATAGCGCGCCGCATAATCTTGCGCAGCACGTAACCGCGGCCCTCATTCGCAGGAACCACGCCGTCGTGTATCAGAAATGTGGTCGAACGCGCATGGTCGGCATTGATGCGCAATGCCACCGCCGTGCGCTCGTCATCCGCCTTCTTCGCATGCAGCAGGTCTGCCGCCCGCTCAATAATCGGCTTCAACAGATCTGAATCGTAAACCGAATTCTTGCCTTGCAGAACAGCGGACATGCGGTCCAGCCCCATGCCGGTATCAATCGAGGGCCGTGGCAGCGGCGCCAGCGTTCCGTTGTTCGCCCGATCGAACTGCATAAACACGAGATTCCAAATTTCGACGTACCGGTCGCCGCCGTTTTCAGGAAATTTTTCGTGCTCGCGCCCTTCTTCCGCCGCCTCCGGCCCGAAATCATAAAAAATTTCTGAACAGGGACCGCACGGGCCGGTATCACCCATCTGCCAGAAATTGTCTTTTTCGTCCAGACGAAAGATGCGGTCCTTCGGCACGCCGGCCACTTTCTGCCAGAGTTCTTCCGCTTCGTCGTCTTCGCGAAAAACTGTTACATACAGGCGATCTTTGTCCAGCCCAAACCACCGCGGATTCGTAACCAGATCCCAGGCATACGCGATGGCATCTTTTTTAAAGTAGTCACCGAACGAAAAATTACCCAGCATCTCAAAAAACGTAAGATGCCGGCGCGTGTAGCCGACGTTATCCAGATCGTTATGTTTGCCGCCTGCGCGAACACACTTCTGCGCCGAAGCCGCACGTGAATAATCGCGTTTCTCGAGGCCGAGAAAAACTTCCTTAAATTGATTCATTCCGGCGTTCGTAAACAGCAACGTCGGATCGTTTGCGGGCACCAGCGACGAACTGCGAACAATCCTGTGCCCCTGGCCGGCGAAGTAATCCAGGAACTTCGCGCGGATCTCATTGCCTGTCATTTTCTTTCAGTTTCGCATCCGAACCCGGCTTATATGATGTGGGCATGAGAGCGCGCGTTCTGCTTTCAGCGCTGATCCTGCTTGTAAACCTTGGTTTTGCCCAGACGGCTCAGCCTCCTTACCGCGAATTGGATGTTCGCTATTCCAATCCCGATCTGGGCAATGCGGATATTGCGGCGACCTTGACCGAGCCGGAATCGGGAGGTCCCTTTCCGGCCGTTGTCCTGATTGCCGGCGCCGGCAAAATGGATCGCGATGAGACCATTGAGGGCCAGAAGCCTTTTCGCGTGCTGGCCGATTACTTGACCCGGCGCGGCATTGCCGTTCTGCGCGCGGACAAACGCGGCATACACGCGCCGCTGGCCCAATTCGAAGAAGTCACCACCAAGGGATTCGCAACCGGCGTCGAGGCTGCTGTTCGCTATCTGCAATCACGCAGCGATATTGACCAGAAGCAGATCGGGCTCATTGGGCACGGCGAAGGCGCGATAGAGGCCGTCATGGTCGCAAACGATATGCCGGGCATCGCCTTTATCGTGATGCTCGAAGGAACCGGCGTGCCGGGCGAAGAGGTTTTGCTCGAGCAGACGGAACGCGCGGAAAAGGCGGCCGGCAATATGTCCAAAGATCAGATCAAAGTAGACCGCCGTGCCGGCAAAATGCTATACGATATGGCCCGCGAAGGCAAAACCATTCAGGAGATGAGAGTGGCCTTCGCCAAGTTCGCATTTCAGGTGCGCGAGGACTATGACGAAGACGTATCGGTTGCTCACTGGGAACAAAACCTGAACCATTTTCAATCGCCCTGGTTGCGATTTTTTCTCAGCTACGATCCGGCGCCCGATATCGCAAAATTGAAATGCCCGGTGCTGGCGCTGAACGGCGCAAAAGACATGCAGGTCATTGCCGACCAGAACGCCCCCGCCATCAAAGCCGCTCTCGCGCGCGGCGGCAACAAGGATGCGACAGTCGAGATTCTTCCCGGACTGAATTACCTGCTACAACCCGCAAACACGGGACTCGCCTTTGAGTACGCGTCCAACCCCGTAGCAATCTCGCCGGTTGCCCTGCAGAAGATTGGCGACTGGGTCGCCCGCCACACGCACCGGTGATCCACGCCGTCCTTACGGAATCACCTTTGCCGTCTTAATATAGTCCAACTTCGGAAAGTGCTCTTCTAAATAAGGATTGCCGTCAATCGCCAGATTCTCCTGGCTCGGCCCGGCGCCGCTAGGCGGGCCGTCACCGTAGCCGGTGTAAAGGTTGAAGACGTTCTCCATCCCCTGAATCACCTCGCCGAAGGGCGTGAACCCCAGCGGATCGAGCGAAGCGCTGTTGTCGCCCAGGTTGATGAACACCTGCGTCGTGCGGCTGTTTGGTTGCTGCGTCTTTGCAAACACCACCGTGCCGATTTTGTTGCTCACCTTGGGCGGATCATCCTTAATCGTGATCTCGCTCCAATCCTTATTAATCTTCGGATCGCCGTTGATTCCCCACTGCACGACAAAATTCTTAATCGCGCGGAAAAAATAACAGCCGTTATAAAAACCCATGTTCGTGAGTTCATAAAAATGATCCGCCCCCAAAGGGGACCAGTCGCGGTGAACCAGGATGACGACATCCCCCTTCGTAGTCGTCAGACGCACCTTATATTGCGCAGGTGCTGGCTTCATTTCGGTAGTCTTCTTTCCGCCGCAAGCAGTGCTGAGCAAGGCAGCGCCTAATACTGCACAGAGCGCGAATAGCCGTCGCGTGCTCACTTCGCGTCTCTCCAGTTCGGACCGCTGCCGGTGTCGGCTACTAGCGGAACAGATAACGGATACACATTTTCCATTTGCGATTTCACTAACTCCTTGAGCGTATCTACCTCTTGCGGAGGCGCTTCAAACACGAGTTCGTCGTGAACCTGCAGCAGCATGCGCGATTGCAACTTCTCTGTCTTCAGCCGTTCGGCAATGCGGATCATCGCCAGTTTAATCAGATCCGCCGCTGTGCCCTGCAACGGCGTATTTACCGCTGTTCGTTCGGCAAACGACCGTGCTGCGGGGTTGCGGCTATGCATATCCGGTATGGGACGGCGCCGGCCCAGCAATGTTTTGGCAACGCCTGTCTGCCGCACCTCCGCTATCGTTCTGTCGATGAATTCGCGCACCCCGGCGTAGCGCTCGAAATAGCGGCGAATATAAAGCTCTGCCTCTTTCCGGTCAATACAAAGCGTCTGCGCCAGGCCGAACGGCGTTTGCCCGTACACAATTCCGAAGTTCACAGCCTTCGCAGCGCGGCGCATGTTGGCGTCCACCATCGCCGGATTTACTTTGAAGACTTCAGCGGCCGTGCGGGTATGAATATCCTCGCGGTTTCGGAAAGATTCCACCAGCACCGGATCGAGCGACATATGCGCCAACAGCCGCAGCTCAATCTGCGAATAGTCCGCCACAACCAGTTCCCAGCCGCGCTCAGGAACAAAAGCGGCGCGAATCTCGCGGCCTTCTTCGCTGCGAATCGGTATGTTCTGCAGGTTCGGATTCGAGGAAGAAAGCCGGCCTGTGGCCGCGCCGGCCTGATTAAATGTCGTGTGCAAGCGTCCCGTTTTCGAATTGATCAATTGCGGCAGCGCGTCAATGTACGTCCCTTTCAATTTCGTGAGCTGCCTGTAATCGAGAACAAGTTGCGCTACCGGGTAAGCCGGAGCCAGCGCTTCCAAAACATCGGCGGCTGTAGAGGCGGTCTTGCCTTTTCCGTATTTGACCGGGGAAGGCAAGCCCATCTCCTCAAACAGAATCTTGCCAAGCTGCTGTGGCGAATTGATGTTGAACGGATGGCGCGCGAGCTCATAAATCTGCTGCGCGATGCGGTCAATCCGCTCCGTCAGCCGCACCGACAATTCCGCCAGTACATCCGTATCGACGCGAATACCGTTCAGTTCCAGTTGAGCCAGCACAGGCGCCAGCGGCAGATCGATCTGTTCGTAGACACCGCGCAGTTCCTGCTGGTCGATCTGCGGACGAAGGATTTCTAACACTGCAAGAGTGCATTCCGCCTGCTGCTCGGCAGCCGCATTCAGCTTTCGATCCAGAAAGCGTTCCGCCAGCGACTCCGGCGAACAGCCCCCGGGCTCAGCCGAAAGCAAAAACGCGTAGAGCATCGCGTCTTCGGCGATGTTGCGCGGCTCCATCCCTAACCCGGCGGCCGCTACCAGAAACGCTTTCGCATCGTGAACGGCTTTGGGAATCGATTCTGATTCAATTAGCGGCCGCAATTCGTCCAGCAGAGAAAAAGGTATTGCGCGCCCCTGTCCAATTCCATAGGAGAGCCCGGCGAATGCATTCGTCAGATCAAGCGCAATCGCTATGGGCGCCTCTGCCGGCCGCTTGTTCAGCCACTCAGAAATCGCTGCCGCGTCGTTAAGCGTTCCATAATCGCGCGTTGCGCTGTCGTCTTCGGGCGGCAGATCTTTCAGCAAACTGAAAAATTCCAGCTCCTTATAAAGCGCCTTCAGCCGGGAGTTGTCGGGCGGCTGCGCGCGCAAGGCAGCGAGATCCCATTCAATCGGCACATTCGTCTGGATAGTCGCTAGCTGTTTACTTAGGATGATCTGATCGCGATGATTGATCAAACTCTCGCGATACATCTTCCGCTCGACTTCCGCGGCGCGCTCCAACGCAGCTTCAATCGAGCCAAAGCGGCTGATAATATCGCGCGCGCCTTTATCTCCAATACCCGGAGCGCCGGGGATGTTATCGATGGAGTCGCCTTTGAGCGCCAGCAGATCTGCAACCTGGGCGGGCTTCACGCCCATGAACTGCTCCACTTTCGCAGCGTCGTACCATTCGTCGTCCTTCATGGGATTCAGCATGAAGACGCGATCGTTAACAAGCTGCAACATGTCTTTATCGCTCGAAACGATCACGACTTCCAGAGGCTTCGCCGGCGGACGGCACGCGATGGCGCCGATCACGTCATCGGCCTCAAACCCCGGAAATTCCAGAATCGGTATGTGCATCGCCTCCAGAATGCGGCGGATGTGCGGAATCTGTTCGCCCAGATCGGGCGGCATCTCGGTGCGATTGGCCTTGTATTCGGCAAAGCTCTCCGAGCGAAAAGTAGGCTCGCTGCTTTCAAATATGGCGGCGATGTACTCGGGCTTGAAGGTCGTCATCAGCTTGCGCAGCATGTTGTGGAAGATGTAGATGGCTTCCGTTGAAAGCCCGTAGCTGGTTCGCATGGGCGGCGCACCGCTGCGCGCGCGCGCATGGTAGGCGCGGAAGATGAATCCAAAGCTGTCGATTAAGAAAAGACGCGGAACGGCCAATTTTCAGAATAGAATCTTCACAATAAAACCTGCGCTGCCGCACTGCGGCCCGAAGCGATTGCCCCGTGCACCGTCGCGCTGTGCCCGTTTGTTTCCGCTGCTTCCCCGGCGAAATAAAGCGTGTTGCCAGCCGGCCGGGCCAGCGCCTCGCGAGCACCCATTGCATGCGCCGGAACATAGCTGTAAGCGCCGCGCGCAAACTCATCGCCATGCCAGTCGTGAAAATACGCGGCTCGGAGCAGTTCATTCAGTTGCCTCTCCCGCATGCTTAGAATGTGCGATAGCTCCTGAATCGCGCGCTTCACAATCTCCGCTTTCGGCATTCCCAGAAGCTCGCCGGTACCCGGCCCTGAACTCCATGCGGTAATCGAGCGCGCCCGCACCGGCAACGGCGTCCACCATGCCCGAAAAAACTTTTCGTCCGATAACAAAAATCCTGCTTCCGCGAAGTCGCCGCTTTCCTCCCAAACCGCATTTTCAAAGCGCAGGATCATGCGCACCACCTCACCGAATCGCAACTGTTTCGCGGCGTGCAGAATATCTGCCGGTTCAGGCTCGAAGCGGATCGCCTCCGCTTGCAAAACCCCCAACGAAACCGTCACTATAACGTGCCGCGCAGAGATCTTCTGAACAGCTCCCGTCTGCGTCGAAACAAATTCGACCGTTGCTCCATCCTGCGTCCATCGGACCGCGCGCACCTGGCTGTTGAGCTGTAGCTTGCGATCCAGATCGCAAATGCCCTGCAGCATCCAGTGCAGGACGGAATCATAACCGTTCATCAGGCGGAATGCACGATCTCCATCAATCGCGTCCGCCGCCTTCTGATCCTTCACGATCGACGCGATGCTGATAACGTCGGCCTTCGCGGCGTTGAAGCCCTCCACATAAGACGTCGCAAGCTCCTTCACGTCAGCAGGGTAATCAAATTGCGCCAAAAATTCCGAAAAAGTCTGCTCGCGCCCGCTCTCGACAGCGGCTTCAAGGTCCTTCATCACGCGATCCACCTGCAACCATGCATCGGCTTTCGTTTGCGGCTTGCCATCCCGAACCTGAATGGCGTGCTCCATGCAGCTATAGAGCTGCAACGGCGCCGATTCGGCGATTTCCCAGATCTCCCGCGGCCGTCCATGCACAAATTCGGCGCCCAGTTCAATCGGGATCGGCGACAAAGAATCATGTACTGTCGCGATACGGCCGCCGATGCGGTCGCGTGCTTCCAGGCACAGCACACGTTTCCCCGCGCGGTCTAATTCGCGCAACGCGGCAAGGCCGGCCGCACCCGCGCCGATGATGATCACATCCAATGCCAGCGCGTTCTTCACTTCGCCTCGAAGATTCCGGTCTCTTTGTTTTTGTGCACCGAATGGGCCGGAAAATATCGCCCGTTCATTGCAACGTACACGCCGGGCGGAAGCGTTTGCACAAAAGCCAGCGCGCTGCCAAGATTAAACATCCCGTCCGAGCTGCCGAATTTGTATGGAATCATCGCTCCCGTCAGCACGATGGTTTTGTTCTGCACCGCGCCGGCGATCGCTCTCGCCGTTACTTCCATCGTGTCCGTGCCATGCGTAATCACAACACGGTCTTCGGGCGTCGAACGGCATTGCTCCACGATAATGCTCCGGTCCGCTTCCGTCATTTCCAGACTGTCCACCATCATGAGCGTACGAATCACCAGCGGCAGCTTCGCGCGCCCAAGCTCCAGCATCTCGGGTACGTGAGAGTCCTTGAAATACAGGCGTCCATGAATTTCGTCGTATTCTTTATCGAAAGTTCCACCTGTAATCAGAACGCGAATGCGGTCGTTTTCGGGCCCCACGATGCTATTGTCCGGCATGCAGGCACTTTGTTTGCGTAAATAGAACTGGGTACTCGTATGAACTACGAAAATCTTCTGCTCGATAGCGAAGACGGAATCGCCATCGTTACGCTCAACCGTCCGGCCCGAAGGAATGCGCTGTCGCTGCAACTCATGCGCGAGCTGATTCATTGCCTCGATGAAATAGAACAAAGCCGCAGCGCAAAAGCCGTCATCCTGGCCGCGAATGGCAAAGTATTCAGTTCCGGGCACGATCTCAGTGAGATGGTGGGCCGCGATGTCTCCGTTTACCGCGAAACCTTCGACGTCTGCTGCCAGTTGATGCAGCGCATTCAATCCATTCCGCAGCCGGTCATCGCAGAAGTACAAGGCATGGCCACGGCTGCGGGCTGCCAACTGGTAGCCACATGTGACCTGGCCATCGCCTCCGAGCAGGCCAGCTTCGCTACTCCCGGCGTCCGCATCGGCCTTTTCTGCACCACGCCCATGGTGGCCTTGAGCCGCGCCATCGGACGCAAGCGTGCGCTGCAGATGCTGCTTACCGGCGAGCCGGTCTGCGCGCAAACGGCCGCTGATTGGGGACTCATCAATGCGGTTGCCGCCCCGGATGAGCTGCCGCGAGCGACACGCGCTTTAGCCCGGCGCATCGGCGAGGCAAGTCCTCTCACCGTGAATATCGGCAAGCAGGCATATTACGAGCAGATCGATCTCGATCAACGCCGCGCCTACGCTTACGCCAAAGAGGTGATGACGACTAACGCGCTGGCGCAAGATGCGCAGGAAGGCATCTCGGCGTTTCTTCAAAAGCGAACGCCCTGCTGGCTGGGCAAATAGGCGCCGGCGCCGTCAGTTTGTTCCGCGCGAAATTTCGGCCACTCGATCCTTGGGCAAATAAACCTGGAAGGCATCGTTTCCGAAAACGCGCTGGAACTGCGCCATCACACCCTGCACGTAATTGTAAACAGGCAGCGCGCGATTCTCGTCGTACCAGATCGCGTAACGCGGCGACATGACAATAATGTCCGGTTTTTTATGGACAAAATATCCGAGCGCCATATCATCGTGCAGGCGATCGAAGCCGATCCCGAAGGCCAGCTCCGACGTCCCCACAATCCGATCGCCCGGCCGCGCATGTTCCACAACGTAGTTGGTCACCGGCAGATACTGATGCCGGTAAGGGTTGGTGGCGATGATGTACAATGACCCGCCGGCTTGCAGTGCAATGAACATTGCCGCAAACGCCAAACCCAACGCCCGCGCACCCACCGAGTGCTGATACAGATAAAAGAGCCCGCCCGCCATCAGGACCGCATAGAACGGCAACAGATGCACCATGTAGGTACCGTTCCGCTGGTTATCGACGGCAAACACCGTAAACACAGCGATGGCCCACATCGCGATAAAAGGTCTTAAGAACGGCTGCCTCCGCACCGGCTTGACCAGCAAAACAGCCAGCGCCGTGCAAATGTAAATGATGGGTATCAGCAGTTTCACCTTCAATACCCAAGAATGGCCAAACAAACCGAATGGCGCCAGATAGCGCAGGATCAGCTCGCGTTTTACGGCAAGCCACGGATTCGAAAGTCCGCTGAGCCGCCCGGCGGCGCTCGATCCAAAGAAAATCTTTCGAAATGTCTGCGGGTCTTTCGCGATGTATAGTCCCCAGCCAAATGCGCCAAGGGTATACGGAATCAGCCCGAGCGCGATATGGTACAGCCGCACCTTGCGCCAGTCGCCGTCGTGGATAAAGAAATACGCAAGCAGCGCAATGTAGACCACGCCTCCCAATGGATGCGTCAGCCCGCCACAAACAAGCAGCGTTTGGCTTAAGATCACAGCCAGCGTGAAATTTCGCTCGCGGTAATACAGGTAGAGCGCCACCGCCGCCAATCCAAAAGAGGCGGAAATCATGTCCGTGCGTCCATCCGACGCGGCGCGCACGACCGCGTAATCGGTAGCGATCAATGCGAGCGCAAGCAGACGCATCACGATCGGAGTTCGAAAATACGTCAGCAGAAACAGCCATGAGATCAGCCAACACACGCCCGCGAATGTCGAAAGGCTTCGAAATGACACCAAGCCCAAACCGAAGACCTTCAGCCACGCAAAATCCCAGATGAGATGCATGGGCGGCTGCCAGTACTGATGCCGTTCAATTCCTTCCCAGGGAAATCCTTTGGCTTCCATAACGGTCGTGCCCGTGTGTCCATGCACGATCCAGTTGTAAACAGGTCCATAAAAGCAACCCTCATCGAACCAGGGAAGGTTGGTCCAGCAGCGTGCCACCGCCAGCGCGATAAAGACGGCGAAAATGGCGACGATGACGGCGCGAACCCGATTGCGCGAAAGTTGCGTTGAAAGTGCCGGTTTCATGCGGTTGGAATCACGTTCGCACCTTCTCCGGCAGCCTCGGCCTGGTCGTGCTTCTCCTGATCCTCGAGGCAAAAGGGAGTCCACGGTACGGCTTCCAATCGCATGCGCTCAATGGGCCGCCCGCATTCAATACAAAAACCATAACTGCCGTCGTTGATCCGCTGCAAAGCCGCGCGCACCTGTTGCAGCGTGCGCGCCGCCACATCCCTCAAATGAAAATTGGCGGACTTGCTTTCATCGGACGTGACCACATCAATGGGATCTTCGACTTCGGCAACCCGCGAGTTTCGCGCTTCCTGCTCAAACCGGGCAGCCTCTTCCATCAGCTCCTCTTGACGCTTGAGCAGAAGCTCTTTGTAATGTTGTACGTCCATCGGCTTCATAATACCTGTGAAGCCGAGGCCGGGCTTTTCTCAGACGGCCGCAGTCGTTGTTGTCGATTCGCTTTTGCTCGCCGCGCCCGGCTTTAACACGACCTTTATGCAGCCGTCCTGCTTGTCGCGAAAAATCTTGTACATCTTCGGCGCATCTTGCAGGCTCACTTTGTGCGTGATGACGAAAGATGGATCGATCTGGCCATCTGCAATCTTGTCCAGCAGTGGTTTCAGATAGCGCTGCACGTGCGTTTGACCCGATTTGAGAGTCAGGCCTTTGTTCATTGCTGCGCCAAACGGCACTTTGTCCAGCATCCCAACGTAAACGCCAGGCACCGAAACGGTCCCGCCCTTACGGCAATTGATAATCGCTTCGCGCAGCACGTGCGGGCGGTCAGTCTCCAGCTTCACGGCGGTCTTTACTTTATCCATGATCGTGTCAATCACGTGACTGACATGCGCCTCCGCGCCCACTGCGTCGATGCAGCGATCCGGACCGCGCCCTTGCGTCATGTCATTCAGGCGCTCCATAACGCTCTCGTGATCGAAATTGATCGTTTCAGCGCGCCCGACGGTCTGTGCCATGCGCAGGCGTTCCGGAACATCATCGATCGCAATCACCCGGCCCGCGCCAAACATCCAGGCGCTCTGAATGGCAAACTGGCCAACCGGGCCGCAGCCCCACACAGCCACGGTGTCGCCAGGCTCGATCCCGGCGTTTTCGGCAGCCATGTAACCGGTTGGGAAAATATCCGAGAGGAAGAGCACCTTGTCATCCGGAAGCCCGTCGGGAATCTTAATCGGTCCCACGTCGGCGTGCGGCACGCGCAGATATTGCGCCTGCCCGCCAGGATAGCCGCCCAACATATGCGAGTAGCCAAACAGGCCGGCCGGTGAATGACCCATCACCTTGTCGGCCATTTGATGATTGGGATTCGTCCTGTCGCAGAGCGAAAACAATGTCTTCTTGCAGAAAAAACATTCACCGCAAGAGATGGTGAACGGAACGACGACGCGATCGCCTTTCTTCAGTTTGGTAACTGCATTTCCGGTTTCAACAACCACGCCCATCGGCTCGTGGCCGAGCACATCGCCTTCTTTCATCGTCGGCACAAAGCCGTCGTAGAGATGCAAATCGGACCCGGCGACACGAGCAACTCGCAGTAGCACGTGTGTTGAAGTACGTAAGAGAAGCAGTCTACAAAGCGGGAGGCGGAACCGGTTGCTTCACATGTTCACAACATATGTGTGTCTGGCTGCGTTTAAAAGGCCGGCATGAACGCGATTAAAAGTCTTGCACTCAACGGCATCTTTCTGGCGATCACCGCGCACGGTCTCATCGGCCTTTCGCTCATTTGGGACAAAGTTCTGCTGCAACGGCGCGGAACGCAGAACCTGCTGTCCTATGTGTTCTGGCTCGGGGCCATCAGCATCTTCGGCCTGGTGCTGTTGGCATTCGGCTTCAAGATGCCGTCGCTCTACATCGCGGGGCTGGCGTTTGCGGCCGGCCTGCTCGACCTGATTGCCTCGTACTTCTACTACGCTGCGCTGAAATCCGGCGAGGCTTCCGACGAGCTGGCCGCGATGGGCGGCTTTGCTCCCGTCGCCACGGCTTTATTCGCCTTGTGGCTTTTGAAGACTCCGGCAGGCGGGCAATGGTCGGGATTCCTTCTGCTCACGGCTGGCGGCTTCTTTATGTTCTTTGCCGAAAAAGTGCCGCTGCGAAAGATGGCGCCGCGAATCATCGCCGCAGCCATCGGCTTCGGGCTGATGAACGTGCTGCAAAAGATCGCTTTCAACAACACGAACTTCGTCAGCGGCTACGTTTTCTTTACCCTGGGCACATTCGCCGGTTCTATCGCGCTGCTGATTCCGCCTTCCTGGCGCAAGCAGATCTTCCAGAGTTCCGAACAGGCGCCGCCGAAAAGCAAATTCTGGTATATGGTGAATCGCTTCGTGGCGGGTGTGGGATCGTTTCTGGTTGTATTCGCAATCAGCCGCGCCCACCCCTCGCTCGTACAAGCCATTTCGGGCGTGCGCTACGTCACCATCTTCATCGGGGCGTATCTCATCACGCGTTTCCGGCCATCCTGGTTTCGCGAGAATTTCCAGGGAAGAGCCATGATCCTGAAAGCAACGGGGACGTGCCTCGTCGTGGCCGGCCTGGTGCTCGTCGCTCTTCACGGCGGCACGGCTACACAATAATGTGCGATACTCAAACCAAACTTGGGAGGTTCCATGCGAAGTTTCTGGACCCACCGCCGCCGTCTCATCATTCCGGCCGCTGCATTACTTCTGATCATCCCTGCCGCTTTTGCCCAACGAGGAGCTCCTCCTGCAAGCTCAACCGGCGCTACCAGTACCGGCTCGAATTCCCGCGGCAATCCGGGCTTGACGCCCAACATCGGTACGACGAATTCCCCCACTTCGCCCACCATGGTGCGGCCCATTTTTCTATCCGGCAAGGTGATGTTCGACGATGGCACTGCGCCGAATACCGATATACGGATCGAGCGCGTCTGCGGCGGATCAAGCCGCCTCGAATCGCACACCGATAGTAAAGGACGATTCTCATTTCAGGTCGGCCAGAACCCAATGGCGTTTGACGACGCATCGGATTCGCCCGGAGATCCTTTTTCGCGCTCCGGCGGCCAGTATGGCGGCGTTCCCGGATTCAGCAACGCGTCGACGCGCTCCGGCCCCGGTTCGGCTCTCAACCAATCCAACCCGCTATGGAATTGCGAGTTGCGCGCCGCTTATCCGGGCTTCCGCTCGGATGTAGTTGACCTTTCGACCCGGCGCTCGCTGGACGATCCCGATGTCGGAACCATCGTGTTACACCGCCTGGTTGCGGTGAAAGGCTCCACCATCAGCCTGACCACCGAACTCGCTCCCAAGAACGCGCAGAAGGCATATCACAAAGGCTTGCAGGCAGAGCAAAAAGGCAAATTCGACGAAGCTGCAAAAGAGTACGCAGAGGCCACCGATCTCTATCCGAAGTACGCGATCGCGTGGTTTGCGCTCGGGCAGATCCAGTTGCAACAGGGCCAGAGAGATGCGGCCCGCAAATCGTACCTGGCCGCCGCGGCTGCTGACAGCAAATACGTCAGCCCCTATGACCGCCTTGCCTTCCTATCCGCGCAGGACAGCAAGTGGGAGGACACGGCGCAATACAGCAAGCACGTCATCGATTTGAACCCGGTCGAGTTCCCCAGTTGTTTTTGGTACAACGCCATCGCCAACTACCAACTGCATAAGCCGGCCGAAGCGGAGAAGAGCGTGACGGAGCTCTTGAAGCTGGACACGCAGCACCACTATCCGCAAGCCGAAAGCATGATGGCGCAACTGCTGCTCGACAAAGGCAAGTACGCCGAAGCGGCCACTCATCTGCGAGCTTATTTAGCGCTCGCGCCCAAGGCGAAAGATGCCGATGCGCTGAAAGGCCTGCTGCTCAAGATCGATCAGGCCAGCGCGCAGACGAAGCCGCAAGCGCCGCCGCAATAGCACCTGAGCCGTAGCACCCGGGTAAATTTCTGGGGCCGGCTTGATTCACGCCGGACCCTGCCCGCGTTACTCTGAAATTGAATGGAGTTACCCCCGGCAGCGTCCGCCCAGCCAGGCGCAGACGACGCGAGGCAGAGATTAAGTAATTTGCGCGAGAAGCTGCTTGTGCTTCACAAGGCGCTTCTCGATTCGGAACGAACCTCCTACGAGCTAGTCCACGGGCCCATCCCATCGCCGGGCGCCTTTCTGCAACTGCTGATCAACGATGCCCGCTTCGAGTGGCTGCGTCCGGTCACCACGCTCATCGTGCAGATTGATGAAGCTTTGGCGGCGAAGAATCCGCCGGCAAGCTCGCGTCAACTCGAGCAGTTGATGGAGGACATGCGCGCGCTGCTATCGCCTTCGCGCGAAGAGAACGGGTTCTGGAAACGCTATTCCGGCGCTCTGCAGCGCGACCCCGGCGTTGCCGTGCTGCATCAAGCAGTCGAGCAGCAGCTCTCGGTTTTCGTCATTACCGATAGGCAGGAACGCCGGTAACACGCTCGCCGATCACAAGCGTGTGGATGTGGTCCGTTCCCTCGTACGTTTTCACGGTTTCGAGATTGCACATGTGGCGCATGATCGGGTACTCGTCCATAATGCCGTTGGCGCCGAGCAGATCGCGGCTGAGGCGCGCGCATTCGAGTGCAATCGAAACGTTGTTTCGCTTCAACATGGAGATGTAAGCGGGCTCCACTCTGCCGGCGTCTTTCAGCTTCGCCACCTGCCAGGCGAGTAGCTGAGCCTTAGTGATTTCGGTAATCATCCAGGCGAGCTTTTCCTGCACGAGTTGATGACTCGCGAGCGGGCGATCATCGAATTGTTTGCGCGTAACGACATAGCTGCGCGCGGTCTCATAACAATCCATGGCGGCGCCGATCACGCCCCAGCCGATGCCGAATCGCGCCTGCGACAAACACGCGAGCGCCGCCTTCAGTCCCTTGGCGCAGGGGAGTTGATTCTCTGCCGGAATCACGCAGTCCGAGAAATGCAAACTGGAGGTGACGGAGGCGCGCATGGAGAGCTTGCCGTGAATATCGGAGGTGCTGTAGCCTTTGGTTCCTTTCTCGACCAGAAATCCACGAATGCCCTCCGTGGTGCGGGCCCAAACTACCGCGACGTCGGCGACAGAGCCGCTGGTGATCCATGTCTTTTCGCCATTCAGAATCCAGCTATCGCCGCGCTTTTCAGCGGTGGTCAACATGCCGGAGGGGTTCGAGCCGAACTGAGGCTCGGTGAGCCCGAAGCAGCCGATGGCCTGACCGGACTGCAGCCTGGGCAGCCAGCGTTCTTTTTGTTCCTGCGATCCGTAGGTATAGATCGGATACATGACCAGCCCGCCCTGCACGCTGGCAAAGCTGCGCAAACCGGAATCGCCGCGCTCGAGCTCCTGCATGATGAGCCCGTACTCGATGTTATTCATACCGGCGCAGCCGTAGCCTTCGAGATTGGCGCCCAAGAATCCGAGC
>JAJPJN010000045.1 GCA_021324185.1 Terriglobia bacterium | reverse complement strand
TGATGCCGGCCGAGCGGATTCAGCGTGTGATAAAAAGCGATGAAGTCGCACGGTATCAGGCGCGTGCCTTGATGAATGAGCTGATAAAAAGAATGCTGGCCGTTTGTGCCCGGTTCGCCCCAGTAGATGGCTCCGGTCGCATAGTCAACCTGCGCGCCGCTGAGCGTCACGTGCTTGCCGTTGCTCTCCATCGTGAGTTGCTGTAAATACGCCGGAAAGCGCTTGAGATATTGCTCATAAGGCAGAACTGCGGCGGTCTCCGCATGAAAGAAATCCGCATACCAGACTGCCAGCAGGCCCATCAGGACGGGCAGGTTGCGTTCAAACGGCGCCGTGCGGAAGTGCTCGTCCATCTCATGAAATCCGTTGAGCATGGACTGGAAATTCTCTGGCCCTATCGCAATCATGGTCGATAGGCCGATGGCCGAGTCCATCGAATAGCGGCCGCCTACCCAATCCCAGAATTCGAACATGTTGGCCGTATCGATGCCGAATTTAGAGACCTCTTTCGCGTTGGTCGAAACGGCGACAAAATGCCGCGCAATCGATTTCTCGTCGTCTCCTAATCCCTTGAGCGCCCACTCGCGCGCGGTATGCGCATTCGTCATGGTTTCGAGCGTGGTGAACGTCTTCGAAGACACGATGAAGAGCGTTTCGGCAGGATCGAGATCCTGAACGGCTTCGGCGAAATCAGTAGAATCTACGTTCGAAACGAACCGAAAAGTCAGATCGCGATCGCTGTAATGTTTGAGCGCTTCATAGGCCATGACAGGTCCCAGATCGGACCCGCCAATGCCGATATTCACCACGTTGCGGATGCGCTGGCCCGTATGTCCTTTCCATTCCCCGTTGCGAATGCGATTGGCGAACGCCGCCATTTTGTTGAGGACCGCATGAACATCGGGAACAACGTTGCGGCCATCCACCACGATGGTCGCGTCCCGGGGAGCTCGCAACGCCACATGAAGAACCGCTCGATTTTCCGTGATGTTGATTTTCTCGCCGTTGAACATCCCGTCAATCCGCTCGCGCAGGCTGGCCTGCTCGGCAAGCTGTACCAGCAGTCGTAACGTTTCATCTGTAATGCGGTTCTTCGAGTAATCCAGATACAGGCCCACCGCTTCTATCGCCAGGCGTTCACCCCGCTGGGGATCTTCGGCAAAAAGTTGCCGCAGATGCAGCGGGCGAATTTCGGCACAGTGCGATTCAAGAGCCTTCCAGGCGGGTAGGTCGGTCGGACGGATATTGGTGAGCGGTTTTGCGGCTGCTGGCATGATTCACTCTTGATTCTGACGTTAATATCCCATCCGATGTAGCACGAAAACCGCTATTGCCGCAATCAAGCAATAAATGCCGAAATAATGCCAGCGGCCGGATTCCAGCCAGCGGCTGAGCCACCTCAATGCAAGCAGCCCGGCAAGAAACGCGAACACGGCCCCCACGAGACTGAATCCCACGCCAGCCGCCACTCCGCCGGCCTGAGCATGAAAAAGCCGGAGCACTTCGCGGCCAACAACGATCGGAGTAAGCACCACGGCCAGCGCAAAGCTGAACGTTTCCGCGCGAAACTTCGAAACGCCCGCCAGCATGCCCGTCGAGATAGTCGCGCCGGAACGGGAAAAGCCGCGAAACGGCAAACAAAATCCCTGCACAATGCCGATTAGTCCTGCTTGCGCCGTGGTGAGCCGCTTGGTTGCGTGCACGTCATTCGGATCTTCATGTTTGCGGCGAAGCCCCGCAACGATGATGAGAACGCCGGCACAAGCCAAAGCCGGTGCGATCAGTTCCAAATGGCTGAAGAGGTCTTCCACTTCTGCATGAGGGACATTGCGGAACAGGGTCTTCTCAATCAGCTTAATAATTGCTTCACCGATGATTCCGGTAAGCGCCGTGGCCAAAATCAGGTGCCACAGAAAACTCTTCAAGGCGGCCGCGCTTTCGAAATAGGTTTTGCGCCAGTCATTCCAGAAATAAAGGATGACTGCTAGCATCGTTCCCGTGTGGAGCATCACCAGGATCAGCGTCATCTCCGGGGCCGACGGATCAAGTCCCATCAGCTTTTCCGCTACAACGACGTGCGCGGAACTGGAAACGGGAAGCAGCTCAGCTAATCCCTGGATGATCGCCAGGATGATCAGTTGGATAAAGGACATGTTCTTACTTTAGGGGTACGCTAATCCGCGAGTGTTCGTCTACCCCGGCATGCTATCGATTGCCCGAAGACGATACGCTAACCATTGCCGTTTTCTTTGCGAGTCACTGTTTCTTCACCGCATCTCACCGGGGCCCGGGCCGCTCGACTGCTGTTCGCCGCGACCGTCTTCCTCAGTGCGTTCCTGCTGTTTGCAGTCGAGCCGCTGATCGCCAAACGCATTCTGCCCTGGTACGGTGGCTCCGCAGCCGTTTGGTCCACCTGCCTGGTGTTCTTCCAGGTAGCGTTGCTGCTGGGCTATGCGTATGCTCGCCTGCTGACCCATTACGGCTCTTCGAAGCTGCAGTTCCTTGTGCACGTGCTGCTGCTGGCGGCCAGCTTATGGTTTCTGCCCATCGGTCCACGCGCCCGCTGGAGCCCCGCGGCACTGTATCACCCGGCCTGGCAAATACTCGGGCTCCTTAGCGGCACCATCGCCGTTCCGTTCATCGCGCTTTCCGCTACCACTCCTTTACTCCAGTACTGGTTTGCTCGCGCAGAAAAAGCCTCTCCATATCGGTTCTTCAGCGTGTCAAACTTCGCCTCGCTGGCCGCCTTGCTCGCATATCCCGTTTGGATCGAACCGAAATTAGATTTGGGAACACAGCGGATCTGGTGGTCATTCGGGTACGGATTCTTCGTGCTGCTCTGCGCAGCTTCGGCCTGGCGCGGCTATGCCGCTCCGAAGCAAAGCGTAAGTCGACCCGAGTTTCTGTGGATTCCGCCCTGGCGCAAAGCCCTGTGGTTTGCGCTGGCTGCCTGCGGCGGCATGCTCTTGTTATCCATCACAAATCACCTCACGCAGAATGTGGCTGCCATTCCGCTGCTCTGGGTCTTGCCGCTTGCCGTTTATTTGCTCACTTTCGTGCTCGCATTCGGCCGCACAAGCGCGCATCCCCAGGGCTTCTGGCTGCGTCTGCTCGCGCTCATGCTGGGCCTCCTCGGCTATGCCATCTCCAACATTAATTTCATGCTGCCGCTGCAGGTCAGCGTGCCCATCTTTCTAATCGCCCTCTGTGTCGCCTGCATGTTCTGCCACGGCGAGCTGCATCGCCTGCGCCCGCCGCCGGATCAACTCATGGATTTCTATCTTGTCATCGCCGCTGGTGGCGCTGCCGGAGCCATCTTCATCGGCCTGATCGCGCCAAACATCTTCGATGCCCTTTATGAACTGCCGCTCACGCTGTCCGTTACCGCCGTTTTGGCAATAATCGTCGTCTGGAATGGCGGTTGGTCGAATCGCCTTCTTTGGGCCGGCGTAACCGCAGCGATGCTCTACGTCTTAGGCTCGAACTGGCGCCAATATCACGAGAACTCGCTCTCGCTTCGGCGCAGCTTTTATGGCGCTTTGCGTGTCGTACAGTCGCCGCTGGCCGGTCCCGAACAGAATCGTATGCTCTTTCACGGAACTATAGAGCACGGTGCCCAATATCTCTGGCCGCCCCTGTGCTACCGTCCGACTACCTATTACGGCCCCGATTCCGGCATCGGCATCGTCTTGCGCGAGGGCTTTGCCGGCCCGAAGCATGTCGGATTGGTGGGCCTGGGCGTCGGCACCCTCGCCGCCTATGGCCAGCCGGGTGACGACTTCCGGTTTTATGAAATCAACCGGCAAGTAGTTGATCTGGCGCAGTCGCTGTTCTTCTATTTGCGGGAAACGAAGGCGCGGCTTTCTATTGTTGAGGGGGACGGCCGCCTTTCTTTACAACAAGACACGGGCCCGCCGTTCGATGTCCTGGCCCTCGACGCTTTTTCGGGCGATGCCATCCCGGTTCACCTGCTGACCAGACAGGCCGGCGAGCTCTATCGCAGGCACCTGAAGCCGAACGGCGTCATAGCCTTTCATGTCTCGAATGACTTTCTGGACTTGGCTCCCGTCGTCCAGCAGCTTGCAACCAGTATGGGCTACCAGACAGTCCTGGTGCGAAGCCACTCTGGCGACGATCTGGTTCTCGCCGCGGATTGGGTCCTCGTCACCAACAATCCGGGCATCCTGAACAACGAAGCCGTGAAGCTGCGCTCCGCCCCAATCTCCCGCATTCCCGGCCTGCGCCTCTGGACCGACGATTACAGTAATCTGTTCCAGATCCTGAAATCGCCAAAACCCGGGCGCTAGAATGGCACCAGAATTAACCCCGCCATGTTCCGCCGGTTTGGCTTTGTTTCACTCCTCCTCCTGTGTGGGTTCGTTTTTTCAAATCGGGTTTTGGCGCGTGATAAATGGACCGAGCTGAACATCGGGCCGTTCTACGTCGATACCGGCGGCGATATCGGCGCTGCCCGTAATGATTTAACCCAATTGGAACAAGTCCGCTGGGTTTTGGGCGGCCTGCTGGAGTCGCCAGACCTGACCAGCATATGGCCCATCCGGCTCATTTTGACCCAAAATGCAAAAACGAACCCAAATGGCTTTGTTTTCCGTTTGGGCCAATGGGTCTTCGTATGCCCTCCGGAAGCGCGCCTCCCCCTCGATCAGGTCGCGCGTATCCTCCTGGATGACAATACGCCGCGACTGCCGCCCAATGTCGAGAAAGGCCTCCCGGAGTTGTTTTCCACTTTAGAGGCGCACGGTGCCCGTGTGACCTGGGGCGGCCCGCCGGCGCATCCGGACCTGGCTTGGGCCCGCATGCAGCTCTTTGCCACCAAATTCGAGTACTCCTTGAGCTTCCATGTCTTTCTGGCGGCTCTGAAAACGGGAACCGATCTGCGCGCGGCCGAGCGCAACGCTTTCGGCAAAGACCCGGACGCGCTCGAAAAGGAGGCCGCCGCAAATCTCGCCGCCGGCAACTGGCAGCCGGTCCCGGTTTCAGGACGCCCGCTGGACCCTAAACGCGATTTCGGCGAGCACGGTCTGGACGAGCCATCCGCCCAGGCGTACATCGCAAGCGCTGATGTCAATGATTTGGGCGCTGCCGAAAAGGCCTACAAGGATGCAGTAGCGGCCGGCGGATCGGCCGCCGCGCTCGGCTACCAGGGTTTATGCGTTCTGGCCGAGACAAGAAACCAGGATTCCACGGCCTTTTGCGAAGCCGCCCGCAAAGCCGGAAGCCGCAGCGCTCCAGTGTATATCCCGGATGTCCTGGATGAACAAGCCCTGCCTCTGTTGAAAAGAGCCGAGCAACTGAACCCACGCTGGGCCGTACCGGTTCACGATGAATCTCTCGTAACGGCTGACCCGGCTCAAAAATTGGCTTTGCTCAAAAAGGCAACTCAGCTTGATCCGCGTATGACCGCGTGGTGGGTGGAATTGGCGAAGCTTCAGACCAGCTTGGGACAAGCCTCAGCGGCGCAAAGCAGTTGGGCTCGGGCGGAAGACTCCGCCCCGAACGAACAAATGCGGGAGCAGATTCATCGCGAATATGCAGATTCAGAACAGGAGCGCCTGGATGCCGAAGAAAAGGCCGCCAAACGTGAGCGCGACGCTGCTCGCGAAGCCGACGAACGGGCGCAGCAGGCGGAAGCCGAGCGCATCCGCGCGGCAGAAGAACGCGCCAATCGCGGCAAGGACAACACACCCGAAGAAGTCGTGCCCTGGAGCGCTGTAGTGCCGTCAAAACATCTATCGGGAAAGCTGGTGAATGTCGAATGCCTGGGCGGGAATGCGCGCCTCGAAATAAAGGATCAGCACGGCGCCAGCATCCGGCTGTTGCTCAAGAACGTCAGCGAGTCGGGTCTCACGTGCGGTTCGCAGAAGCCCGGCCGAACAATATCGCTCACCTACTCGGCACAGCCTGACGATCGTTTCCAAACCGCCGGGCTGATTACAGCTCTCAAGCTGCAGTGACCCTGGTCATACGGCCCGCCGTCTCGCCGGACCTGGACGAATTGGTCGCTATTGAGAACGAGTGCTTTACATATGCCAACTGGCAGGCGGCTGATTTCCTGAAGCACGATTGCCAGCTCGCTGAAGTGGACGGCAAAATCGCCGGGTTTCTGGTCTCGCGCGAAATTCTCCCCGGCGAACGGGAGATCCTGAACCTCGCCGTTTCTCGCGCCTTTCGTCGGCAGGGAGTTGCTAGCGCTCTGATTCAGCATGAACTGAAGCGTCACCCCGGCGAGTTCTTTTTAGAAGTGCGGGAGTCCAACCTGGCCGCCCAGGAGCTCTATCGGAAATTCGGCTTTGTGGAAATCGGCCGCCGTCCGCAGTACTACCAGGCCCCTCCGGAAACAGCTATTGTCATGAAGATGAAATGATGCTAATAGTTGGTATGCGGATGGCCATCCGCGAGTGAACCAATGCACTCTCACCCACCGGGCCAGATTCTCTTCCAATCCTCAGAACCAGACTCGGCGTGGTACTTCAACAAAAAGGAGATCCCTTGATGGAGAATCACACGCAAGACGATGATTTAAAAGCGCATCTGCTCGCCACAAACGAACAATTCCGGGCGCTTGCCGAGCAGCATGCGCAGTTGAAGAAACAGATTGAGGCGATTGAGTCGAAGCCTTATCTGACCTCGGCTGATGAGACCGAGGAGCAGCGCCTGAAGAAATTGAAACTACGTGTAAAGGACCAGATGAACGAGATGATGTCCCAGTACAGACACGCAGCCGTAGCAGGTTAAGTTTTTTCCTTCCTGATTCCGATTGTCAGGGACCGGACTCACGGTCCCTGACAGTTAGTTCCCTTAAAGACTCGCGGGCGGCTGTGTACTGGTGCTGGTTGTACTAGTCGGGCTTCCCGAGTCGCCTGTATCGCCGGAATCCGGCCGCCGCTTCAGTTTCGGCCGGTCCTCATCGTCTCCCTTGTTCTTCTTAGAAGGATCGGTCTCATCCTCGATTGGCGTGTTTGAGTTCGGGTTGCGGCGTAGTGTCGGCTTGTTCGGATCGTCGCTGGTCTTATCAGGACGGCGCTGGTTCTCGAGCATCGCCAGGCGCGCCTTCACATCATTGAATTCCGACGTGGTGACCACATATTCCGGCTTCGGCTTCAAACCGGCAATCTCTTTCTGCGATTTCTCAATGCGGTCGTCTGTCGGAGGATGAGTAGAGAACATTTTAGAAAGTGTGCCGGGCTTGCGCTTCTCGAGGGTTTGGATTTTTTCGAAGAAGTCGACGAAAGCAGTCGGATCGTAGCCGGTCTTGTACATGTACTGAATGCCGAGATAATCCGCTTCCGTTTCGAAATTGCGCGAGAACTTTAAAAACGACATGGGTACCAGCAGTCCGGACGCTTCGTAAATGCCGTAGGCCGCGGGGCCACCCATAAAGATCAGCGGAATCGTGGCCAATTGTGCAATGTCGGCTCGGGTTGCCTGCCGCGTGCCGTGGCGGGCAGCAACGTGAGCAATCTCATGCGCCATGACACCCGCCAGCTCGGCTTCCGTATCGGCGTGCAGAATCAATCCGGTCTGCACAAAGAAGAAGCCGCCGGGCAGCGCGAAGGCATTGATCGAAGGGTCTTCAATCACCTTGATTGTGAACGGCACTTTCGCATCGGAGTTGCGAACCAGGTTCTGACCAATGCGGTTCACGTACTCGGAGACAACCGGGTCGTTGATGACTTTGCTTTGCCGTTCCACTTGTTGCGCCAGTTGCTTGCCCAGCGCGATCTCTTTTTCGAGGGAATAGAAATTGACTTTGCCGCTGACATTGCGGTCGCCGATTTCGTCCGGGTTCTTTTCCTTGCTGCTCTGACCGAAAGCGGTGAAAGGAAGCGCCAGCGCAAATGCCAGGGCCACGCTGACGAACGGTCTTAGAGGGGATATACGGTTCACAAGAACTCCTTTACGGCAACAGACCGGGAAAACGCACAATACGGTCTGTCCCCAGTATAAAGCCGATCTGGGGACTTCGGAACGCCCGGCGGCGCGGCATCCGGCAACAACTGTACGTCTGGTTTCTCTAAGCCGGGCGCCGCGCCCGCATGGCGCACAGGAGATTCACAAACGTTAACGTATGCTCAAGAACATGGGTTTCGAAAAAGATTCGATCGCGCTGGCTGACGCCTCCGAGGCGCTCTGCACGCGTTATCGCGATCAATTTCCTGTCACTCGCAATCTGATCTACCTGAACCATGCGGCTGTCGCGCCGCTTTGCCGGCCGGCGGCCGAGGCCATGAGGGCCCTCACCGATGATGCCTGCCTGTATGGCTCGCTCCATTACGATCGCTGGCTGGAGAGCTACGACGGTCTTCGCCGCAGCGCCGCCCGGCTGATCAACGCTTCGCCCCATGAGATCGCAATCGTGAAGAATACCTCGGAAGGCATTGCTACCGTCGCGCTTGGGCTCGATTGGCGGCCCGGCGACCGCGTGATTGCCTTTCGCGAAGAGTTTCCGTCCAATTATTACCCGTGGCTTCGTTTGGAAACACGCGGCGTACAGATAACCTGGCTATCGATTTACGATCCGCTGGAGGCGATCGCCGCTGCTATACCCGGCGCTCGATTGCTCGCCATCAGCTTTGTCAACTACCTGAGCGGGTTTCGGGTTGATCTGGACGCTATTGGCAAGTTATGCCATGAGCACAACTGCTTTTTCTTAGTGGATGCCATTCAGGGCTTGGGCGCGTTGCCGCTCGATGTCGAAGCGAGCCATATCGATGCGCTGGCTGCCGACGGGCATAAATGGATGCTCGGACCCGAAGGCAATGGCGTCCTATATATACGGCGCAAATGGCTGGACGCCATTGAGCCATCCGAATTTGGCTGGACCAATCCGGCCAACTATGCCGATTACGCCTCGCGCGACATGACTCTGCGCCCGGACGCCGGGCGTTACGAATGCGGCACGCTGAACACCGTTAGCTGTTTCGGCTTGCGCGCAGCGCTCGATTTTTTGTTGGAAGTCGGAATCGGGAATATTTCCGCCGCCGTCATGCGCCTGGCAGGCCAACTCGAAGCAGGAGCGCGCCAGAAAGGCTACGAGGTGATGGTGCCACGCGACGCGAAAACCGGTTCGGGAATAGTGACATTGCGCCATCCGCATCTGGACGCCCGGGTGATCGTGAGCCAGTTGAAGCAGCAAAGGATTTCAGCCGCGCCACGTCAGGGCTGGGTGCGTCTCTCGCCGCATTTTTACATCAGTTCAGAAGAAATCGAGCAGGTGCTCGAAGCGCTCCCTGCAGTCTGATCAGGACGCCGCGCCACACGATGGCCGCACTCTGGCCGAAGAACGCCTGGGCCGTGCGCTAGCCCGGTCAGACGGCCACAACTACACTACCCGAATGAAAATATCCAGAAGAAGACTCACTCTGCAGGCTAGTACGGAGCCGCTGCGTTGCTGCTCCGTCCCACTGCGCTTGCCATCGCAGATACGAATTGCGACCTCATCGAACGGGCCCTTCGCGCATACGGGAAACTCAACCTAGGCATGTTGCGTAAGGATGTGGAGCAAGCGTTCAAGGACGACGGAGGACCTCAATTCAGAGAACATAGCCGATACGTTTATCGGGAGTGTGAGTACATCAAGATGGAGCTTGATTTCTCCACCGGTGCCAACGGCATCCAAAACGCAGACGCTACGCGAGACACCATCACCCGGAAATCGAAGTTATTCCTAGATTATCCGGTAAAGGACTAACCGGCCATGGGGCGACGCCGCCGGGTATCCGTCAAAGGTTGCGATGACGGGATCAGGTATGATGCCCGCCGCGTACAGAGCGGTGGCGCCCTCCGCAGGCGGTTCCCTTTGATCGCCCTGCTAAACACATCCAACGCCGCGCAAACGCTCATCGTAACGTGCCTCCAAACCGGCAACGGCACGCGCCGCCGTTTTGCCCACCACTGATGAACGCGAGATCCGCCGGCGGTGAGGCTCCCTTGCATTCTCTGACTTGGCGTTCGGGGCGGCCTGAAAACGATGAGGCTCTGCCTGGCTGATGAATATAATAAAGTCCACTATGCATCGTAATTTCCTGCTCCGGCTACTGCCGTGCGCACTGGCGCTCGCCTGCATTGCCTCCGCGCAGCAGATGGACCCCGATTTCGCCAAGGCCCAAAAAGAATGGACGACCCGGCCCGAATTTTCCAGCCCCCTGGTCGATCACTTGCCCAAATCCGCCACCGTCCCGTCGCCCAAAGATCTGCTGGGCTATTACGTGGGCGCGCCCAAGCACCTGACGTATTACGAAGACCTGCTGCGCTATTACCGCACGCTGGCGCAAAAATCGCCGCGCGTGAAGGTGATCGATATCGGCAAAACGGATGAAGGGCGCGAATGCATTATGGTCTTCGTCGGCTCGGAAGAGAGCATTCAGAACCTGGAGACCTATCGCAAATATCTGGCGCAACTCGCCGACCCGCGAAACCTGACCGAAGCGCAGGCACAGGAGATTATTGCGAAAGCGAAGCCGCTCTATACCGTTATGGGTGGCCTGCACAGCGGCGAGACGGGCCCGCCGGAGATGCTGATGGAACTGGCATACCGGCTCGCGACCGAGGAGACTCCCATCATCAAAGGCATTCGCGATCACGTGATCGTTTCTATTTATCCGGCAGCCGATCCCGACGGCCGCGACCGCTACACAGACTGGTATTACCGCTACAAGATCAACGAAACCGGCGAGCAGGACAACATGGGCGGCCCTCCCTATTGGGGCAAATACATCTTCCATGACGACAACCGCGACATCAATTATTCGCAAATACCGATGCGTAACCTGTTGCGCTGGTACCTGCAATGGCATCCGCCCATCATGCACGAGCTGCATGAATCCGAGCCGTTTATGTACACCTTCAGCGGGCAGGCGCCGCAGAATCCCACGCTTGATCCGATCTTGTACGGCGAACTACCCTGGTTTGCCAATTTTGAGATGGCGCAAATGATCAAATACGGCATGCCGGGCGTGTGGACGCACGCATTCGTCGATATGTGGTCGCCGGGTTACTTGGGCTTCATGTCTTCGAATCACAACGGCATGCTGCGCATGTACGAAACCTTCGGTAATGGCGGCGCCAACACCATGCATCGCCACATCAGTGGCGGATTTGGTCCGGGCGGTGGCCCTGGCGCCAGTCTTGCAGCCGGGGGCGGGGCCGGTGGACCGGAACGTGGCGGGCCGCCGACCGAGCGCGAATGGTATCGTCCTTTGCCGCCGTACAAAGAAACCGATTGGTCAATGCGCAATAACACGAATTACATGGAGACTGGCGTTCTGACCGCATTGCAGATGACCTCGGCGTTTCCGCAAGTGGTCCTTGACGATTTTTATCGCAAGAGCCGCAATTCGATTGAATCCGGCAAAAAGGATGCGCCGTACGGATACGTCATTCCCGAAGATCAGGCGGACCCGACGCGCATTGCTTTTGTGGTGAATGTTCTGCGCCTGCAAGGTATAGAAATCGGCCGCGCGAATAACGCCGTCACCCTGAAAGAAGGTACCTTCCCCGCCGGTTCGTTTGTTATTAAACGCAATCAACCGTACGGGCGCTTAGCGAAAATTCTGCTTGAAAAGCAGATCTATCCCGACGCCAATCTGCGCACCTACGATGATGCCGCCTGGACGATGGGGCTGATGACACACACGAAGGTGGTGGAAAGCGCCGACCCCAAGCTCCTCGATGTGCCGGTAGAAGCTGTAGACCGCTTCGAGCCGAAGGGCGCTGTCACCGGCACAGCGGCAAGCGCCGGCTTCGCGGTGCTGGACAACGGCGCTGTCGAAATGGCCACATTGCGCTGGCGCTTGAAAGATGTCCCGGTCAAGATCGCCGAGCAGGAGTTTAAATCGGGCAATCAGACGATTCCCGCCGGTTCTTTCCTTGTGCCGGCGAATGCGGCAGACAAACTGAAAACGGCCCTCCAGCCGCTCGGCCTGACGGCGGTCGCGCTCGCCGCGGCGCCTTCCGTGCCCACGCACGATGCGAACGTACCGCGCGTGGCCATTTACAGCACTTGGGGCAGCACGCAGGACGTCGGCTGGGTTCGCTACGCCTTTGATCACTATGATGTGCCGTACGACCTGATCTTCAAAGAGCGTGTCAAGCAAGGCGATCTGCGCTCGGCCTACGATGTGATTCTGATCCCGAACCAGGGACGCACAGCCAAGCAACTGGTATTTGATATTGAGCCCAAGAAGATCCCGCTCGCATACACGAAGACCGATCGCTTCAAGTACCTTGGCGACTACGGATCATCGCCTGACATCACGGGTGGTATGGGCCTGGATGGCGTCGTCGAGTTCCAGAAATTTGTGGACAAAGGCGGCGTTCTGATCACCCTTGGGGTGGCAAGTTATTTCCCGGCGGAATTCGGGCTTACCCGGCGAGTGGAAGCAGCCCACACGTCCGCGCAGTTTTATGCTCCGGGTCCTATTGTGGAAGCAGAAGTCCTCCGCCCGCATCACCCGATCTTCTACGGCTACACCGATAAAACGATGCCGGTGCGTTATGCAAACGGGCCGCTGCTGGCCGTTCCGCAAAATGACCGCGAGCAGCAGATTCTGATGCGCTTCCCCGGCGGCGATCAAACCGTGCTGAGCGGGTTCATGCGCGGCGCCAACGAAATTCGCAACCGCCCGGCGATTCTCGATGTGCCCGTGGGCGAGGGACGTGTGGTGATGTTCGCGACCAATCCCTGCTATCGCTGGCAAAATCTGGGCGAGTTCCGAATGATGTTTAACGCGCTGCTCAATTTTGATGACATGAACTCGAAAACCGGGCCAAATCGCCAGGGCGTAAGCAGTGAAACAAACCAATGAAACACATGAGCTGTCCGCGGAAAGACAGGTGAGGATAGAGAGCAGGGAAATTCAGAATTAAGGCAAACCAGCGTTGATGCCGCGCGCTATCGCTGTAGCAAGCGGCTTCACAATGCTTGAGCCTGCTCTAAAACCTGCTCGCGGAACTTAGGCGACAAAAAACCGGGTGTCAGCACGGATACACGCACGCCAAGTAGCTGTTGCGCCTCATGCTCCAAGCCCGCCAGTGTGAATAAAGTTGTTGACTCCGTAGGATCGACCAAAAGATCGAGGTCGCTCTCCTCGTCATTTCGGCCCGTGACGGCAGAGCCGTACACGCGCGGCCGCGCAACATTGTAGCGGCTTACTAGTTGCCGTAATTCCTTGCCGTGGGCCCTGAGCGCTTCGGAGGGCTTCATGCAAGCGCATGATAGCGAAACCTTCAACACCGGCGCAAACAAAACAACACACGTCCGAACTGGACCAGTGGCCAAGGCAGGCCTTTTTGAGAAGTTGGACAAGTAAGCACCACTTCCATGTGGTGCTCACTTGGCTTAGAATCGAATCAGGAGGCTGCATGAAGACCGAGGCGCCAAATCCGAACACCATTGTGTGGTTCCAGAACCGCTTTATCCGGCTGGGCGAGGCGAACGTAAACATACTGACCCACGCGTTGCACTACGGCGCGGGCGTATTCGAGGGAATTCGCGGCTACTACGACAGGCAGGCGCGCGATCTGTTTCTGTTCCGTTTGCTGGATCATTATCAGCGCTGGAAGCAGAACTGCGGCATCCTCCGAATCGCTGTTCCCCCCTCCGCCGAGGAGCTTTGCGAGATCACCGCCGAACTCTGCCGCCGCAACGATTTTCAAACGAACGTTTATGTGCGCCCCATCGCCTATAAGGCTTCGGCGCGCATCGGCGTTGCGGCCGATGACAACGATGCGTATTCAATCATCGCCATTCCCTTTGGCAGCTATTTTGAAAACACAAAGGGGCTGAAAGCGGGTGTGGTCTCGTGGCGGCGCATTGACGACACCATGATTCCCGGCCGTGCGAAGATCTGTGGTTCGTACGTGAACAGTGTCCTGGCGGGTGACGAGGCGCGCCACAACGGCCACGACGAGGCGATCTTTTTGAATCAGGACGGCCATGTTGCCGAGGGCGCCACGTGCAATATTTTTATGCTGCGCAAAGGCAAGCTGATTACGCCGCCCGCTACTGATAACATCCTGGAAGGAATTACCCGGGCGAGCGTAATGGAACTGGCGCGCAATGAATTAGGAATGGATGTGGTGGAGCGCTCGATTGACCGCAGCGAGCTCTACGTTTGCGATGAGGTCTTTTTTGTGGGGACGGCAGTCGAGGTGGCGCCCATTGTGGAAGTGGATCACCGTCCGGTAGGAAAGGGCGAAATGGGTCCGGTTACGGAAAAGATACGCTCTTTATATGGAGACGCCGCGCGCGGCCGCATCCCCGCTTACCGGCACTGGCTATGGCCCGTGTATAAGGATGCTCTGATCGCGCAACCGGCTTAACTTCCGAATGGGCCTTTCGACTTCAGTAGCGCTCGAAGAGCAGCGCAGCCAAGCTTCGACTACAGTCTTACGTTCAGTCGATCCGCATTTTGACTGGCGTAAAGTGGCGAGAATATGCCTGTGTTCCCGCGCGCTGGATCTGCTTGAAGAGACCAGGCTGTTTCCTGAGAAGAAAGTTCTGTATCAGTTTTCGGCGCGCGGGCATGAACTGGGCCAGGCACTGCTCGGGACACTGCTCGTGGAAACGCATGATGCGGTAGGCGCCTATTATCGCTGCCGCCCGCTGTTGCTGACGCTCGGCTTGACGTTAACGGATGCGCTGGCAAGCGATATGGCGAAATCGGGCGGAGTGAGTGATGGGCGCGACATAGGGGTAGTTTTCAACCTGCCGCGTGCGGATGGTCCGATTGTTCTGCCGATGGCGGGCGGCGTCGGTACACAATACACCATGACGGCGGGCTGGGCTCGTGCGATTCGCTACTACTCTGAAACGTTGGGCGATAAAAGTTATCGCGGCGCGATAGCAGTTGCCGCCGGTGGCGACGGATCTGTTGCCACGAACGGATTCTGGTCCGCTCTGAATACCGCTACAACCGAGCGCCTGCCGATCCTCTTCTACATCGAAGACAACGGCTTCGGGATTTCGGTGCCTGCGTCGAAGCAGACGCCGGGCGGCGATATCGCGGCAAACCTGGCAGCCTTTCGCAATCTGACGGTGCTTTCCGGCGATGGATGGAATCCCGCCGAAGCCGCGCAATTGGTGCGTGAAGCTGTCACCATGGTGCGGGCAGACGAAGGCCCGGTGCTTTTGAGACTCATTGTGCCGCGCTTGAGCGGGCATTCCGGACAGGACACCCAGGCTTACAAAAGGCCGGAATTGCTGAATGCCGAGCGCGCCAAAGATCCACTACCCGCTCTGAAACGATATCTGGTTCCGGCATTCCTTCCCGAGGATGAATGGCACTCGCTGGAACAGGACGCAGAAATCGAAGTGCAACGCGCTCTGGAAGAGGCTTCGGCGCGGCCCGAGCCGGATCCTTCCCGCGCGACCTACTTTCTGTTTGCCCAAAATACTCAGCCGCAATCAAAATTTCAGCCGGAGCGCGCACGCATCAATATGCTCGATGCCATCCGGCGCACGCTCGAACACGAGTTGCGAGTCAACCCCAAAGTGCTCATCTTTGGTGAGGACGTGGGGCCGAAAGGTGGCGTGCATGCAGCGACATTGGATCTGCAGCGTACCTTCGGTGAGGATCGCGTCTTCGATACCAGCCTTTCCGAAGAAGGAATTATTGGTAACGCGGTAGGGCTGGCATTGGCGGGCTTGCGGCCGGTGGCCGAAATTCAATTTCGTAAATACGCCGAGCCGGCGGCGGAGCAATTGGACGATTGCGGAACAATGCGCTGGCGTACGGCGGGAAAGTTTAGCGCGCCGATTGTGGTGCGCATGCCCGGCGGGTTCAGCAAATGCGGTGACCCGTGGCACAGCGTCTCGAGTGAAGTGACGTTCGCGCATGCTCCCGGCTGGCAGGTCATTATGCCATCAAATGCCGAAGATGCGGTGGGTCTGTTGCGGACGGCTCTGCGCAGTCCGAATCCAAGCATCTTTTTTGAGCACCGCGCTTTGCTGGATGCGCCCTCGGCGCGGCGGCCTTATCCGGGCGACGAGTTTCTTTTGCCGCTAGGCGTTGCCAGCGTGGTGCGCAGCGGGGACAAGCTGTCCGTAATCACCTGGGGCGCGATGGTGGAGCGCTGCCTGGCGGCTGCGGAAAACACGAACGCATCTATCGAAGTGATCGATCTCAGAACGATTGTTCCGTGGGATCGCCAGGCTGTCATCGCATCCGTGAATAAAACGCACCGCTGCCTCATCGTGCATGAAGATACAATCACGGCCGGCTTTGGCGCGGAGGTCGCCGCAGTCGTGAGTAAGGAGTGTTTCTTCCATCTCGATGCCCCGATTGACCGATTAGCAGTTCCTGACGTTCCCTTGCCCTACAACACCGGCTTGCTCAAAGCCATTCTGCCGGGTGTAGAAACCATTGCGGCCAGGATGCAGGAACTGCTGGCGATCTAATGGTATTAGGACGATAGCTTATGTACGCACAGATGGTAGATGCAGGTCCCGAGCGAGTGCGTCCCGCAGGCGAGATGAGTCCTGAAGAGCAGCACTTTCAGGAGCGCATCGACGCAGGTATAAAAATTGAGCCGAAGGATTTCATGCCGGAGGCGTACCGCAAGACGCTGATCCGGCAGATTTCGCAGCATGCACATTCAGAAATCGTCGGACAGTTGCCGGAAGGGAACTGGATCACGCGCGCGCCTACGCTAAAGCGCAAAGCAATTCTGCTCGCCAAAGTGCAGGATGAGGCCGGACATGGGCTCTACCTTTACAGTGCAGTCGAGACGCTGGGCGTCACGCGCGAGCAGACTATTGAAGATCTGCTGAGCGGCAAAGCCAAATACTCGAGTATCTTCAATTATCCGACCTTGACTTGGGCTGATATCGGCGCGATCGGGTGGCTGGTGGACGGCTCGGCCATCATTAACCAGATCCCGATTTGCCGCTGCTCTTATGGCCCATATGCGCGCGCGATGGTGCGGATCTGCAAAGAAGAAACGTTTCATACCCGGCAAGGATTCGACATCATGCTGGCCCTTTGCCGCGGTACGCCGGAGCAAAAGGCGATGGCACAGGACGCGCTGAACCGCTGGTGGTGGCCATCGCTGATGATGCATGGGCCGGCAGACTCAGATTCGAAACACAGCGCGCAGTCGATGCGCTGGAAGGTCAAACTATTTTCGAATGACGAGCTGCGCCAGAAATTTGTGGATCAGACGGTTCCGCAAGCCGAATATCTCGGCCTCAAGATCCCGGATCCGGAGTTGAAGTGGAATCCCGAGCGCGGGCATTACGATTTCGGCAGGATCGACTGGGACGAGTTTTACAACGTCATTCAGGGAAACGGCCCCTGTAACCGCGAACGTCTGCGTGCTCGAATTGAGGCGCACGAGCAAGGCGCGTGGGTGCGCGAAGCGGCCGCAGCTTATGCACGCAAGCACGCACAGAAGAAAGCCGCCGCATGAACGATTGGCCGCTTTGGGAGATTTTTATTCGCAGCCAGCACGGGCTGGCGCACAAACATGTAGGTAGCCTGCACGCTCCCGACGCTGAGATGGCGATCAAGAACGCGCGCGATGTTTATACGCGCCGCAATGAAGGCGTGAGCATCTGGGTGGTGAAATCCTCCGATATTACGGCCAGCAGTCCGGGTGAAAAAGAACCCTTGTTTGAGCCGGCCAATAGCAAAATCTATAGGCACCCCACGTTCTACGAAGTACCCGAGGAAGTGAAGAACCTCTAGCGATGGCGGCACCGTTGGTTGAATATCTACTGCGGCTCGGCGATAACTGCCTCATTCTCAGCCAGCGCTTGTCTGAATGGTGCGGCCATGGGCCAGTGCTTGAAGAAGACATCGCGCTGACGAACATCGCGCTCGATCTGCTGGGCCATGCGCGTTTTTGGCTGTCTTATGCAGGAGAAGTGGAAGGGGCCGGCCGCGATGAAGACAAGCTGGCGTTTCTGCGCGATGCAGGCGAGTTCCGCAATGTCCTGTTAGTCGAGCAGCCGAATGGCGATTATGCAATGACTACGGCGCGCCAGTTTTATTTCGATACGTGGCACTTTCATCTATTGAGCGCGCTGCAACAATCGACTGATTCGCGCATTGCCGCTATCGCACAAAAGGCATTGAAGGAGGTTACGTATCATCTGGAGCGCAGCACGGATTGGATCATGCGGCTGGGCGATGGAACAGAAGAAAGTCATCGCCGCATGCAACATGCCGTGGACGATCTCTGGATGTACACCGGTGAGCTGTTTGAGATGGACGATATCGATGCCGAAATGCTTCGCAGGGGTGTCGGCGCTGACCTCGAGGCGTTGCGTCCGAAATGGACAGAGCACCTCCAAAAAACGTTTGCGAAAGCTACGCTCGAAGTCCCGCCCGGGAAATGGATGCAGCGCGGCGGGAAGCGTGGCGTGCATACCGAAAAATTAGGTTATCTACTCGCTGAAATGCAGTTTTTGCAGCGAGCCTACCCGGGAGCGCAATGGTAGCAACGTGTCCTACCGCGACAGGAGTCTGGGGTTGGCTGGCCAAAATCGCCGATCCGGAGATTCCGGTTCTGTCGATCACTGATCTCGGCATTGTTCGTGACGTGCAGGTGAATGAAGATGAGGTCACCATCACGATCACGCCGACTTATTCAGGTTGCCCGGCGATGGATGCCATTGCGGAGGAGATTCGCAGGTCTGCCAAGGAGCATGGAATCGAACATCTCCACCTCGTGACAGAACTGTCGCCGCCATGGACCACCGACTGGATGAGCGACGCAGCCAGGCAGCGCTTGCGCGATTACGGAATCGCGCCGCCGGCTAGCTCTCTCGTTCAGATTGAAGCCGCGAAGCCGGCGTGCCCGCGATGCGGTTCCGTCGAAACCAGGCTGGTTAGCCGGTTTGGTTCGACGCCCTGCAAAGCGCACTACCAATGCTTGTCCTGCCTGGAGCCATTTGATGCCTTCAAGCGCCATTGAAGAGCAACCGGCGGCTGCAGCCACAGGCCGCTTTTTTCCGTTAACGATTCGCGCAATTAAACCCGAAACGCGCGATGCGGTTACGGTGGTTTTCGATGTTCCACCGGAACTAGAAGAACAATTCCGTTACACGCAGGGCCAGTATGTGACCTTGCGCGCCGCAATTGATGGCGCGGAAGTTCGCCGCTCCTATTCCATCTGTTCCGCCGTGCAGGATCGTATGTTGCGAGTCGCGGTGAAGCGCGTGCCGGGCGGAATTTTTTCGAACTGGCTCATGCAGCACGCGAAACCGGGCGACACGCTCGAAGTCATGCCGCCCGAAGGCCGTTTTCATGTGCCACTCTCGCCGGCTCATACGAAAGAATATGTTGCGTTCGCAGCGGGCAGCGGCATCACCCCCATTCTGTCCATCATCAAAACGACGCTCCTTACCGAGCCCAACAGCCGGTTCACGCTTTTCTACGGCAACCGTGCATCGAGCACGATTCTGTTTCGCGAAGAACTGGCGGAATTGAAGGATATTTATCTCGACCGCTTCAGCCTCATCCATGTGATGACGCGTGAGCATCAGGATGTCGATCTGCTGAACGGGCGCATCGACGGCGAGAAAGCCGAAGAACTGTTGCGGCATTTTTGCCGGTTCGAAGCCATAGATGAGGTGTTTCTGTGTGGCCCGCAGGAGATGGTGGACAGCATTACCGCGCGCCTGAAGGCCATGGGGTTGCCGCCCGCGCACATCAAAATCGAACTGTTCACAGTGCAGGAAAACGAGCAGCAGATCCGGCGCAAGGCAGCCGCACTGGACGAGAACGCAGAATGCCAGGTGAAGCTCATGATGGACGGCGCCCTGCATCAGTTTTCGATGCAGAGGAATGAGACGATTCTCGATGCGGCACTGGCGCGCGGCATCGATGTGCGCTACTCCTGCAAGAGCGGCGTCTGCGCAACCTGCCGGGCAAGGCTTGTCGAAGGCCAGGTCGATATGGATGCGAATTACGCGCTCGAAGATTACGAAGTGGCGCGCGGATTCATCCTGACTTGTCAGAGCTACCCGGTAACCGATCACGTGACGGTCGATTACGATCAGGACAGTTAACCGAATGCCACAAGATTTTTTTGCGCGCCATAAAGCGCTGTTGGATAAAGCTGTTGAAGCGATTCACTCGCGGGGCTACTGGAGCGCGTTCTCTGAAATGCCGAGCCCGAAGGCTTATGGCGAGACAGCAAACGACGACGGCAAAAGAGCATTTGAAAACTTGCTCAACAAGCCATTTCCGATCGATCAGCCCGGAACTGCCGGAGAAACCGGCAGCGAACGTTCGCCGTTTGGAATCGATCTGGGGGTGAAATATCCAAAGCCGGATCTCGATACGTTGCTTGCAGCCGTACAGAAAGCTGAAGCGCAGTGGCGCAATGCAGGCCCGGAGACGTGGTCCGGTGTTTCGCTCGAGATTCTTTCGCGTTTGAATAAACGCAGCTTCGAAATTGCATACGCGGTGATGCATACATCCGGGCAGGCGTTCCTGATGGCGTTTCAGGCGGGCGGGCCGCACGCGCAGGATCGCGGCGTCGAAGCTGTTGCGTACGCATGGTTGGAGATGAGCCATATTCCAAGAACGGCCATGTGGGAAAAGCCGCAAGGCAAAAATGAGCCGCTCAAAATGGAGAAGCGATATCGCATCGTTCCGCGCGGCATTGGCCTGGTGATTGGCTGCTGTACATTCCCCACCTGGAACAGTTATCCAGGCCTGTTTGCGAACCTCGCGACGGGAAACGCTGTTATCGTGAAACCGCATCCCGGCGCGATTTTGCCGCTCGCCATAACGGTTCAGGTTGCGCGTGAGGTACTAAGCGAAGCGGGATTCGATCCGAACGTGGTCACGCTAGTCGCTCACGAGAAGGGCGACGATGTGGCGCAAAAGCTGGCCCTGCGGCCAGAGATAAAGGTGATCGATTTCACGGGTAGTCCGGAAAACGGAGTCTGGCTGGAACGGAATGCGCATCAGGCGCAGGTGTTCACGGAAAAAGCGGGAGTGAACCAGATCCTCATTGACTCGACAAACGATTTCAAAGGCATGGCGCGCAACATCGCCTTTTCGCTTGCGCTTTATTCGGGTCAGATGTGTACGGCTCCGCAGAACATCTATGTCCCGAAAAACGGCATTGACACGCCGGAGGGCCATCTGAGCTTTGACCAGGTCGCGTCGGGTATTGGCGACGCCATGAACAAGCTCTTAGGTGATCCGGCCCGCGCTGTCGAAGTGCTTGGCGCGATCCAGAATGACGGCATTTTGCAGCGCATTGAGCAGGCGCGCGGGCTGGGCGAAGTGGTCGTAGATAGTAAACCGCTTCAGCATCCGCAATTCGCCCATGCATGCGTGCGAACACCGCTAATACTGAAGATGGATGCAAGCGATCCGTCTAAATTCATGCACGAATTTTTTGGACCGATTGCGTTTGTGATCGCGACAAACGATACGCAGCACAGCACTACACTCGCGCGCCAGGCGGCGACGAAGCATGGCGCGATTACGATGTCGGTTTACTCAAGCGATCAAAAAGTCCTTGATGAAGTTTCCGATGTGGCCGCAGAAGCGGGTGTGGGACTGTCGTGCAATTTGACAGGAGGCGTCTACGTCAATCAGTCCGCGGCCTACAGCGACTTTCACGCGAGCGGCGCGAATCCGGCGGCAAATGCTTCGTTGACCGACACTGCCTTTGTGGCAAGCCGCTTTCGCGTGGCGCAGACGCGCGCGCACGTTTAGCCGATGGCGCAAATCTTCTCAATTGATGGCATCGTGCCGGTCGTGCATCCGAGCGCCTTTCTGCATCCGACTGCGGTTTTGATCGGGGATGTCATCGTCGGGGCGGGATGCTACGTCGGTCCGAACGCATCGCTACGCGGCGATTTCGGACGAGTTGTTCTCGAGGACGGCAGCAATCTGCAGGACACATGCGTGATGCACAGTTTTCCGGGAATGGATACGGTTGTAGAGACGAACGGCCATATTGGACACGGCGCGATTTTGCACGGCTGCCGCGTGGGCCGAAACGCCATGATTGGCATGAATACCGTCGTTATGGACGAAGCCGACATCGGCGAGATGAGCATCGTTGCAGCCATGTCGTTCATCAAATCGGCCCATAAAATTCCGCCGCGGAGCCTGGTTCTTGGCGTTCCCGCGAAGGTCGTCCGCGAGCTAACAGCAGAAGAGATTGCATGGAAGCAGCGCGGAACCGAAACGTATCAAAGATTGGCGATTCGCAGTCTTGAAACCATGAAGGCTGCCGAACCGCTGCGCGAAATCGAAGCAAACCGGCCGCGCATTGCACCCGTCGATTTCAAGCCGCTGTTCGCATCGAGGAAGCTGTCGAGGGAGCAATGAATTCGGCCACTATCCTGTTCAATGTGCGTGACGCGATTGCGCGCATTACGCTGAACCGTCCGGACAAATTGAACAGCTTCAACGTGCAGATGCATGAAGAACTGCGCGATGTGCTCAATGCAATCGAAGCGGATGGCAGTGTTCGTGTCCTGGTGCTGGCAGGAGCGGGCCGAGGTTTTTGCGCGGGCCAGGATTTAGGCGATCGCGCGGTCAATGCTGGCGAGATGGATCTGGGGGCGTCGATCGAGAATTACTATGCGCCGCTTGTCAGGCGCTTGCGCAACCTGCCGCTGCCGGTCATTGCTGCTGTCAATGGAGTGGCTGCAGGGGCCGGAGCGAATCTCGCTTTCGCGTGTGATCTGGTAATCGCGGCGAAGTCGGCCAGCTTTATCGAATCATTTTGCAAGCTTGGTCTGATTCCCGATACGGGCGGCACCTATTTTCTTCCGCGGCTGATTGGAACGGCGCGCGCTATGGGAATGGCTTTGCTTGGCGAGAAAGTTTCGGCTGAGCAAGCAGAGGAATGGGGCCTGATCTGGAAGTGTGTGGATGATGCGGAGTTTGCGGGTACGGTTGAGAAACTTGCGGCGCAATTAGCTGCCGCGCCTACGATGGGCTTGGCGCGTATCAAGCAGGCGATCTATTCGTCGGGCCAGCGTTCGCTTGATGAGCAACTCGATTTTGAGCGCGATACCATGCGCGTGCTCGGCCGTTCGGCAGATTTCCGCGAAGGGGTTGCGGCGTTTCTCGAAAAACGCCCACCGAAGTTCGCCGGTCATTAATGGCGCCTGGGGACACAATCGCTGTGGTCGGCGCGGGAACCATGGGAGCGGGCATCGCGCAGGTGGCGGCAGCCGCCGGCCATCCTGTTCTGCTATTCGACATCAGAGCAGACGTAGTTGCAAAAGCAATCAGCGATATCAGAAATAATCTCCAGAAGCTTGTCGCGAAAGGCAAGCTGAGCGCGCACGCCGCCGCGAACGCGCAAATCAGAGCCGCAGCATCAAGGGAAGATCTCGCCCCTGCGCGGCTCGTCATTGAAGCCGTCCTCGAAGATCTCGAAGCGAAGCGCGACGTCTTCGGAAAGCTCGAAGCGGTCGTGGCAAGCGATTGCATTTTGGCCACAAACACGTCTTCGATTTCGATTACGGCAATTGCGGGCAGGCTGCAGAACCCCGGCCGCGTGGTAGGCATGCATTTTTTCAATCCGGCTCCGCTGATGGAATTAGTAGAAGTTGTAAGCGGGCTCGCGACCGATCCCCCTTGCGCCGAAACGATCTTTGCGGCCGCGAAGGCCTGGGGTAAAACCCCCGTGCATGTGAAATCGAGTCCGGGATTTATCGTGAACCGCGTAGCGCGACCGTTCTATCTTGAAGCGCTCAGAATGCTGCAGGAACGGGTTGCGATTGCGCCGACAATTGACGCAGCCATGCGCGAATGCGGCGGATTCCGCATGGGGCCATTCGAACTGATGGACCTCATCGGCAACGACGTGAACTTTGCGGTAACGAAGTCGATGTTTGAAGCTTTTTTCTACGAGCCTCGATTCCGGCCATCGCTTTTGCAACAGGATCTTGTGCATGCGGGACGCCTGGGCCGCAAGACCGGCCGCGGATGGTACGAATACAGCGGGAATGAGCAACCGGTGCTGCCCGGCACGGAGCCCAAAATTGATTTGAACGTGGACGGCTCAGGTGTACGCGAAGCGCTTGCCACGAAAGGTGAGTACGGCGGCATTCTCGTTACCATCACCGAGGATGACGGCCAACGCGAAGCTGTCATTGTGGACCTGGCGCTCGATTACAGAACCGCCCGGCGCGTGGCAGTCTTCAAGCGATGTTCTGAGGACGTGTACCTGCATGCGCTTGCGTCGTTGCAAGCAGCCGGATTTGCCGTAACTCGCGTTTCGAATGAGCGCATGATCGTCAATCGCATCGTTCGCGCGTTAGCCGAAGAAGCGAGCAGGGCGGTGAACGAAGGCATCTGCACAGAGGAGGCGTTGAACATCGCGATGCGCAAAGGAGTGAATTATCCGCTTGGACCGCTCGAGTGGCGAATCAGGAGGACGCAGTGAACGAGGCTTATGTCTGTGACGCGCTGCGCACCCCGTTCGGCCGCCATGCCGGGTCGCTTTCGGCCATCCGCACCGATGACTTGGCGGCCCTCCCAATCCGTGCGCTGATGCAGCGCAATCAGCGGGTCGACTGGGCGGCCGTGGACGACGTCATTTTCGGCTGCGCAAACCAAGCCGGCGAAGATAACCGCAATGTGGGCCGCATGGCCGCATTGCTGGCCGGACTGCCCGTTGGCGTGCCTGGCGCCACCATAAACAGGCTCTGCGGATCGAGCATGGATGCCGTGGCAACCGCAGCGCGCGCCATTCAGGTGGGAGATATGGACCTGGTGATCGCGGGCGGTGTGGAAAGCATGTCGCGCGCGCCATTCGTCATCGGCAAATCTGAAACAGGCTTTGCGCGCAATATTGATGCCTTCGACACCACAATCGGCTGGCGATTTATTAATCCTGTCATGAAGGCGAAGTACGGAGTCGATTCGATGCCGCAGACGGCAGAAAACGTAGCGGAAGAGTTTCACATTTCACGCGAGGACCAGGATGCCTTTGCTCTGCGCAGCCAGCAACGATGGAAGCGCGCTCATGACGAAGGCTTCTTCCGTTGCGAAATCATTCCGGTCGAAATTCCGCAAAAGAAGGGGGTTCCTAAAATCTTCGATACGGATGAGCACCCGCGTCCCGATACAACGCTTGAAGCACTTTCGAAGCTCAAGCCCGTCGTGAAACCGAACGGCACGGTAACCGCCGGCAATGCATCGGGCATCAACGATGGCGCGGCGGCTGTGCTGGTTGCGAGCGAAGAAGCCGTTCGCAAATACGCGCTGCGGCCCAAGGCTCGCGTCGTCACATCGGCGGTCGTCGGAGTTGCGCCGCGCATTATGGGCATCGCTCCGGCTCCGGCCACGCGCAAAGTCCTGGCGAAAGCCGGGCTGCAATTGAGCGACATCAACCTGGTTGAATTAAACGAGGCCTTCGCATCACAAGCTGTTGCCGTGCTGCGCGAAATTGGACTGCCCGAAGATGCCGATTTCGTCAACCCGGCGGGGGGCGCCATTGCCATCGGCCACCCCCTCGGAGCCAGCGGCGCGCGCTTAATCGCAACCGCTGTCTATCAGCTCGAAAAGATGCAGGCGCGATATGCTCTCTGCACGATGTGCATTGGCGTAGGGCAGGGAATCGCGATGATTTTGGAACGAAGCTAAGTAAGCGCTCGCTCGGGCAAACAAGCCGATTCTGACGGCGCGCAATAGTCGAGAAACCAGCGGTATGTATCTTCAATGCCGTGCTGCAACGATATTCCATGCTTCCAGCCAAGCGCTTCGAGCCGGCTCACATCAAGCAGTTTGCGTGGCGTTCCATCTGGCTTGGACGAATCATACACAAACTTCCCTTGAAAGCCAATCACACGTCCAAGCATTGCGGCCAGATCTGCGATAGCGATATCTTCCCCTGTTCCAACGTTCACGATCTCCGGCTCATCGTAATGCTGCATTAGAAACAAGGCTGCATCCGCCAGGTCATCAACGTGCAGGAATTCACGCCTCGGCTTTCCTGTTCCCCAGATGACCACCTTGGAATCACCGCGCACATGCGCCTCATGTATTTTGCGCATCAGCGCGGGAAGTACGTGGGAGTTTGCCAAATCAAAATTGTCGCCGGGTCCGTAGAGATTAGTCGGCATCAGGCTGATGGCATGGAATCCGTATTGTGCCCGGTACGCCTGGCACAACTTGATTCCGGCGATTTTGGCAATGGCATAGAATTCGTTCGTCGGTTCAAGCGGCCCGCTAAGCAGATAGTCTTCTTTGAGCGGCTGCGGCGCCAGTTTAGGGTAAATGCAGGAAGAACCCAGGAACTGCAATTTTTTGACTCCCGAGCGATACGCGCAATCGATGACGTTGAGCTCAATAGCAAGATTGTCGCGGAGAAATTCCACCGGGTATGTGCTGTTGGCTAAGATGCCGCCCACCTTGGCAGCCGCTAAGAATACGTACTCCGGCCGTTCCTGTTCGAAAAACCGCTCGACTTCGGCGCGGCAGGTGAGGTCGAGCTCGCTTCTCGTTCGCAAAAGAAGATTCTTGAATCCGGCCGCACTGAGGCGCCGGACAATGGCTGATCCGGCCAAACCGCGATGGCCAGCTACAAAGATGCGACTATTGGGAGCCAGCATGCGCGTTAAGCCATGGAGTACGTCTGGCAGTTGTTCGCCCAGACAAGCCGCTCGCCCTCGGCAAGTCCTATGTCGGCTTCTACCATCATCTTCACGAGCTGGCTGAAATCCGTTTTCGGTGACCATCCGAGAACGGTTTCTGCTTTTGTCGCATCTCCGAGCAGAAAATCCACTTCGGTGGGGCGGAAGTAAGAAGGATCGATCTGTACATATTTCTGCCAGTCGAGTCCTGCGGCCGCGAATGCCGCTTCGGCGAATTCTCGCACCGAATAAGCTTTTCCCGTGGCGACAACGAAATCTCCCGGTTCTGAATGCTGAAGCATGCGCCACATGGCATCGACATAATCTCCCGCAAATCCCCAGTCGCGGCGAGCGTCCAAGTTGCCGAGAAATAATTTGTCCTGCAAACCGGCCTTGATGCGCCCCACCGCTCGGGTGATTTTTCGCGTCACGAACGTCTCTCCTCGCCGCGGTGATTCATGGTTGAACAGAATGCCGTTGGTGATAAACAGCCCGTACGCTTCGCGGTAATTTACTGCATACCAGTGCGCGGCTACTTTCGAAACTGCATACGGACTGCGCGGGTAAAAAGCGGTGGTTTCATTTTGTGGCGGTTTTGCGGCTCCGAACATTTCTGAAGAGCCGGCCTGGTAAAACCGGACCTTTCTGCCGGTATGTTGCACATGGTCGCGAATGCAGTCGAGCAAGCGCAGCGTTCCCAGGGCGTCCGCATCCGCGGTGTATTCCGGATTTTCAAACGAAACCTTCACATGGGATTGTGCCCCGAGATTATAGACTTCCTCTGGGGCGGCTGCTTCCAGAACACGGCGAAGCCCGGTGGAATCCGTCAAATCGCCATAGTGCAGAATTACGCGGCGATTCGGGTCGTGCGGATCTTTATAGACGTGATCGATGCGCGCGGTATTGAAGCTCGAACTTCGGCGCACGATTCCATGGACCAGGTAACCCTTGGAAAGCAGGAGCTCCGTTAGATAAGATCCGTCTTGACCGGTTATCCCGGTGATGAGGGCAGATTTCGCCAATCATTTCCTTTCTGGATATTCCGTTCGTGAACAGCGCACCTCGTATCGCCCTGCCTAAACAAATTTCAGTTTAAACATAGCCTTGGCTGCCATTCTGAGCAGAAGAACACCATGTTTCCAACGTTGTATGTTCGTTGTGCCATAAACTCGCTGGCGATAGCGCACGGGCAGACCGGCAATCTTCAGGTTATATTTTGCGGCGCCAAACAACAGATCGAAGTCGCCGAACGGATCGATGTCGCCGAAGTAATCGCGGTTAGCCGCAATCATCTGGTAATGCTTCTTACTCAGAACTTTCGTGCCGCATAACGTATCCTTGATGCTCTGCCCCAAAAGCCAGGTGAACACCAGGCTGAAAAATTTATTGCCGAGCATGTTGAAGAAGCGCATCGCCTTTTCTTCCATTGGATAGACAAGGCGCACTCCGTTTACAAAATCGGCGCCGGCCAGCCATGCTTCATAGAATCGCGGCAGATCTTCAGGCGGCACCGTTAGATCTGCATCGAGGATCATCAGAATATCTCCTTCGGCCGCATCGAAGCCCGTGCGCACGGCGTCGCCTTTTCCTTTGCCGGGTTGCTTCAGCAATCGGACGCGCGGGCGCGCCGTTTTAGCAATCTCGGCTTCTATTGCAGCGTAGGTGTTATCGCTTGAATTTCCCTCCACAAAGATCAGATCTGTCCCGGCGCCCATCTCCGGTACGCGGGCAAAAATTTCCGGTACATTGCCGGCTTCATTTCTCGCCGGGACAACCACCGTAACGATTGGCTCAACGGCTCTTTTTGCCGCCGGGCGCGGCCGGGCAACGACGAAATTCGCCAGTGCAAACCAGCGAAACGGGGGCAGCTTCACCAGAAACCGGTTCGCAAAATTGCTCAACACCGGCACGCCAATTGGCAACAATATTTCCTGGAACGTCCTTAGCGTTTCGAATCCAGCCAGAAATAATAGATCCTCGATATCGCTGGCAGTCAGCCAGTTCTGTGGTAGCTGCGATTTGACGATGCCTGCGAACTCGGCTGCTTTGCGCGGCAGTTCCCAGACACGGCTGTATGCATTGACAATAAGACGGGTTTCAGAATGGCTGTGGCGGGCGACCGCTTCAAAGACGCGTTGTACATCCCACAAATCATTTACCAGATCGGCACAGACGATGTAGTCGAAGCGTTCGCGTAAATCGACCGAGTGAGCGTCGGCCTGCACAAAATGATGCTCCGGATAACGGCGGCGAGCGCGCGCGACCATTTCGGTTGAAAAATCTACTCCCACCCCATACGCCGGCTGCAGCGATGCGAGTAAGTCACCCTGAGAGCACCCTAGCTCCAGAACTCGCATTCCTGGCGGCACCAGTGTTTGGTAAATATGGCGGAGAGGGCGTTGATAATTCTCTCGTCTGCCGGCCCACTTGTCGATTTCATTGGCGAAAGAGTTCCAGAACTCAATGCGCTGGACGGTGTAGGGCACCGGATCTTTCGATGTATCCAGAGTGCCGGAGTCTTGATCAGCAGTTGTTCCTTGCTTGATCTGTTCGTTCCAGGCAATCTCGTCCATGTGCTGGAAGTTTCTCATAACCGGACGGAAATTCACAAGCGCGAGAACTGTAGATCAGGATAGTACCAGACGGCCGGTTTGCGATGTTCGCTGCTCAACGACAGTGGATAATCAATTTGGCTCGTAATGCTATTCGCGCCGGGCAGGAGACGATTTGATGCAAGATGCTTCTCTGCAGAACTACCGGGATAACCGGCCTCACACCGGCGATTCTCCCGTGCGGCGCCTCTTTTTCTGGAGATGGACGGAAGCGCTATTGACGGCCGTTCAACGCTTCGGGCCGAGGGTTCCTACCGCTGCTATCGCAATCGGAATCGTGCTGATTCTAGTTGCTTCAGTCTGGATCAGTAAAGGGGGCTATTATGCTCATCCGGAGCTGGAGCGTTATCTTCCGCATTACCTTTCAAACCGGCCGATTTTACAGAAGATCTTCGACGTGAATGGAGTAGAACTATCGCCTGAGTTCTACCGCCCGCGTCCGCTGTCTTATCTGACTGACGATCTGGATGTAGCTTTTATCGCATGGTCATTCCGGCGCGGTTATCCCCATTTTCTTTCCGCCAGTTACTATGTTTTTTGGGTTCTCGATTGTATTCTGCTGTGGTTCTTTTTTCGTAAGCGGCTGGTTCTCGACAGGCTCACCTCAGGCCTGGTAATCGCTTTTTGGTCAACTGCACCCGTCGTCTTTTCGGGCGTAGATTACTTCCGTTCTGCCAAGCCCGGGGGAGTATTTTTTATGCTCGCCGCATTCGTCTTGTTTGTCGAATCGTTCTGGTCGAAGCGTAAGGGCTCTCTTATAAAGGCTGTGATCTTTGACGCCTTGGGAGCAATACTTCTGTTCTGTGCCTGTCTTTACGATGAAATCCCGATCGCCTACACCGCCGCTGCACTGGTGATCCTCTGCCTGCAATTCGTCCTTGACAGGAAGTCGGCCATCTCCCGGGCGCTGCTGCCATCACTGATCACGTGCATCGTCGTGCTGGGGACCTTCGCCTGCTATGACTTGGTTCTGCATCCAAAACTCGTCTGGATGTTTTCAGGCGCGAAAGTTTCGATGGCATACCAGGCCGATACAATGCATGATCTGCTCAGCCATCCAGCAATCTTTCTTGCCGGCGCCGTTTCCGTCTTTACCGATACTCTGGGCAGTCTGATGGGGCGTGTGCCGGGAACTATCGGGTTGGTGCTTTTCCTCCTTTTGATCTCGGTCTGGCAGCAGTTCCTTCCCAACGGGAATGTCCGTGCATCCCGGCTCTGGCGGTATCTCAAGCGGCAACAGCCACTCACGTTGATCATCGCCGGCACTGCGCTGATGCTGATCTGCCTCTACGGTATGATTTCGCGTCACCCACCAATTATGTGGATAGATGTGCGTCAGACGGTGTACATCTTTCCGCTGACGGCGGTGCTGCTGATTTTTCTGGCTGCAACGCTGGCCAGATGCATCCGCAAGGGATACATCCGGGCGAGCAAGTTACAATTGCTGCTTCTTTTGCTGATTGTGAGCAACCTGGTTGCTTTCAAGACGTTCAGTACGTTCGACCACTCGCAAGATCCCGGTAGAGGCGATGAAAGATCTCCGGGATTTACCAAGGCTCTGCTCTATGCGCTCAAACTCCAGGCGCGCCCCGATCTGCTGGAGAAAAACCATTCTTCGATGTCCGATTTCCCGGACGACGTCTTAAACAGCCGGATTTATCAGGCGCTAGTTGCGTCCAAGTCAAGGCACAACTCACCGGAAAGCAAGTGAACCCGCCGATTATTTGTTGTTTCCTGGTGTATCGGAGCCGCGCTGGCGTCTTTGCGGTTGCTCCGGCTTTCCCGCGTCGAGATGATTCCAGTTCAAAATCGCGTTGAAGCCGAGGAAATATGTCCCTTGTGTCTGCCAGCGCCAAAACGGACGCAGCGCAAACATGACAATGTGCCCCTGCCCCAGGCTGACATCTAACGCGACCGGCTTGCCCGATAATTCCTGGCCGCCCGAAAGCATGCCGGAAAGAAGCATGTCGTTGGGATTGGTTGGGAATTGCATCAGGATGCGCGGTCGCGTCTCTTCCTGCACGCCGAATGCGCGCATCATCTGGCGCATGCTTTCGGCTTGATCGGCTTGCGACGTCTGCGGGGCATGCGCCAGCTCCGGCGTCGTGTCGCCCTCATCCGGTTGCCATTGCGAGATGTGCACGGGCGTCGCGTTCGGCGTCACGTTCTGGCCGAACGTTACTCCGCCGCGCCCGCCTGCGCCTCCGCCAAAACCACCACCTCCGCCGAACCCACCTCCACCGCCCGCGCTAAACACCGGGTCTTGATTGAAGTAAATGGGCAGATCTTTGCCGTCATAGCCATACAGAACCGGGCTCTTGGCGTCGGCAATCACGCCGCGAAGAATGGTGCCGCGCGCCGCCAGATCTTGCGGATGTTCCACCGTCACGCCGGTTGCCAAACCGTAATCGGCCATTAGCGCCGCGGTAGAGCCTTCCGTAATCAGCGTGCCGCCTTCCTCAACAAATTTGGCAAGCTCGCTCAGGCCATCGATTCCCATGCCCCCGCGAATATCGTCGCTCTGGTCATTGGCGCCAAGGTTCGGCGTCAAGTCGCTCTTTTTATATGGAATAGCATCTTTGCCTGTTCGCGCGATGCCGTTCACTTCCGATTGCGATGTGCCGCCCACATGAGGAAAGATGATGACGTCATACTTCTCGCGCAGATGGCCATCGCGCAACTTCTGATCTGCAAAGTATGTGTAGGGCACACCGTAGTAGTCCAGCGCGGCGCGTACCCAACCTTCATCCTGCGTGCGCGACCAGGAATGCACATAGCCGATGCGCGGCGGCTGCATCTCGTGTGTTTTCACCGAGGGAACACTCTCTGTCGCCCAAGCCGTAAGGCCCAGCTCTTTAATCTGCGGTTCTAGCGCGCTCCGGTTCGCTTCCGGGATAATAAACGCCCCAGCCCGGAATTTGTGTCCGTTCAAGTCGAAATCATCCTCTGCCGCAAGCATCTTCACGTCTTTATTGCGCATGCGGAACGCCATCAGATTGTTGTCTGTGGTGTGATCGATAACCAGCACATTGCCGGTGCCTTCCAAAATTGCCGGCGCCTTGGCATCGGCAGAAAGCAGCGCCATGGGCGAATCCAGAATCGATTTATCGCGGATCGGATGCAGTTCCACATTGCGCATCAACTGCATGGTCCAGCCCGTGTCATCGTACGGCCGCGGATTGGCCACCGGATAGTTCTGGATGGAGAAATACATGTCCGCGAGCTCGCGATACGGCTGATCGGCGCGGATGATGTAATCGCCTTGCGCGATTTGCAAATTGCCCGCTTTGAAGGCCGAGTTTGCGGTCTCCACTTCGACACCCTGACGGCGCAAAGCATTCACCATGTCGGCAGCATCCGCCCGCCGCCGCTGCGCAGCGGGAATCACCCAGGCATACGTCGGACCGTTCTTACCTTTATCGATGGAGCGCTTTGTTTTCAGCCAATAATTTTCCAGATACAGATCACGATCCGTTGCCACTTTGTTCAGTGCGAACAGCAAAGCCGATTCCTGGATGTTCGTGTTATTACGGGGTCCCCACGCAATTACCGGCAGCGGCGGGTTCGATCGATACCATTCGCGGCTGATCTGGGTAGGACTGAGCCGGAGATTTTTGTTGATATCGGGACCATAGCTCTGCACTTCATAAAAACGGCCGAAGGCATTGTGGGTGATCGCAATCCAGAAGAGGTAATTCGGCACCCAGCCGTCGTAAAAACCATACGTAAAAACGCCGGGTACGCCGCGCTTGGCCATCTCCATCAATTCGGTTTGCGCCAGCAGCCACCATTCATCGATCTGAATAGGATCCAGCGAATCGTTATAAGGGCCGGTGCCGGTCGAAACGTATAGATACGATTGCGCTTCATGCAGATCGTGCAGAATCGTCGGATGCCACTCCAGAAATGTGCGGGTAATGTTCTGAGTGATCTTGAGATACTGGCCCATGCCGTCGCGGTTATTGTCGTGCTGAACGTATTTGCCCCAATACATCAGCGGCGGCCGCGGCTTGCCGGTCTTCTTGCCGTAATAATAGGTATCCACCTCTTTTTCACGGCCATCGACTTCAACCACGGGCGTGATGAACACGATCGTGTTGTTGCGAATGTTCTGGACCAGAGGCGACTCCTCGACAATCAGCCGGTAGGCGAGCTCGATCAGCATTTCCGGACCGCCCGTCTCCGGGGAATGAATGCCGCTCGTCAACCAGTAAATCGGCTTGCCGGTTTTGATGATTTCTCGCGCGCGTTCCTCAGAGGTCTTGCGCGGGTCGCCTAGCTCGGCGAGCATGGTCTTGTACTTGTCGAGCCCCCGAATCGTCTTCTCGTCGGAGATGGCCAGCAGCACCTGGTCCCGGCCCTCTTCCGTCTGGCCGATTTTCCAGAACTTTGCGCGCGGAGACGTCTTTGCGAGCTCTTCGTAATAGCGGTAGATGTCTTTGGCATACGTCAGTTCGCCGGGCGTCCCGGGGATCCGGCCGAAAAATTTCAGCGGCGTAGGAACCGTGTTTGAAGCCGGGAGGTGATCCACCAGCTCGGTGGTGATGCGTGGATCCTGCAAATACTGCTTGATGAGCTTTCCGTACTCTTCATCGTTCTTCTGAGCAGATTTGGTGCCGCTGTTTTGCGCTAATACCGGCAGCGTCAGGATCAGCGTAAATGCGCAAGCGGAGGCAGCACACGAGAAACGGGCGATGCGGCTGGATTTCGACATAGTTGGGACCTAGAGATTATATGCGAGTAGCTTTGAGCTAAAGGCGGTATTTGCAGCGCCTCGGTTACGCATTCGAAACGATGTTTCTCGAGGTGAGATGTTAGGAAACAAGGCAATGTCTGACCAAATGACGCGGCGAGATGCTATCCAGACGATGGTGAGAGGAACTGGCGCGCTCGCCGCTTCCGCAGCCAGGGCCACACCGGCTGCGGAACCCATTCTCATTGCCGGGCGGCCTGTCGAAATCGCTATCACGCCCGTCAGCGCCCATACCGTCCGCTTTACCGCTCAAGAACTCGACGACGGAGCCGCCGTCCCCATCCCCCAGGACGGCTCCTTAATCAACACCGCTTGGAAACCGGCGCGAGCGCGTTTGCGCAGCTTGAGCGCGCCTCAGCTCATCCGGCAGGACCAACTGGCGATACGGCTGAGTGGCGCCCCTTTGACCCTTCGCATCGAGAGCAGAGGCGGCCGGTTGGTGCAGGAACTTCAGTGCGACGGCGAAACTGGCGCTATCTCATTTTTGACGGGTGGGCGCCCGGTTTTCGGCCTCGGCCAAGGCGGGCCACAGTTTGATCGCCGCGGCAGCCTCGACCGGATGATCAGCGGCCAAGGCGGCTATCAGTTGCGAACCCATGGCGCCAGAGTGCCCATCCCTTTTCTCATCGGAACCGCCGGCTGGGGCATGTTCGTTCATTCGCCCACGGCTGCCTTTGATCTGACAGGACCACAAGGCCGTTTGCTAGCCGCGCGCACCGGATCCCCCTTGCCGGTCGACATCTTTATCATCGCTGCCGGCGACCCGTCATCGATCCTGGCCGAATATGCCAAACTCACCGGCTACCCCGAAATGCCGCCTCTATGGGCATTCGGCTATCAGCAATCTCACCGCACCCTCGGTACGCCCGAAGAAACAATGCAGGAAGCGAAAATTTTTCGCGACAAAAAGATGCCGTGTGATGCCATGATCTACCTCGGCACGGATTTCTGCCCCAACGGCTGGAATACCCATAACGGCGAGTTCACGTGGAATCCAAATGCCTTCCCCGATCCTGCGAACGCCATTCAGCAGTTGCACTCGGATAATTTCAAGATCGTGCTGCACATTGTGGTCGAGGGACACCGGCTTACCGGCACGGTCGATGACCCCTGCACCGCGCCCCCGCTTCCGAGCGGCCGCACGCCCGATGGCCACTGGCCTCCCGACCGCCAGGTGAGTTGCTACTGGCCGTTCCATAAACCGCTCTTCGATCAACAGGTCGATGGCTGGTGGCCCGATCAGGGTGACGGCTTCGACGCCCCCTCCCGCCTGGCGCGGAACCGCATGTACTTCGAAGGCTCTCAGATGTATCGTCCGAATGAACGCGTATACGCGCTGCATCGAAACGGATATGCGGGTATGCAGCGTTACGCCGCGTTTTTGTGGTCAGGCGATGTCCAATCTACCTGGGAAACATTGAAAACGCATGTGCCGGTAGGCATTAATGCCGGGCTCAGCGGCATACCCTTCTGGGGAACCGATATTGGCGGCTTTGTCCCGACTCAGGAATACACCGGCGAGCTCTTTGTGCGCTGGTTTCAATTTGCCGCTTTCAATCCATTGTTCCGCTCTCACGGGCGCGACTGGCGTCTGCATCTGCCCTGGGGTTGGACGAAAGGAGAGATCGGCTACCCGGAGACGCCGTCTTACCATCCCGATCCGAAAGAGCTGGACAATCCGGCGATTGAGCCGATCTGCAAAAAATATCTCGAGCTGCGTTATCAGATGTTGCCCTACCTGTATTCGGCTGTTAAAGAGACGTGCGAATCAGCGATGCCCATTATTCGGGCGCTGTGGCTTCATTACCCGGAAGATGAGATGGCTGTCAATTGTGCTGACGAATATCTCTTCGGCCGCGACCTGCTGGTGGCGCCCGTTGTCGAGAAGGCCGCGGGCTCTCGCGTCCTGTATCTTCCGCGCGGAGGTTGGTACGACTTTTGGACTCACGAGCCTGTGGAAGGCGGAAGAACCATCACCCGAAACGTCGATCTCTCAACGATCCCGCTGTATGTTCGCGCCGGTGCGATCTTTCCAATGGGCCCGGTCAAGCAGTACACGGGTGAGCAGTCGGACGCGCCGCTTACTCTATCGGTGCATCCCGGCGCCGATGGCGTCTTCTCGCTGTATGACGATGATGGCAGGACTTTCAACTATCGAAACGGTGAATGGGAACGCATCGAAATAAGCTGGAACGATTCGCACCGCCGGCTTCAAATTCAGCGTGCTCCAGGCTCGCGCGTATTGCGAGCGAAACGCAATTTCGTCGTGCAGATAGCCCGAGAGGCCAACAGCCGCTCTCTTGTTTTCGAGGGCAAATCGATAACCATAAAATTGTGACGCTTCGCACTGGATAGAAGCAAATCGCCGCTAGTTCTATTACTTCCAGCACGGTGTAGTCCCTAGCGCTGTCCCGCTTTCGCGCGATAACCTGCCGGGCAAAGAGGTTACGAATGCCGGAGCCGAAGCAATATTGCGAGCGGCGCAATGAACTGGCGGAGCTGTTAACCGATGTAGCCATACGGCTCTCAATCGCGGCGGTCGAGGTTGCACGCGCCACGGGGACCAGCGAAAATGAAGCATTTCTTCGCGCCAAACTAGAGATGGAGCGGCTGCGCGATGAAGGGGAAGCGCTGCGAGCGGAACTTGCCCATCATCGCCTCAAGCACGGCTGTTGAGCGATCAAAGCAGGGCAACTCCCGCGCAACTTGCCAGCCATGATCGCGGGTAAGGCGACTGCGCATCGCCGCAGTTGAACGGCTGTCATCTCCCTGGCACTTAGAATGAGAATCATGCGACTTGCCGTCTTTGCATTTGCGCTGGGCATGGTGAGCGTTTCGTTTGCGTTCTGCGCGAAAGCTCCATTCACATTCGACGCAATGATGAAGATTGCGCGCATTGATGAGCCGGCGCTTTCACCCGACGGACGACTGGTAGCTTTTCAGGTGCAAACCGTGGATCTGCCGAACAACAGCAAGCCGGCGCAGATCTACGTCGTCCCGCTGGACGGCGGAACACCGCAACGTATCACCAACGAGGGCAGCAACACGCGCCCGAGATGGTCGCCGGATTCCAAGCGCATCTTTTTTGCCTCCGACCGCCGCAACGGCTCGCAGATCTGGTCGATGAACCCGGACGGTTCGGATCAGCGCGAGATCACCGACATTCCAACTGAAGCCGATGGCGAAGTTGTGTCGCACGACGGCAAGTACCTGCTGTTCACAAGCAACGTTTATCCGAATTGCGGGCCCGCCAATAGTGCTCCTGGCGTGGATTACGATGCCGCTTGCAACAAAACGAATCTCGATCAGGACGCGGCCGGCAAGATGAAGGCGCGCGTCTATACGTCTTTGATGTACCGGCATTGGACGGCTTATCAGGGGCGGCGCAGGCAGCACATCTTGATTCAGACCCTGGACGCAACGGGCAAGGTGCGCGATCTCACGCCGGGTGATTTGAGCGTTCCGCCTTTTTCGCTCGGCGGACCGGAAGGTTACGCGTTTTCACCCGACAGCACGCAGGTCACTTACGTTGCCAATACCGACCCCGATCTCGCCACCAGCACCAATAGCGATCTGTTCACGGTTCCCGTTGCCGGCGGGGCCGCGCAGCGCATAACAACAAACCCGGGGGCAGACGAGGGGCCGGTCTACTCGCCCGACGGCAAATACCTCGCCTATCGAACGCAACTGCGCGGCGGTTATGAGAGCGATCGGTGGCGTTTGGCGGTACTGGATCTGCAAAGCGGCAAGATGAATACATTGACCGACTCGCTGGACCGGTGGGTGGAATCCTACACCTGGTCACAGGATTCAAAGCGCATTTTCTTCACCGTGGACGATCATGGTACAAATCCGCTGCTGATGATCCCGGTGACGGGCGGCGCGATTCGCACTGTTGCACAAGGCCCCACATCGATCTCATCGATGCAATTTACCCCTGACGATCACGCCATGATCTATATCGAGCAAAGCGGATCGAAGCCGCCGGAAATTAATAAGGCACTCTCGAAAGGCGGCGCGGCTGTGCCGCTGACGCGCCTTAACGACGCGCTACTGGACCAATATCAACTCACGCCTTTCGAAAAGATAACTCTGGATGGTTCAGACGGAGCGAAGGTGGACAGCTATATCGTCAAGCCACCCGATTTCAATTCCGGCGTCAAATATCCGGTCCTGTTTGCGATTCATGGCGGCCCGGAGGGCGATTGGGGTCAATCCTGGAGCTACCGTTGGAACGCGCAGGTTTTTGCCGCGGCGGGATTCGTGGTGGTACTGCCGAATCCGGCCGGATCTATCGGGTATGGACAAGCATTTACGGATGCCGTGAATGGCGACTGGGGCGGGCGTCCTTACGACGATCTCATGGCCACCGTCGACGGTGTTGCCAACTTGCCCTATATCGACAAAGATCGAATGCTGGCCGCCGGCGCGTCCTATGGCGCCTACATGATCGATTGGATTCTCGGCCACACCGATCGATTTAAGGCGCTCGTTTCGCATGCGGGCGTGTTCGATCTGCGCAGCGAAGCCGGCACTACCGACGAGTTGTGGTTTGTGAAATGGGAGTTCCAGGGCTTTCCGTGGGAAAACCCGGAGCTGTATGAGAAATGGTCACCAAGTTCGTATGTGAAAAATTTCAAAACGCCGACGCTGGTGACACAGGGAGAGATCGACTACCGCGTGCCGCTGGGGCAATCGCAACAGCTCTTCACTGCGCTGCAGGAACAAAAGATCCCGTCTAAGTTAGTACTGTTTCCCGATGAAGGGCATTGGATTCTCAAACCGCAGAACAGCCAGTTTTGGTACGCAACTGTTCTTGACTGGTTAACACAATACTCAAAGAAGCTTCCGTCCGGCGCTAAAACCGGGCCGGGTAATTAGACTCTCCAAACGATGATTCCACGCGCCGTACGCAGGAGGCCCCTGCTTGCCCTGATCAGCACGCGCCTGTTTGCGTTTATGGCTGTTCTCGGGCCTGGATTCATCACGGCAAATGTAGATAACGATCCCGGCGGCATCCTGACTTACTCGCAGGCCGGCGCACAATTCGGTTACAAGCTGTTGTGGACGCTTGTGCCCACCACAATCGCCCTGATTGTAGTGCAGGAGATGGCGGCGCGTATGGGTGCAGTCACCGGCAAGGGATTGTCCGATCTGATTCGCGAGGAGTTCGGCCTGCGTGCGGCATTTTTCACGATGCTGGTGCTCGGCATGGCGGACTTCGGAAACATCGTTGCGGAGTTTGCCGGTCTTGCTTCAGGAATGGGCATCTTTGGGGTTTCCAAATACATCGTCGTGCCGATTGGAGCGGTGCTGGTGTGGACGTTGATTGTGCGCGGCAGATACAAACCCGTCGAGAGAATTCTTGTTCTCGCATCTTTGATCTATTTCGCGTATCCGGTCTCAGCCTTGTTCGCAAAACCGAATTGGAATGAGGCGTTAAAGCAGACGTTTATTCCCACGTTATCGGCCGATCCGGCTTATCTGGTGATGATTGTCGGATTGATCGGGACAACCATCACCCCTTGGATGCAGTTTTATTTACAAGCGGCTGTGGTGGAAAAAGGCGTGGATACACGGCATTACGGCCTGTGCCGGCTGGATGTGATTACCGGATGCATTGTCACGGATGTCATTGCGTTCTTTATTGTGGTGGCGTGCGGCGCGACCATTTATCACTCCAACCACCCCGAGATTACAGACGTCGCGCAAGCGGCAATTGCGCTGCGCCCGTTTGCCGGAAAATTCGCATCGCTGCTTTTCGCTGTGGGATTGATCAACGCCTCCCTGCTATCGGCGGCAATTCTTCCGCTTGCGACTTCTTACAACATCTGCGAAGGCCTTGGCTTTGAATCCGGAGTCGACAAGCGCTTTTCCGAAGCGCCGGTTTTTTACTGGCTTTATACGTTGCTGATCGGCGGTGGCGCAGGCATCGTTTTGATTCCGCAGCTCCCGTTATTGAAGTTCATTCTGCTCTCGCAGGTGGCCAACGGAATCCTACTGCCCTTCGTGTTGGTTTACATGCTGTTACTCGTCAATCGCACGCGCCTGATGGGCAGCTACAGAAATAAAGGCTGGCAGAACTGGATTGCATGGTCAACGGCCATCGTGATGATTGCATTAACGGCGGCGCTGATTTACTCCAGTCTTAGCTGAAGAGATGTTCATCCGGAGTAGCTGTTTCACGCAGTAGCGCTTTTTCCTTCAGTACGTCAAAATTGCTACAGAGGCTCCTTTGAGTACCCCCGTTATTCCCGGCGTTCACCTGGACCGGCAGCCTCTCGAGCTGCCATTCGAGCCATTGCCGCAGTTCCAGCAGAGCGCGCTGGAAGAATCGCCCGAGCGTGCCAGCAACCGCGGCAAGCGCATCGGGATTTTCATCGTTGCTTATAACGCGCTGACCACGTTGAGTAAGGTTCTGAAGCGCATCACGCCCGAAGTGTGGAAGAACGTGGAACAAGTCGTCGTGTTCGACGATGCGAGCCAGGATGCTACGTATGAACTGGCCGTGGGTATCCAGGCAATGACGAACCTGCCCAAGCTGCGGGTTCTGAAGCATCGAAAAAATCTTGGTTACGGCGGCAATCAGAAAGCGGGCTATAAGTATTTCATTGAGCAGGGCTTCGATATTGTTGTGCTGCTGCACGGAGACGGGCAATATGCTCCGGAGCTGCTGTCGCACATGTATGCCCCGCTGGTGCGTGGAGAAGCCGATGCCGTATTCGGCTCGCGCATGATGAAGGATTTCGGCGGTCCGCTAAAGGGCGGCATGCCGCTCTACAAGTACATCGGAAATCGCGTACTGACCGCATTTGAAAACCGGGCGCTCGGGCTCAATTTGACAGAGTTCCACAGCGGCTACCGGGCCTATAACTTGCACGCGCTGTCTCAGATCAAGCTCGACAAGATGACAGACGATTTCCACTTCGATACGGAAATCATCATCAAGCTTCATCACCAGAATTTCCGGATTAAAGAAGTTCCCATTCCGACGTTCTACGGAGACGAGATCTGCTACGTCAACGGGCTCAAATACGCCAAGGCGATTGTGCGCGCCGTGAATCGCTATCATGCGACCGCCAGATCGGTTCGCAGCTATCCCGAATACGAAGAATATTTCGTTCCGTATGCCATCAAGCGTAGCCTGTTTTCCTGCCATTATTTTGCAGCGAAGCTGATTGGAACAGACCAGCGCGTCCTCGAAATCGGGTGTGGAGATGGATCTTTCGGGACGGAGCTGGTGCGTGCCGGCAATCAGGTTGTAGGCGTGGATCCCAATCCGCAAGTGCCGCTCAGCGCCGGATACGCAAACGTCGTACAAGCCGATCTGGAGCACGGCTTGGGTGATGCGGCCAGGACGTCTGGTCAATTCGATCGTATTCTTGTGTTCGATATCTTAGAGCACCTCCGCGATCCCGCAAGGCTGCTCGAAGATTGCAGGAAAGTGTTGGGCCCGCGCGGCAAGATGATTGTTTCGGTTCCCAACGCCGTCAATGTAACGGTGCGGCTGATGGTTCTGTTCGGCGCGTTCCGCTACAGCGACCGCGGCATCCTGGACTGGTCACATCTGCGCTTCTTCACTGCCAGAACCGCGCGGCAGCTTTTAGAAAAGAACGGATTCCGTGTCACGGCGCGCCGCAACACAATCATGCCGCTCGAGCGGATCATCGCTCTTCGGCCCGACAGCAAACTACTGCGCGTGGCCAACTGGCTCTTGCGCGGGCTGACGGCCGTGGCGCCGGGCTTATTTGCCTACGAGATTATGCTGGTGGCGGAACGTTAGGAAGCCGTTAACAGACTCGCCTTTTCCATCGCCAGCATTCGGGCTCTACCCAAATCCACTTTGCCGGTTCCAAGCATGGGAATCGCTTCGATCCGATGGATGTTGTCGCGCTTTGGTATCCAGAGCTGCGGCAGGCCGGCCTCATTTAGTTGTTGAATAATTTCTGCTGGCGAGATATTTTCCGAAGTATAGAGCATAACGAGACGTTCGCCGCGGCGCTCGTCGGCAATGCCAGTCACGAAGCAAGCGCCGTCCTTTAGCGCCGCGCACGCAGCCTCTTCGATGCGGAGATGAGGAACCATCTCGCCGCCGATTTTGCTGAAGCGGGCCAGGCGATCTTTGATAAACAGAAAGCCGTCTTCATCCATGCTGGCGAGATCGCCCGTAATATAAAAGCCATCGTGCAGAACGTCAGCCGTTTTCTGCGGACTGCCGTAATAACCCCGCATCCGGCTCGGGCTCTTTACCAGCAGCATCCCTTGTTCGCCGCCGGGCAGAGGTTCAAACGTCTCCGGATGAACGATGCGCAACGCAATATTTGGCAGCGGGCGGCCGGTGCTTCCCGCGCGAATACCAGGTTGCCCACCGTTGCCCCGCAATTCAGGAGTATTCACCGATACGCATGGGCCGAGTTCTGTAGCGCCATAGCCCGCCAGAAGATCCACCCCGAATTTTTCTTTGAAATCTTTGGCGGTGGATTCGCGCAGCTTTTCCGCGCCCACGAGGATGTAGCGAAGCGTTGCGAACTGCTCTGGAGTGCACTTGCGAATGTACTGTGTGCAGAACGTTGGGGTAGATAGGAAATAAGTCGCTCGCTGCTGCTGCGCGAGATCGCCTACCGCTTTGGCCTCGGTTGGGTTCGGATGAAATGCGGCGCGAAACGCCTGCACGATAGGAAACCAAAGCGCAAACGTGTAGCCGAACGAGTGAAAGAACGGAAGCACGCCGAGCATGCAGTGGTCGCCTTGTCGCGGGAATACCGATCCCGCCATCTCGATGTTGGTCAGAATATTCCAGTGGGTCAGCTCAATGCCCTTCGGCACGCCGGTGCTGCCGCTGGAAAAAAGAACGGTGGCGGCATCATCCGGGCGGATGTGGCCGGCGAGCTTGCTGGTTGGCGCGAACCGCGCTGTAAAAAGCGCGCGCAGCTTCTGCGTCTTACTGAAGCGCGGCAGCAGATCTTCGAGATACACCATCTCGGGCCACGTGAACAGACCGGCTTTCTGAAGGAATGCGCGCGAGGTCAGTACGGTGCGGATGCCGCATTGTTCGAGTGCTGAACGGCAATTCGCTTCGCCCGCCGTAAAGTTGAAGTTCACGGCTGCGCGGCCTGCAAGCGTCACGCCCATATTGGCCAGCGCGCCGCCCACCGACGAAGGCAGAAGCAATCCGATGTGCCGCTCATTCGGATGATTCCGGTTCAGCCAGTCACGAATCAGCAAAGCAGCAGTCAAGGTCTCGCCGTAGTTCAACTGTTTTTTAGTCGAATCGGCAATTGCAGGTTGTGACCATTTCCGCCGCGCGGAACGAATCAGCGCGTGCGGCAGTGTGGCATCCGGCTTCTTGCGATATTCAGCGGCATCTGCCCCCAATTCAAGAATGCGATTGCGCAATTCGAACGCGGATTGCGGGGTGGTAATCGGAGAGCCGATAAGTATCGTGACCTCGTTGCGCCACGCGCGCAACCAATCGCGTAAACGCCGTGATCCAACGGCGCTGAGCGGATGGCGCCAAAGCCCGTCGAGATAGACGGGAACAATCGGAGTGCCGGGTGCGTAATTCGCCAGGCGTTCGATTCCACGCTGGAAGGCTTGCACATGGCCTGTTCGCGTAAGCCCGCCTTCCGGAAAGATGCAGACGAGTTCGCCGGCTTTGAGTTCATCCGCCGCTCTGCGCAGCGCGCGTAAAGATTCTTTCGGTGACGCGGTATCGATCGGGATCGCTTCGAGCAAGCAGAAGAAAGGCCGGCCAAACCGCAGCTCGAAGATCGGCTTCCACATTAAGAAGCGGATAAAGCGATGTGTGCAGCCGCCGATGAGCACCGCATCAACGTACGAAACGTGATTGGAGATGATGATGGCCGGCCCCGCCGCCGGAATATTTTCCGCGCCGGCGACCCGGATGCGGAACAACAGGCGGCTGGCCCCAAAGAGCATCAGGCGCAGCAGATTTGCCGGTAGCACGGCCACAACATACACCGTTGCGGCCAAAGTCAGAATACCGAGCGCAGACAGAATCGTACTCGCGGACCAGTGCAATACGTCGTGCAGAAGCGATAAGAGACCAGCGGCGAGGAGCATTCCGATGGTATTCACGAAATTGTTTACCGCCAGCATGCGGCCCTTCTCCTGCTCGCCGGAGCGCTCCTGCAAAAAGGCGTTTAACGGCACGAAAAATAAGCCGCCTGCGAATCCCGCGGCTACAAGCCAGACGAGCGTCCAATCGAAAGAGCGCGCAAAGCCCAGCAGGAGAGAAAACGCGCCCAACAGCAGCGAGCCGATCGGTACTAGCCCCAGTTCGATGTGTGTCCGCGAGAGCCAGCCCGCGGCGATGCTGCCCACCCCGATGCCTAATGCCAGAAAACTGACCAGCCCGTCCAGTTGCAGATCGCTCGCATGCAGGGTTTCCTTCCCGATCAATAGAATGACGGCCTGAAACAACGCGCCAATGAACCAGAAATAGGACAGCCCGGTAATGGCCAGGGCCAATGCGCGGCTTTGGCGCAAGCGGCCGAATCCCAGCCAGACCTCATGAAACGGATTCCAGCGAAATGCTTCCCGGGCGCCGGACGCGGGCACGCGCGGAATCTTGAGGCTGCACACTGTTCCAGCAACGGCGATCGCTAGAAGCGTGCCTCCCAGGTTCCAGGCGTTATGTTTCCAGAGATGAATCAAAAATCCGCCGAAGCCGGTGCCCAATACGATGGCGGCCAGCGTGGTGAATTCGACCAGCCCGTTTGCCGAGGTGATTTCCGCTTCGGTCGTGATCTCGGGCAGAATGCCGTATTTCGCCGGGCTGAAAAAATTCGCTTGCGTAGCCAGCAGGAACAAGACGCCCAGCAACAACTCGACGCGATTCAGCAAAAGCGCAGCCAGCCCGAGCACCATCGTGAATATCTCGAGAGCTTTGGTTACCTGCAGAACGCGCGTCTTGCTGTACCGGTCGGCAAGCTGGCCCGCCCACCCGGCGAACAAAAGATAGGGCAAAACAAAAACCGCCAGCGAGATGGAGAGATAGCGCGCCCCTAGCTGCTGGTTGGCCGCGATATCGACCGCCAGCATCGAAACCATCATTTTGTAAACGTTGTCGTTAAACGCGCCCAGAAACTGCGTCCAGAGAAACGCCTCAAATCCGAAGCTCGAAAGCAGGCGCTTGTAGTTACCGCTGCGCGTTTCGTGATTGTTGCCGTTCATGCTGGTCTTAGAAGCACCTCTCCGGCCATAGCCGATTTACTAGCAATATCAGTATTTAGCTCCGGCGAAATGGCGTTCCGGCGGGGGCGCTTGGACATGTGAGGTACACTCCCGTACAATTTCTGCATGCCTCTGTTCAAGCCGCCCGAACGGCACTTTCTGCAGGAGGTCGCCAGGCTGGCATATTGCAATCATTTTCTGCCGGAACGCGTGGAGTATGAGAAGGCAGCGCTTGGGCGCGACTTCGTGCCCGGTGAACCGGTTTGGAGTGCTTCGGTAGCAGCGCCCGATCTGCCGCGGCCAAACGTCTTGCGCATTCATTCCAGGCTGGAGCCGCTGCTAAATAGCATTCGATCGCGACTCCATGCCGCAGCCGGTATCAGCCCGGAAGATCTGGCGATATATGAAGAATGCGTTCAGCATCTGCTGTATCTGCGTTATTATCCGCAATTCCTCGGCGCTGGCAGCAAGTGTAAGTTCTATCGCGATTTTGCCGCGGATTGTCACTTCTTCTTCGATGTTCCCGGGAAATCTTTCGACACCCTGCAGCAGACGGCGCACGTGTTCGCGTGCTTTCGCCAGATTCAACGAGCCTTCGGTTTCATTTTCGACAACATTATCGGCAGCTCGATTCCCGCCGCGCGGCTGCGCGCCAGCATTTGGGAATCCATCTTCACACATGACATGCGCCGCTACCGGCGCACGATGTATGCCAAAATGCGCGAATTCCCAACGCTCATCACGGGTCCATCGGGCACCGGCAAGGAACTGGTGGCAAGAGCCATTGCGGGCTCGCGCTACGTGCCCTTCGATGTCGAGCGGCTCGAGTTCACAGAGGAACGCAATGAGATCTTTTTACCGATTAATATTGCCGCGCTGTCCCCGGCTTTGATCGAATCCGAGTTGTTCGGACATCGTCGCGGCGCATTCACCGGGGCAGTTTCGGATCGCAAAGGATGGTTGGAAACATGTCCCCGGCTCGGATCGGTCTTTCTCGATGAATTAGGCGAGATGGATCTTGCCATTCAGGTCAAGTTGTTGCGGGTGATTGAGACCCGCAAATTTTCCCCGGTCGGCGACACGGCGCAGCGGGAGTTTCATGGCAAGCTGATTGCCGCAACAAATCGTGATTTATCCACCGAAATTCACGAGCACCGCTTCCGCGAAGATCTCTACTACCGCCTCTGTGCTGACTTAATCGAAACGCCTTCGCTGGCAGAACAGATCGCCGGTTCGCCCGACGTGTTCAAGGAGCTATTGTTTTACATGACGCGGCGTGCGGTAGGCGATGAGGCGGATAAAACGATGCCGGAAGTGGAATCCTGGATCAGCCAACACCTGCCAAAAAACTATAGCTGGCCCGGCAATTACCGCGAATTGGAACAGTGCGTCAGGAACATCGTAATCCGGCGCTCGTACCGCCCCGTAAGGCAGGCCGCGGAAGCTGAAGCAGGAGACGGCTTTTTTGATGGTTTTCGCAAGGGACAATTAAAAGCTTCAGAGGTGATTGCGTATTACGCGGCGCTTGTTTACCATCAGACCGGCAGCTATGAGAGTGCGGCGCAACGGCTGGGGCTCGACCGCAGGACTGTCAAAGCGAAAGTGCAGGAATGTCTGGCGGCGCGATCCAGGAGATGAGTGATGCCACAAGATCAGACTCGGAGCACGTCTCCGGAAAGCTTGCTGGTTCGAGAGATTGCAATTGATGATGCGGAAGCAGCCGCGCAGCTCTCCGGAGAACTGGGATATCCGGTTTCCGTGGATGCAATGCAGAAGCGAATCCGCACGGTGCAGGACTTGCCGGACCATGTCGTCTACGTTGCCTGCGCGGGCCCGGTAGTGATCGGGTGGATTGATGTAGGCGTTGTGCACCACCTTCAGGGTGAGCCGTACGGTGAGATTGGCGGGTTTGTGGTGTCCGGTGCATATCGCAGCCAAGGCGTCGGCCGAATTCTCCTGGCGAAAGCGGAGAGCTGGATTCGGGAGCGAGGTATTACGCAGGTAGTCGTTCGCTCGCGGATTACCCGGGAATCAGCTCACCGGTTTTATCTTCGCGAAGGATATTCACGAACCAAAACCTCCGTCGTTTTTTCCAAAGAGCTTCCGGTTCTGACTAACCCCGATGCCCGGAAAGCGTAACTGGGAGCGGCAAGCGCTGATGCTAAGCTGCCTTCTTGTAGAGAACTTTTTCCGCCGGACCTCCTGCAATGAAAGAAGTTCCGCTATCGGGTGAAATCATCCGCTCAGAAGAACGATTCCGGGCTTTTGTCTTAGCCAGTTCGGACGTCGTTTACCAGATGAGCCCCGATTGGAGCGAGATGCGCCACCTATGGGGCAAATACTTCATCGCCGATACAACAGAGGCGACCAAAGGCTGGATTGAAAAATATATTCTTCCGGAAGACCGGCCTTTTGTAATGGCAGCCATCCAACGCGCCATCGAAACGAAGAGCGTGTTTGAGTTGGAGCATCGCGTCATACGCGTGGATGGAACGGTGGGTTGGACCTTTTCCCGCGCGATACCCATATGTGACGCCAACGGCGAGATTCAGGAATGGTTCGGAGCGGCAAGTGATATCACGGAGCGCAAGCGCGCTGAGGAAGCGCTCTTGCGTGCGAACCAGGACCTCGAAGAGTTTGCTTATGCAACCACGCACGATCTTCAGGAACCTGCGCGAACCATTAGGCTATTTAGCGACTGGCTGGCAAAGAAGTACGCGGCCTCTCTGGATGGTCAGGCGTTGGACACTCTGCAACTTCTCGCAGGCTGCGCGTCCAGGATGGAAACTCTCATCCAGGATCTCTTCGCTTACACGCAAGCGGGCAGATCAACACGGGTAACGCAACGGACCGAAGCCACTGCATGCCTCAAAACAGCTATCCGGAATCTGTCGGCCTCCATCAAGGAGACTGAGGGTACAGTCACGTTTGATCCGTTACCGAGTGTCAAAATCCAACGCACCCGGCTCGAACAGGTCTTTCAAAACCTCATCGGCAACGCATTGAAATACCGGCGCCCGCAGGTGCCGCCGGTCGTACACGTCTCTGCTCGAGTGGAGGATGGCGTTGCGCATTTTATTGTTGCCGATAACGGCATCGGCATAGAGGAGCAGTACCGGGAGCATATTTTCGGGTTATTCAAACGCCTCCACGGCAGCGGCGCTTATTCAGGCACAGGCATCGGATTATCTCTCTGCCGCCGCATTATTGAGCGCAATCACGGGCAGATTTGGGTGGAATCTAAAGTCGGGGAAGGATCCCGATTTCATTTCACAGTTCCGGTTTGAACGCCCTTGGCCCTTTATGCTCGTGTCTAAAAGCCAGGCGGGCGTTCGGCGGCCACACCAAAGCTGCGCTCAAGCGCCAGACCAGCCCGGCCCAGCGTGCCTTCTTCGAACAGGCGTCCGATCAAGGTCACGCCATGAGGGACGCGGCGCGGCGGATTGAAAGTGGGTAATGGATGCTTGGGATCGGGCGCCCAATCGCTTCGCGCCTGGCTCACTTCTATGAAGCCGGCCCGCAGCGTGAGCGACGGATGACCCGTGAAGTTCGTAATGGTCAGCATTTCGTCCCGCAACGAAGGCGCCAGCAGCAGATCGACTTCTGAAAACACTCGGGCCATTTCGAGCGCCACCTTGCGCCGTAAACGGTCGGCCTGAACGAAATCAACAGCGGATAGAAAACGCGATTGCCGGAAAATGTTCGGCCAGGCATCAGGCACTTGCATCTTGAGTTGATCGAGCCGGTGAGTCAACGCGAGATCTTCGAAAGCCGCCGCGGCTTCGGCAAAGAGAATCAATTCGAGTGAGTCATAGGGCCAGTCGGGGATCGATACCTCCACAGGTCGCATGCCAACTTTACGAACTGTCGCGAGAGCGGCACGGTCCACCTCCGTTGCCGGGCTCTCTTTCATCCATCCTGGAAAGTACCCCACGCGCAAGCCTTGAATGCTTTCGCTGGCATCATAGTCGAGCTTGCTCGGCACGCTCGAAGCGTCGCCGGCATCCGGACCTGTCATGGCAGCGAGAACCAGCATCGTGTCCTCCACGCTGCGCGCCATGGGGCCGAGTTTATCGAGTGACCAGCAGAGCGTCATCGCGCCTGTGCGAGCGACGCGTCCGAATGTCGGACGCAGACCGGTAACCCCGCAGCGCATGCTTGGCCCGACGATGCTGCCGCCCGTTTCGCTGCCGATTGCAAAGCCGGCTAAGCCTGCGGCCGTTGCGGCTCCGGGCCCGGCGCTGGAACCGGAAGAACCTTCTTCGAGCAGCCAGGGATTCATGGTCTGCCCTCCGAACCAGATGTCGTTAAGCGCAAGAGCGCCCAGGCTCAGCTTGGCCACCAGCACCGCGCCGGCATCATTCAACCGGTTCACCACGGTGGCATTCTGGCGCGGGATGCGGTTGCGAAACGGCTCGGCCCCGTAGGTGGTGGGAATGCCGGCGGTATCCAGAAGATCTTTCGCGCCCCACGGAATTCCGTGCAGCGGGCCGCGATAATGACCCGCCGCAATCTCCTCGTCTGCGCGCCGCGCTTGCGCCAGCGCCAGCTCGCGGGTAAGGGTAATCGCGCAACGCAGCTTGGGATTAAACTTCTGCAGCCGGTTGAGATAGATCTCAGTCAGATGCTGCGATTTCAGCTTGCGCTCTTCGATCCAGCGGGATAACTGCGTAACAGGCGCAAAAGCGATGTCTTCTTCATTCGCCGGCAAACCCTGCGGCTCGGGCCGGCTGCGTATAAACCGGTTGCGGTCGGGACCGGTTTTGGAATAAAATTCTGACGGATCCGATCGCGAATAGGGGGCAAGCGTGGCTTCTAGTTCCACCTTGCGCGGGCCGGTTCGCCGTTCAAGCAGCGGCGCCATCGATACGCGCCAGCTTCCCGCCGCTTCCGCGCGCTCGCGCGGGGTCATTTGTACCTGAACCAGCTTTTCAGCTTGTGCAAAAGTAGCGGCTGATACTTCCGGTCCCGCGGGCGGTGCCGTGCCGAATGCAGGCGGCGTTCCCGGGGGTGCGCCCGCGGGAGTCTGCATCGCATTTGTGGGAAGCGCAACTGCAGCGGCTACGGCAGCGGATGCGCCGGAAAGGAACTGCCTGCGGGATTTCGCTCGGAATTTCGGCATAGGTTTTGGAAGGGGATTTCTGAAGCGCATTGTACAGTCCTCTGACGGATCTGCGCGGTTGGGGGCGTGCTATCCTCGGTCGGATTCACTTTGACGCACCGCACCAAAACGTTTGTATTACTCCTTTTGCTGCTTGCCGGAAGTGGCTGCGCCGCGCTGATCTATGAGGTGACGTGGTATCAGGAACTGCAGCTCGCGATCGGGTCTACTGCCGTGTCGCTTGGCATCTTACTCGCCACGTTTATGGGCGGGCTCGCAATCGGCAGCTTGATTGTGCCGCGCCTCACAACCTACCGGCTGCATGCATTCCGGATCTTCGCAACCCTGGAAGCTGGTATTGGCTTATTCGGTGTGATAGTTACGGCAGCTATGCCGGGCATCTCCCGCCTGTACCTCACCGGGGCCGAGCATGGTCTTCCCGGCATGTTGCTTCGCGGCTGCGTGGCCGCGCTCGCTATGCTCCCCTCCACTATTTTGATGGGGGCCTCCCTTCCCGTCCTGGTGCGCGGCATCCCGCTTTCGCAAGCTGGCGTTTCACGTTGGGCGCTGCTCTATGGCAGTAACACGGCGGGCGCGGTCACCGGCTGCTTGTTGGCCGGCTTTTACTTCCTGCGCGTGTATAACATGGCGGAGACGACCTACGCCGCGGCAGCCATCAACTTACTGGTTGCAGTATCTGCTTGGGCGCTCTCCAAAAATTCCCGTGAGACCGAAGTAAGTGCCGGATCGGGGCAGGATCTCCAACTCCCACGTGCTAATGCACCGCTTTGGATTATCTATGCCGTGGCGGCCCTTTCGGGCGCATGCGCACTGGGCGCTGAAGTCGTATGGACACGTCTTTTAAGCATCTTGTTTATGGCGACGGTCTACGCATTCTCGGTGATTCTTGCGGTGTTTCTGGCCGGTCTTGCCATTGGTGCAGCGATCTCGTCGTGGTTTATTCGAAAAACCAAAACCGATTCTGCCCTCGGCTGGTGCCAGGTTCTTGTTGCTGCGGGAATAGCCTGGGCGGCCATTGTCATCTGTTTACACTTGCCGGCAGCATGCGGAAAGCTGGTGAATGCATCGGTTCCGCACATGTTTCTGCTCGATCTTGTCTTTGCCGTGTGGGCCATTTTCCCGGCTGCGCTTGCCTGGGGTGCGAGTTTCCCTCTGGCATGTGCCGCGGCCGTGCGATCGCCAAAGGACGATCCGGCGCGCGTGGCGGGCGGGATTTACGCCGCAAACACTGCGGGCAGTATCGCCGGCGCTCTGGCCGTCAGCCTCGTGTTGATTCCGTGGATCGGAACCCAGCAATCACAGCGCGTTTTATTGGTCCTTGCAGGCCTGTCGGCCTTTTTGGTGCTGCTGGCTGTCAAGCCGCTGAAAGCATCCGGGAAGAAATGGACAACAACGGCGCTTACTCTCGCTTCTTTCGCCACCGTATGGTTGACCTACTCCGTCCCACGCTTTCCACCGGAGGCTATCGCCTTTGGGCGGAGCGCCTACTTACGGCCCTTCAGTGAGCCTGTATATATGGCCGAAGGCCGCAACTCGTCGGTGGTGATTATGCGCTGGTCCGGCAACGATCTTACTTACATCAGTGTCAACGGCCATGTGGAGGCCACAACGGAACAGTACGATATGCGCCTTCAGCGTATGGTGGCGCATCTGCCCGGCCTGGCACATCCGAATCCGAAGTCCGTTTTGGGCATCGGCTTCGGGGCCGGGGTAACCGCCGGATCTTTTACGCGCTATCCCGGCATTGAGCGAATCACCATCTGCGAGATTGAACCTGTCATACCGCCCGGCTCGGCGCGCTTTTTTGCCCAGGCTAACTACGACGTCTATCATGACCCGCGCACCCGCATTGTTTATGACGACGCTCGCCATTACTTGCTCACAACGCGCGATAAGTTCGACATCATCGCCTCCGACCCGCTGGATGTCTTCGCAAAAGGCACGGCCGCTTTATACACGCGCGAGTACTTTGAAGCCGTCAAGCAACGTCTGAATCCGGGCGGCATGTTCTCGCTCTATGTGCCTCTTTATGAAACCGACGAACCCACGATTCGCAGCGAGTTAGCCACATTTTTTGCCGCCTTTCCCAATGCGACCCTCTGGTCAAACACACGCAACGGCGAAGGCTACGATATGGTTTTCATGGCCAGGACCGAACCATCGCGTCTCAATGTGGACCAGATTGAGCAGCGGCTTGCACGCCCCGGCTACGCCGGTGTACTGGCATCGCTGCGCGATATCGGAATGAGCTCAGCGCTCGATCTGTTCAGCACTTATGCAGGCGAAAATGCCGGCGTGGGCCGTTGGAGCGATGGCGCCGAAATCAACACCGACGCCAATCTGCGCCTTTCCTATCTGGCCGGCATGGCCATCAATTCTGTTGCAGCCAATGCGCTTTGGCACAAAATTGCCGAATACCGCGGCGATCCGATGAAGGCCTTCACGGGTTCGCCTGCCACAATACAAGCGCTGAAGGAAGCGCTGTACCGGCAGTCTCAGCCGTAAACAGGCTCAATCCAGATGCTGTGATTGTTTGACACGGCTGGCTGGCTCTAACAAACGGATGACCTATCGTCGCAATCTGCTGCTGCTTTCGTTATTCGCGCTGCTCGTAATAGCTCTGGTTTTATGGCTTTGGAGCAGCCGCCATCTGGCGCCGAATCAGGCGCCGGCATCGGTGGCAAGCGAAACTCCGCCTGCCCCAGCCCTGGTTTCTCACCCGGACAGATCCGCTACCAGCATTCACGCTCATAATCTGTTACTACGAAAAGGGCCCGACTTCCGGATTTATGTGAGGTGGCTCGACGGATATCTGGCGCGCACTCGACCCAATACAAATCCTTCGTTCGATCATCCGGATTCTTTCGCCCTCGACATCCAAACCGGTGTCATTCGAATCAACATCGGCGATATCGGGCACTATATCAATAGCGGGCTGGCCGGCTCGCCACTCAAGAACGTCACGCTGCTGGCGGATGGCCCTAACCTCAAATTAACGGGAGTTCTTCACAAAATAATTCCACTGCCGGTCCAGGTCATTGCATCGGTAGCCGCCCTTCCGGACGATCAGGTACGCGTCCATATTGCCAAGATAGACGTCCTCAAAATACCCGCGAAAGGCCTGCTGGGTTTGTTCCATATCTCTGCTGCGGATCTCATCAAGAGCAAGATAGATGGCGTGCACATCGAAGGAAATGATCTGGTATTGGATACGCAAAAGCTGCTGCCGCCGCCTCACATCCGCGGTCACCTCACGCGTGTATGGGTGGACAGCCCCGATATAGAAGCGGATTTTGGCAATGCGGCTCAGGATGTGGAGCGCGTAGAACTGTGGCGCAATTTTTTCAGCATGAAAGGCGGCACAATCGATTTCGGCAATCTCACCATGCATCCGGTGAATATCATCATCATCGATATTTCCAGCAATCCATGGTTTGATCTCGATTTGAGTAGCTATCGCGATCAATTCGTGAACGGCTATACGCGCATGACCCCTGATTCCGGGCTCCAGATCTTCATCCCGGACCGGCGTGATATCCGCTCGAAACCCGCATCAAACGACAGCATTCAGTGGTTTAAGGACCGCAACATCCCGCCACCGCCGCAGATCACTTCGCACGTCCACTGAGCGGGCATCTCCCGAATTCGGACTAGCGCGGTTATTTGCTCACCGAATCATTAATCTTCGCCGGAACCAACACGCCGGTGCCGTATTTTTCTACCTTGCGAGTCTTCATGTTGTACACATCACCTGGCGAAAGCACATAATAGGGCTTCTCCCACGGCTCATAAGGCCGGGTGTCGTCGTGGATGGCGACTTTCCATTTCCCGATCACCTCAAAACGATCTCCGGTTACCACAATGGCTGTGCCTTCTGACAAGCCGATGCCGAGCAGATCCGGGTACTTTTTGATGACTGGGATGAGATCGTCCCAGCGATTTCGCGTATTGATGTGCTGATCGATCGCGGAATGTCGCAGAAACGCAAACCCGTGTTGATGTTCCGGCTCGGGCGCCATCACGATGTTCGGACCGGCCACGGCGCCTCGGACTAAATAGTCGCCCTGAATTGTCGCACCAGCCGAACTGCCGCCGATCACACCTCCGCGACTGAGTACGTTTCGGAACTCCTGTAGCGTCAGTGTGCCCGCATAGGAATCGACGCAATTCCACTGGCGGCCGCCATTAAACCAGACACCCCTGGCATCGCGCAGCGTGGCGGCGAATGCTTCCGTGTTCGCAACTTTCGGATCGGCCGTGTGCAGCATGTGCACGTTGGTGAGGCCCAGTTTTTTCCAGGGGGCCACAATTTTCTCTTCGTCGTAGAGGATCAGCTTGCCGTCAGCGCTTCGATTGCCGCCCGCAGTCGGAACAATAATGATTTTTGCGTCACGGCCACCTGCAAGGTTGACGAAGGTCTCGTAAATTCCGGTTCCTTCCGCCGAGCCGCCGCCCTGAATGACAAGATGGCCGTTTTCCGGTCCGTATTCGGTCGATTGCGCCGAAAGCCGGAAGACAACGAAAACGAGAAAAACAATGCGAGGAAATCTCATGATTTTCTACGAGCCTATCGTAATCTTCCTCAGCCAGTCACAAAAGTAGTCCGCGATATATTTCCTTTCACCCCAGCAACTTAACTTCTGTATTGCCCCGAACCCGGCACGCCCCCGCCCAATAATTCCCTCGTGTGGCGCAAATCCAAAGCCGCCCACACCCGGAGAAATATAAACCTATGGCAACCGCCAAACAGATCGCGGCCAACCGCCGCAATGCACAAGAGTCCTGTGGCCCCAAGTCTGCTGAGACCAAGGCCAAGGTCTCCGAAAATCGCCGCACCC
>JAJPJN010000111.1 GCA_021324185.1 Terriglobia bacterium | reverse complement strand
TACGCCGGTCATCTCACCATCGAGGTCCGCGAGAAAGAAAGCGACAGCAAGCAAAATGTCATCCGCTTCGTCGCCCAGCATGAAGAGAAATCGACGCGTGAGGCGACCATCGTCACCAGCCTCGACAAAGTCCTCGGAAAAGCCGAGAAGCCCGATACCCGCTCTGACTCCACGCTTCACAACGCCCGCTTTGTCAAAGCGCTCATCCGGGCGGGACAGGAACTCGCCGGGCACTCGCCTCTGTCCGAACTGTTTCCCGCCATTCTGAAACTCGCGCTCTCGGCCACGGGAGCAAAGCGCGGCTGCATTCTCACGCTCGAGGACGGTGAACTGGAAGTGCGCGCGAGTGAGGGAGAGGGTTTCTCGCTCAGCACCGCCGTGCGTGACCGGGTGTTGCGCGAAAAGTGCTCGCTCGTCATCAGCGATGCCCAACTGGACGAAGCATTGCGCCAGCAGAAAAGCATCGTCATGCAGCGCGTGCGCAGCATGATGGCCGTCCCGCTGCAAACCGGAAGCCGCGTCATCGGGATTATTTACGTCGATAACGGTGCCTTTATGCGCCCGTTTTCACAGGAAGACCTCGATCTGCTGACTGTAATGGCGAACGTTGCCGCCATCCGCATCGAACACGCGCGCCTGGCCGCCGTAGAGCAGGCGGACAAACTGCTCGAAATGGAACTCCAGCAGGCCAGTGAGATTCAGCGCAGCCTGCTGCCCCCGCAACCGCCGCAATATGAAGGTTACGAATTCGCCGGCTTCAACATCCCATGCCGCACCGTCGGCGGCGATTACTACGATTTTCTTCCTTACCAGGATGGCCGCGTGGCACTCGTCGTCGGCGACGTCTCAGGGAAAGGATTGCCAGCCGCTTTGATGATGTCCAGCTTGCAGGCGCGTGTTCAAATGCTGCTGGAGAACAGCCCGGATTCCGCCACTGCCGTCACCGCCTTAAACCGCAATCTCGCGGAACACGGAGTCGCAGGCAAATTCATCACGCTGTTCTATGGTGTGCTCGATCCAAAGACCGGAGTCCTCCAGTACAGCAATGCCGGCCATAACTATCCCCTCATCCTGCGTTCCAGCGGCATGATAGAAACGCTCACCGGCAATGGACTAGTGATGGGAATTTTCCCCGCCGAAAAATACGATCTGCTCGAAAACCGCCTCGACGCAGGCGACCTCCTCGCGCTCTACAGCGATGGCGTGACGGAAGCTATGAGCAAACAATACGGCGAATTCGGCGAGCGCGGTCTGGCCGATTTCCTGATCCAGCACAGGAGTCAATCCTGCGCAGAAATGGTCAACGCGCTCGCCGAAGAGGTACGTGCCTGGTGCGACGCTACTTCCTTCGCAGACGATTTCACCGTGCTGCTAGTGCGCCGCAATTCTTAAACAGCACTTTCGCTTCACCTGCTGGAGGTCGACGTCGTAGTCGAAGACGTCGAGGTCGTCCCGCTGGTGCTCTTGCGATTTCTCTTGCGCTTGGAGTGCGTTGTTGACGATGTCGAGGAAGTGTCCGTTTGGCTCGTCATCGTGTTCTGGCCTGAATTCGGCGCCGAACTCATCGCCATCACAGGCAGCGAAATAGCGGCGAAAAGTACTGCAGTAAGCATTTTCTTCATAAATGAGGAATCTCCTTGCCCAGTTGGACAGCGTTACACGACTTACATATACCTGCACGGAATACCTAAGCCGCGAATTTGGCATACTGATGCTTTCCATCTATGCGGCGAATATCTTTTCTCATCTGTATTCTGGCGATCTTTGCCGAAACCAACCGGCTGCCCGCAGCCGCGGACGATACCCTCACCGCCGATCTGGACCGGAAAGCTGCCGCAACCATCGCTGCCTTTGGTGTGCCAAGTGCCTCGCTTGCGGTTATCAAGGACGGGAAGCTGCTCTGGGCCAAGGCCTATGGCGAGGCGGATCTGGCGGAACATCGCAAAGCCGATACTTCCACGCGCTACGCCGTGGGCTCCATCAGCAAGCAATTTACTGCCGCTGCGCTGCTGCTCGAACAGCAGAGAGGCAAGCTGTCACTCGATGACAAAGTCGCTAAGTATTTTCCCGATCTCACGCGCGCTAATGAAGTAACTATCCGTGAACTGCTCTCCCATACGTCCGGTTACGAGGACTACGCGCCGCAGGACTATCTCATTCCCGAATGGACCCAGCCCACCACGCCACAAGCCATTCTGGATCGCTGGGCGAAGAAGCCGCTGAATTTCGATCCCGGCACGAAATGGCAGTACAGCAACACGAACTACGTACTGGCAGGCGAAATACTTGAAAAGGTTTCGGGCCAGCAGTTACTGCCCTTCCTGACAGAGAACTTTTTTCAGCCGCTCGGGATGACTTCTGCCGGCGATTGCGAGATCCACAGCCCGGCCGATGCCAGCGCTTATACGCGCTATGCCTTGGGCCCGCCACGGCCTGTGAAGCGTGAGGCCAATGGCTGGTATTTCGCTGCCGGAGAGTTGTGCATGACGCCTTCAGATCTGGCCAGGTGGGACATTGCTTTCCTTGAGAAGAAATTTCTCTCGGCCGATTCTTACGCCGAATTCACGCGCGAAGTGAAGCTGAAGGACGGCAAAGCAACGCACTATGCCCTCGGCCTGAGCATCGGCGAAGCAAACGGCACGCCGTCTATTTCACACAGCGGCGAGGTGTCGGGCTTCCTCGCAAGCAACACTATTTTTCCGGCTAAGAAAGCGGGCGTGATCGTTCTTTCCAACGAAGATGGAGTGAATCTGATCGGCCCATTGAGCCAGCAAGTCGCCTCCATCTTGTTGAACCCGCCGAATTCGGAAACCGAAAGACAGGAGCAGCAGATCCGCAAAATCCTGGTCGGATTACAGCGCGGCGAAATCGACCGTTCGCTGTTTACAGACAACGCAAACTCGTATTTCACAGAGCTTGCTCTGAGCGATTACCGCAACTCGCTCTCACGCCTCGGCCCTCTGCAAGTGCTCATCCGGCAAAGCGATCAACAGCGCGGCGGAATGACTCACCTCACTTACCGCGCCCATTTTGAAAACAACTCCGTCGTCCTGAATATCTACATCCTGCCCAACGGCAAATTCGAGCAGTTTCTGGTAGAAGAGGCCTTTTAGAGCGCGGCGCGCACCGCCTCCACCACTTCATCGGTACGGCTGTTTCCACCGAGATCCGGCGTGCGCGCGCGGCCTTCGGCAAGCACCCGGCGCACCGCGGTGTCGATGCGCTGGGCCGCACCCGCCAGCCCGAGATGATCCAGCATCATCGCCGCCGAAAAAATAGCCGCAAGCGGATTGGCAATGCCTTTGCCCGCAATGTCGGGCGCGGAACCGTGGACGGGCTCAAACATCGAGGGGAATCTGTGCGATGGGTCGAGATTAGCGCTCGCTGCCAACCCGATACTGCCCGTCACGATGGCCGAAATATCGCTCAGAATATCGCCAAATAGATTCGAAGCCACCACCACATCGAACGTGTGCGGCCGCCGCACAAAGTTCATGGCCGCGGCATCGACGAGAAGGGACTCTGTCCCGATATCTGAATATTGTTCTGCCACCTCCCGGAAAATTCGATCCCACAAAACCATGCTGAATCCCTGCGCATTCGACTTCGTGATGGACGTGACCAGCCGCTTTTTCCCTCGCCTGCGTGCCAGCTCAAATGCGTATCGAATGATTCGCTCCACTCCATGCCGGGTAAACACAGCGGTTTGAATCGCCAGTTCCTCATCGTGCCCTTCATGCGCGAATCCGCCGATTTGCGCGTACTCGCCTTCGGTGTTTTCCCGCACCACAACCAGGTCAATGTCGCCGGCCCGAAAATTCTTCAGCGGCGCTTCCACTCCTTCGTAAAGCACTGCCGGACGCACGTTCGCATACTGATCGAAACCACGCCGGATCGGCAACAGCAGACCATTCAGCGTGATATGGTCGGGTACTTTCGGATGTCCCACCGCGCCCAGCAGGATGGCATCCTGTTTGCGCAGTTGATCAAGCGCATCGGGCGGCATCATGCGCCCGTACGCAAGGAAATAATCGCTGCCCCATTCGAAAGTTTCGGCTACAAGCGCGCCATCGTCGCTTCCGGCAGATTTTTGCGCGATCTCAAATGCTGCGCTCGTCACTTCACGCCCGATGCCGTCCCCCGGAATCAGGGCAATGGAGAAAGTTTTCATTTCTATTCAGGTTCGCAGAGCCTCGGCGCACAAAAAAAAAGCAGACGGCTTGGAACCGTCTGCCTCTGGCTGCCAGTATCTTTGACTGCTCGTTATTGGTGCGGCGGTCCGGGAGGCGTCTGCCCTGTTCCGGGATTTGCCGCTGGAGGCGTGCCGATTTTGACGCCGATGATTTCGCCAGAAACCACCAGCTCGACGCGCCGGTTCAGTTGCCGTCCGGCAGCGGTGTCATTTGAAGCGACCGGGTAGTTCTCGCCGTATCCGACTGCTGTCATGTTCTGGGTGTTGACGCCCTGCTGCATCAGAAAATCGCGAACCGCATTGGCGCGCTGCTCGGAAAGCTTCTGATTGAAAGCAGCCGTACCGGTGCTATCCGTGTAGCCTTCAATTTGCAAGTTCAAACCGGGATGCGAGATCACGATGCCGGCAATCTTCGCAAGCGCCAATTTTGCCGGTTCCTTCAACGTGTACTTGCCCGTATCGAAGAGAACGTCCTGCATGTTGACTACTAATCCACGCGGCGTCTCTCGAGTCGGCAGAACAGCGTTGAACTGCTGCAGCAACTGCTCGCGAAGCTGCCGTTCCTGTTCCTGTGCCTGCATGCGCAGACGGTCGGCTTCGGCTGCCGCCTGCTGGGCCTTCTGGGCTTCCGAAGCAGCCTGCGCGCGCGCCGCATCCGCTTCTTCCTTGGCTTTTTCAGCCTGAGCACGTTGCTCTGCTTCTAAACGAGCCTGCGCTTCGGCTTGCGCTCTCTGCTGAGCAGCCTGCTGCGCCTGCATTTCAGCCTGCTGTGCTGCCTGCTGGGCAGCCGCCTGGCGCGCAGCAGCTTCCTGCCGTTCCTGATCAAGAGCCAGTTGCTGCTGTTTTCGCAAGGAAACGACGCGCGCGTCCTCCGCCTTCTGTACCGCCTCCTTTGCAGTCATAATGGCCGGATTCCACTGTTTGCGCGCTTCGTAATCTTCGGCTTGCTTCAGCAACTGGGAAGCGTCCTGATATGTGTCCTGCGCATACTGATCAGCCCGAGCGTATTTGGCGATCTGTACTGCATTGATCGCCTCATACAGCTCGAGCGGGCTCTTCTTATTCGAATTCAAATCCACTGGATGGAGTTGCGCCGCCGGTACTTGATAAGTGTATTGGCCGCGCGGCAGTAGTTCATATTTCGCGTTGACGACTTCCCACTTACCCATCGTGTCCGGTCGAATAACGTTCTCCATAACGACTACGTCGCTCGGCTGCCGCACGGCAAAGTAAGGTTCCGCCGTGATAATCAATCCAAAAGCTTGCAGCTCCGTGGTGACGTCACCCTTGAAGTTACCGTCGGAATCGACCACGACTTCGCCCAGGTTAGCCGCGTGGCCATCGGGAGTAATGGCCCAAAGCACGTAAGTAAGAAACAGCGGCCCAAATGTGCGCGCCGCCGGAAGGTGCTTCACATCGAGCTTGATCTCCATATGCCCGAGCCTGCTGTTCACATCGGCGCTCCCTGTCGCCTGCGGCGCCAGAGACGTGCCCTGAAAATCGATCTTGGTCCAGCCGCTATGGTTGCGGTAGCTGACGGCCTGTATCGACCGTGAGACCACCTGCACCTTGAAAATCGGGACCGGGCCGTTCTGATTCACTGGCCGGTCCATGGATTGCGTCGGGTTCGGCTCCTGCGCCGTCCCCCGGGCCGGCAGAAGCGCGAGAGGCACAACGGCCATCAACATTGAGGCTAGTACTCTCATATCGATTTACCTTGTGCAAAGTAACTGCCAAACGGAAAAGCGACTGATTCCGAAGGACTTTACACAATTTACGCGAGTAAGTAAACGGGTACTTTTTTCAGGTCGGCCTTAAAAATCGGCAAGATATAGCACCTAACTCCAGGTGGAAGCTTAATGGTGCGTGTCTTTCGGGTTCGGCCGCGATTCCGGCGCACGCGATTGTGGCGCAGGCCGCGCTTCTTCATGCGGCCGTGACTCTGGTGCAGGCCGCGCTTCTACTCTGGGCTGCGGCGGCTCCGGACGCGCTTCCACGCGCGGTTGCGGTTGCGGATGATTCTCCACGCGCGGCTGCGCCTCAGGACGCGGCTGAGCATAAGCCGGCCGCGCTTCCGTCCTTGGCTCGACCGGAGCAGGACGGTTTTCCACCCGTGGCTCCGGTTGAGTGCGCGTGTCCACTCGCGGCTGCGGTTGCGGGTGATTCTCTATTCGTGGCTGGGTCTGCGGCATTGGATGATTTTCAACTCGCGGCTGTGGCTGCGGGCGGTTTTCCATGCGCGGCTGCGGTTGCGGGTGATTCTCTACTCGTGGTTGCGGCTGCGCCATGGGATGATTTTCCACTCTTGGCGGCGGTTGTGGCATCGTATGATTCTCGACTCTGGGTTGTGCTTGAGCGGGCCGCGATTCCATTCGCGGCTGCGCCTCGGGCCGCGGTTGCAGCATAGGCCGCGCCTCCATAGGCGCCGGCTGTTGCGCTGGCCTTTCATTGTGCGTGAATGCTGGATTGCCGTGCGCCGGCTGGCCACCAGCCGGATGCTCTTCTAAAGGCTGCTGCCTTGCTCCATTACGCGTAAATGCCGCATTCGGCGCCGCGCGTTCTTCCGGCCTTGCTTCTACACCGGGCCTTCCTTCTACAGCCGGTCTTGCTTCCGGCGCCGGCCTTCCCTCCGGCGCCGGCCTTCCCTCCGGCCGCCCCGCAGCAGCAGGAGTATTCTCGCGATTCGCTACCACGCCTCGTGGTTGCATTGGCGGTGGCGGCGGCGCAGGCGCATGATAAGCAGTCGGCAGCGGGCGTGGAGCCACCAGAATCGCCGGGCGCCCGCGGTTGGCTTCGACAAATTGCGCGCGATTACTGGCCGCTTGCCGTATATGCTCGATCTGCGCTGCTACCGGCGGCGCGCGGCGTTCCCGCAGCACGGCAAGTTCAGCCGGAATCGGCCGCGCCTGAATACCGCCGTTGCCCCCGTTATAACTGATGCGCGTAATGTTTATTTCGTGAATGTTGTACGTGTACACGTTGTGAATGATGTTCACATTCACGTTCGTCACGGCACGGTTGTAGTGAAATACCCGGTCTTTCCAAAAGCCGCCGTAATAGCCGCGTCCCACATAACCGAAGCCGTAGTAAATTCCGCCGTAGAATCCGATGTGCACAGCCCAGTAGCCGTGATGCAGGCGATAGCGCCGGCCTTCGTAAGCCCAATACGGCGGCGTCCACAACGCGCCTACATACGGAGCAAGCACCCACGCCCCCGGCACCCAGTAATAACCCGCCGGAGTGTAGTTCCAGTAACCCGGCGTCCAGATCTCATCTTCGGCCGGACACGGAGGCTGGCTGTATTCGGGAAGCGGCGGTGGCGGCTCCGGAGCATAAACCGGCGGCTCTGTATCTACATCGCTGTCATACGTATATTGCCCGTTCGCGTAGGAATAGTCCGCCGGGTAAGATGTCTGATCTGCCGGCGCCGGATAGCCGGGCTCTTGATAACCCGGCGCTGGATTGGCTGGCGCCGCATAGCCGGGCTCTTGATAACCCGGTGCTGGATTGGCTGGCGCCTGATAGGCCGGGGCTTGACCGGCCGGCGCCTGCCTTACAGGCGCTTGCTGCGGCTGCTGTGGCGGCGCCGCTTGCGCCTGCACGGGAGCCAGATTTCCGTCCGCCGGGTTTGCCGCGGTGTCTGTCTGCGCCGCCGTTTGGGTCGCGTTCTTCTGGCATGCGGTGATGCCCAGGACGGCGGCTGCTACTACGCAACAACCAAGTGCCTTTAATTTGTGCATCGCACCCTCTACCCGAGTAGACGCAGGCCGTGGGGTGCTTTGTAAGCGCCTCCAAATTAAAGTTGCTACAGCACTCCTAGCACTATTTGGCTATTGCGGCGGCCTATTGGGGGGATTGGCCTTCGGCCAGCCATTGGGAGTTTGCGCGGCCGGTGCTGCTGTTTTGTTGCCGCCCGCCGCTGCCGCTGCATCGTCCGAGTCACTCGACAGATTCACGCGCGGCGAAGAGTCTTCATTCACCATCACCCTGCGGCCCGATGATGCCGGCGTTTGCGTCGCAGCCCCGTCGTCTATGCTCTCATCGCTCGCTGGAACGTGTGTAACCTGAGTAGGTCCCGTGGCGCTCAGCGAGTTATTTCCGGACATGGGGGCGTGCCGGTAGCGAATCTCTGCCTGCGCAAAGCGGATGCGTGCCTCTTGCGCCAGATCCACCCGAATGTTTTGTCGATCTGCAGATTTCACGCCTTCCGGCAGATAAAAATAGAGCGCATAACGCTGGCGCAAACGGCTGAGCGTATCTGCCAGCGCAGACGCCTCGTCCACACGCATCACATCGCCGCCCGTATCTGTCGCAATTTGCGCCGTACCCGCAGAGTGAGAGTTATCTGCGCCGCCCATCGGCCCGCGGCGCGGAAAACCAATTCCGCCGCCGCCCGGCCATCCCATTCCGCCCGGCCAACCGCCTCCGCCTCCCCAGGTCCCATGCGGCCGCCCGCCTCCGCCTGGCATGCCCGGCACTTCGTAAGGCGCTTGCAGAAAACTAAGAATCGCATTGGCCCGCTCTAATGCGCGCTCCACACGCGCCTCGTCTTCACTGTCCTGCGTCTCGTCGTCAGTGAGGATCACAATCGCCCGCCGCGCCTCCGGCCGTGCATGCTGCTGCACGTAATCGGCAGCCGATAGCAGTGCGCTCGTGATGTGTGTTCCGCCGCGGAAGGATTCCGACCGCAGAATACGGTCCAGCGCATCGGTTACGTCGTTATGGCTGCTCGTAAATGGCAGGCGCACGCGCGTGTAAGTATCAAAAATCATCACCGCCATTCGGTCGTGCGGCGCCAGAACGTTGAGCGCCTGCCGGGCTGCCTGCTCAATTCGCCGCACGTGCGGTTGCATACTGCCGCTCACATCCAGCAGCAAAAGAATGTCGATAGGCACGTTCTCGCTGGCGAAGTTGCGAATCGGCGCCACCTTCCCGTTCAACCGCAGCACAAAATCTTCCTTGCGCAATCCGGTCACCACGCGCCCGTCGGAATCCACCACCTGCGCGTCCACGCGCGTCATGGCAACGTCGCTCTTAAATACAACCGGATCGTCGCCTGCCCGCAGCATCGTGGCGGTTACAAGCAGAGTGGAGAAAAACAGCAAGGGACGCATTTCTAAGTGCGGAAAATCACCTATACATACGTGCCCGGAGCCCGCCGCGTTTCCGCAAATCCCCGAATTTGTTCTGCTGAAACAGCCGAAATCCTGGGGGCGTCACCAGCACGGTAACCACTCATATGACAGCCTCCGATGTCCTCGTCGAAAGTCTGATCGATTGGGGAGTAGACGTCATCTTCGGTCTCCCCGGAGACGGCATTAACGGCTTTGTCGAGGCCTTGCGCACGCACAAAGACCGCATCCGCTACATCCACGTCCGGCATGAAGAAACCGCGGCCATGGCCGCCACCGGATACGCGAAGTTCACCGGAAAACTGGGGGTCTGCTTCTCAACCGCTGCTCCCGGCGCCGTGCACATGCTGAACGGCCTCTATGACGCGAAGATCGACGGCGCGCCGGTTCTCGCCATCACCGGCATGACCTATCACGACCTGATCGGCACGCATTACTTACAGGACATGAATCAGGACTACCTCTATCAGGACGTGGCTTTTTACAACCAGCGGCTCATGGGCCCGGCGCACGCGAAAAACATCGTCGATTATGCTTGCCGCGCCGCGCTAAGCCATCGCGCCGTCGCCCACATCGCGCTCCCTATCGATTACCAGACGGCCGATATGTCGGACCAAAAGCGTTCCAAACGCAATCTGAAAGGACACACGTCGGAAGCCTTCACCGTTCCAAAGCGCGTCCCCGAGCGCGAGCAGCTCGAAAAAGCCGCGCGAGCGCTGCAGGGTAAAAAGAAAATCGCAATTCTGGTGGGCTCCGGCGCGCGCGGCGCTGGAGCCGAAGTGACCCAGCTTGCCGATCGCCTGGCGGCTCCGGTCGTCAAGGCCATGCTCGGCAAGGACGTCATTCCCGACGACAGCCCGTACACAACCGGCGGCACAGGCGTCGTCGGCACGCGCCCATCGTCAGACGTTCTGGAAAATTGCGATGCGCTCGTCATCGTCGGCAGCTCATTCCCGTATATCGAGTTTCTTCCCAAGCCGGGCCAGGCATTGGGCGTTCAAATTGACGACCGGCCGGAGCGCATCGGCCTTCGTTATCCGGTTGAATATGGCTTGGTCGGCGATGCAAAAGCCACTCTCCGCGAATGGCTCCTCTATCTGCCACGCAATGATGACCGCACGTTTCTGCGCCAGGCGCAGCAGGGCATGGAGGAATGGTGGGATCTGATGAAAGAGCGCGGCGCCCGGACCGACAAGCCGATGAAGCCGCAGGTCGTGTCGTGGAATTTGGGCGAACTGTTAACCGATGACGCCATTATCACCGGCGATTCCGGCACAGTCACCACCTGGATCGCGCGCATGAAATTGCGCGCGCAACAGCAGTTCTCTTTCAGTGGAACGCTGTGCAGCATGGCGGCTGGATTGCCCTACGCGATCGGAGCGCAAGTGGGACATCCCGGCCGCCAGGTCGTTTCCTTCACCGGTGACGGCTCGCTCAGCATGATGATGGGCGATCTGGCCACGCTCGCTCAATACAAACTGCCGGTCAAAATCGTCGTCCTGCGAAACAACACGCTCGGCCTAATCAAGTGGGAGCAGATGATTTATCTCGGCAATCCCGAATTTGGCGTTGATCTCTATCCTATCGATTTCGTCAAAGTAGCCGAAGCGTGTGGCCTCAGCGGCGTGCACATTGACAATCCCAGGAAGTGCCGCGACCAATTGAAAGAAGCCCTCGCCATGGACGGCCCGGTCGTGATTCAATGCGATACCGATCCGAACGAGCCGCCGATGCCGCCCAAAGCAACCAAATCCGAAATCAAGAATCTGGCCGAGGCGCTGATTCGCGGTGAACGCGACCGCGGCCGCATCTCGCTCACCATCGGCCGTCAGGCCATGGACGAAGTGCTGTTCCCGGCAAGCGACTACGGAGTCCCCGCGCGAATCGGCAAGAAGCTCACCGGCAAAGACAAAAAGGATGAAGAATGATTCCGGCCAAAGAAATCATCCCCGCCTCCGAAGCGGAATCGCTCGAAAAGAAACTGCGCCGGAACGTAAAAGGCGAAGTCCGTTTCGATAGTGGCTCGCGCGCGCTCTATGCGTCCGATTTATCTATCTACCGGCAAGTTCCCATAGGCGTGGTGATCCCGCGCACGTACGAAGACGTCATCCATACGGTCGCAATCTGCCACGAATACAAAGTTCCCATCCTCGGGCGCGGCTGCGGAACCAGCCTCGCCGGGCAGTGCTGCAATACCGCAGTCGTCATCGATTTTTCGAAATATCTGAACAGGATTCTCGAAATCAATCCGAAAAAAAAGTACGCCTGGGTAGAGCCGGGGCTCGTTTTAGACACGCTACGGGACGAAACGGAAAAGCATCATCTCACCGTCGGGCCCGATCCCGCCACCCACGAATACTGCACGCTCGGCGGGATGATCGGCAACAATTCGTGCGGCGTCCATTCCGTCACGGCGGGCCGTACCGAAGACAACATTGAAGAGCTCGACATCCTCACCTATGACGGCGTGCGCATGACGGTGGGGAAAACCAGCGAATCCGAACTTGAATCCATTATTCGTAAGGGCGGCCGCCGTGGCGAAATCTACTCAAAACTGAAAAATATTCGCGACCGCTATGCCAACCAGATCCGCGCCCGCTTCCCCGATATTCCGCGCCGCGTCTCCGGCTACAACCTGCCCGAACTGCTTCCCGAAAACGGCTTCCATGTCGCCCGCGCCCTCGTCGGAACCGAAAGCACCTGCGCCATCGTGCTGCGCGCAAAGATCAAGCTGATTCACAGCCCGCAACATCGCACGATGGTGATCGTCGGTTTTCCCGATGTCTTCAGTGCCGGTGACCACGCAGCTCCGTTTCGCGAAATCGGGCCGATTGGCCTCGAATGTTTCCACCACAAAGTCATCGACAACGAGGAGCGTAAGGGCAAACACATGGAAGGCGCCAAATACCTGCCTTCGGCTGATACCTACGTTCTGCTGGAATTCGGCGCCGACGACAAAGACGATGCCAACGATCAGGCGCGTAAGGCCATGGCGAAGATCCGCGCCATGGGCGATCATTTCACCGCCGTGAAGATGATCGAAGACGATCACATCCAGAAGCTGATCTGGAAAGTTCGCGAAGACGGCGTGGGCGCGAGCCGTATTCCCGGCGTCGAAGATGCCTGGCCCAGTTGGGAAGATGCCGCCGTTCCGGTCCCTCAAGTCGGCAACTATTTACGTGATCTTTATAAGCTGCTCGACAAATACAACTACAAGATGACGCTCTTCGGCCATATCGGCGATGGCTGCCTGCACACGCGCATCACCTTCAACCTCAAAACGGCCGAGGGAGTGAAGAACTATCGCGCGTTCATGACCGAAGCCGCGCATGTCGTGAGCCGTTTCGGAGGCTCGCTTTCGGGCGAACACGGCGATGGCCAGGCGCGCGCTGAATTTCTGCCCGTCATGTACGGCTCGGAGATCGTTCAGGCCTTCCGCGAATTCAAGTCTGCCTGGGATCCCGAATGGAAGATGAATCCCGGCAAAGTAGTTGATCCGTATCCGATGGATACGAATCTGCGCGTCGGGCCGGATTACAAGCCGAAACCGGTCCTCACGGTGTTTCAATTTCCGGGTGATCAGGGAAGTTTCGCGCACGCGACCGAACGCTGCTTCGGAGTTGGGAAGTGCCGTGGCCTGGATGGCGGGACCATGTGTCCCAGCTTTCATGCCACGCGCGAGGAGATGCACTGCACGCGCGGCCGCACGCGCCTCCTGTTTGAAATGCTGCGCGGCGACGTGATTCAGGACGGCTGGAAAGACCCGCACATCAAAGAAGCCCTCGATCTGTGCCTGTCCTGCAAAGGCTGCAAAGGCGATTGTCCGGTGAACGTCGATGTCGCCACGTACAAATCGGAATTTCTCTATCACTATTACGAGGGAAGCGTTCGTCCGGCTGCTGCATATGCGATGGGACAGATCTATCGCTGGGCCGAGCTCGCTTCCAGGTTTCCGGATGCAGCTAACTTTCTGACCCAAACACCAGGTCTGTCCGCTGCGATGAAAGCCGCGGCTGGTCTCACGCAAAAACGCAAAATGCCGGCCTTTGCCCGCAAAACATTCAAAGCCTGGTTCGCCGAACGCGCGGTAAAGAATCCGCGCGAATACAGCCACCGGCCTCCCGTGGTGCTTTGGCCGGATACGTTCAACAACCATTTCTTTACACACACCGCCAAGGCGGCTGTCGAAGTATTGGAATCGGCCGGTTACCGCGTCGAGGTTCCCATGCGAACGCTCTGCTGCGGGAGGCCGCTATACGATTACGGCTTTCTGGACGAAGCGAAGAAGAACCTGAAAGACATTCTCGACACTCTCCGCCCGCAGATCACAGCCGGCGTTCCTGTCGTCGTTTTGGAACCAAGCTGCGCCTCCGTATTTCGCGATGAACTGACAAACATCATGGCCAATAACGAAGACGCGCAGCGGCTCCGGGTTCAGACGACATCCCTGGGCGAGTTTTTGACCGGCATCAACTACGCGCCCCCGGTGCTGAAGCGGAAAGCTCTGCTGCATGGCCACTGCCACCAGAAAGCGATGTGGGGCATGTCGCATGAGCAGAAACTGCTCTCCAGGATGGGCGTCGAAGCCGATCTGTTGGATGACGGCTGCTGCGGCCTGGCCGGATCGTTCGGCTATGAAGAAGGCCATTACGATATCTCGATGAAGATCGGCGAGCGCGTCCTGCTGCCCAAAGTGCGCAGCGCGCCGCGCGATACGCTGATCGTCTCAGACGGCTTCAGTTGCCGCGAGCAGATCATGCACGGAACACGCCGCCACGGCATGCATATCGCCGAAGTGATCCAGATGGCGCTGCATCAGCCATTACCGCCGCCCAGGAAATACATCGAGACCGGCTGGGTTCAGGAAGAACCGGCTTATCCGTTTATGACCATTGCCGCGGCCGGAGCATTACTCGCGGGCGGCATGGCGTTCTACTTCTCGAGAAAGAAGCTACCGGCGAAAAGCGCATCAATGCCGGAGGAATAAAAACTCCGGACGGCGTCGCGCGGCGTGCACACCAGCGGATCGCCGAAAAGATTGAAGCTGGTGTTATATAAGACCGGCAATCCGGTGGAGCGGCCTGCCGCAACCAGAAGCTCGTGATACAGCGGATTCTCTTCTTTTCGCACCGTATGTACGCGAATGAGATCGCTGCCGAGAATAGCATGCGCAAATGTCTCGCGGTGTTGCGGCCTGACTCGACCCACGGTGGCTAAAAAGCGGGCGTTCGGACCGACGTCGAAGTACTCGTGCGCCAGTTCCTCCGGAACCGAGGCGGCAAATTTTCGAAACGGCTCGCGGTGTTTGATATAGACGTTCAGATTTTCCGTCGAGTAGGGATTGAGCGGAGAGGCGAGAATGCTTCGATTGCCTAAGGCGCGCGGCCCGAACTCCATCCGGCCTTGCATCCAGGCAACAATCTTATGCTCGTTTAATGCCGCTACAGCCTGCTCGATCAACTGCTCCTGCGTCAAAAGAAATTGAAATCGCAACTTGCAGTTTTCAATGACTCGCTTGATCTCTGCCGGTTCATAAGCCGGACCCAGGCAAAGAGTCCGGAACGGAACGCGGGCGGCTTCGCCATAGAAGTTGTGCCAGGCATATAGAGCGGCTCCAAGCGCGGTGCCCGAATTTCCCGCCACCGGCTGCACGAAGACACGCTCGAACCGCTCCTCCAGCGAGTGAATTAACAACGTATTCAAAGCCAGGCCGCCCGCGATGCAGACATTCCGGGCATCGCCGGCCATGCGAACCAGTTCTTCGGCAATTACGCATTGCAAGCTGGCCGCAAGATCCGTTTTCATTGCGCTGGTCAGTGGCTTATCGGCCGCTTGGCCGAGCGCCTCGAAGAAGCGGTCGCTGAACCCGCCCGGGCGCCCGTTTTCGGCATCAATATAGGCGCGGTCGATGCGCGGCCAATCCGAACCGCCGCGATGCAGGATGCGGCGGAACAGATCCGCATATTTCGGCTCGCCCGATGTTGAGAGCCATTGCACTTTGTGTTCATCAGCGCGCGGTTCGAATCCCACCAGCTCCGTTACGCGGTTGAAAAGATCTCCCAACGAATCCGGGAAGTACAACTCGCGCGCCGGCGTGAGGCGGTTCCCCTCACCGCGAAACACGACAGCCGAGCGAAAGTCGCCAGCGCGATCGACGCTCAGAACCGTAGCGGAATCGAACTCCGAAGCATAGTAGGCGGAAGCGGCGTGAGCGTGATGATGCTCCACGACGACGATTTCACTCGCCGGAAACTTCGCCCGTAACGCCAGTTGAGCGGCGCTCTCGGGACCCGTTGCAAACGGTCTCGCAATGGCGAGGCAATCAACATTGGCGGCTGACGCGCCTGCCGCCTCCAGCGCGATTTGGAAGGCTTCGTTGGGGAACCAGCCAAGCCGGTCCTGCCGCGAAACTTTCGCTTGTTCCACGGCAGAGGCAATCTCGCCATCCTTGATGATGCAGCAGGCCGGATCGCTGAGAAGGCCGCCCAGCCCGGCGATTAGGCGCGGCACCGTCAAACCTTTCGCAACCGCTCGATGACGCGTTCCCGCCCGATGCAGACGAAAACCGCGAATGCGCTCGGCCCCACGGGCTGCCCGGTGAGCGCCGCACGGCTTGCATTGATCAGCACGCCTGCTTTGACGCCGCGCTCTTCCGCCAGTTTCCGCAGATCGGCCTCCACGCTCGCTTCGGTGAACTCGGCACGCGAGGCAATCCGGTCTGCCAGCTCATGCAGTAGTTCACGGGCGCCGGGTGCGTTCAGTTTCTCCAACGCTTGCGGCTCAATGGGATAGTCATCGGAGAAATAAGCGCGGCCCTTGGATGCGAAATCGAGCAGCGTCGAAAAGCGTGTGCGAATCGTATCCACTACGTGCTCGAAAAACGCCTCATCTCCGTATGGCGCGAGCCCATGCTCTTCCAGAGTTTTCTTTACCAGCGGCGCCAGCGCATTCACCGGCATCGTGCGCAGATGCTGTGAATTAAGCCAAAGCGCCTTCGGATCGATGGGATCTGTCTCGCTGAAGTTCACTACTGCATTGCTGCGATGCACTCCTTCGAGGCTGAACGCGTTCATCAGTTCGTAAAGCGTCATATGCTCGCGGTTGTCTTTCGGCGACCAGCCGAGCAGGCACAAAAAGTTTATGTATGCGATGGGCAGAAAACCGTAATCACGATAGGTGGTCACGCTGACCACCGGCCCATGCTTGCGTTTTGAAAGTTTCGAACCGTCCGGAGCGATCAATAGCGGCAGATGCGCAAAGCGCGGGAGCGGCGCTTGAGCGCCCTGAAAAATGAGAATGTGCTTAAACGTGTTTGAAAGATGATCCTGCCCGCGAATGACGTGACTGATTTTCAGATCGATATCGTCTGCGCAGGAGGCCAGGTGATAGGTGGGCATGCCGTTGCTGCGCAGCAGCGCAAAATCCTCGATATCGGCTGTCAGCTTGGTCTGCGGGCCATATACTTCATCGGTAAAGTTCACCTCATAAGCAGGCTCGCGGCAGACGCGATAGCGAATCACGAACGGCTCACCCGCGGCGGCTCTGCGATCGCTTTCCTCCTTGCTCAGGGCGCGCATCTCGGGATGACAGAGCCATGGCCCGTCCCCGTGCGCCTTCTCTTCCGGGTCCGCGATTGCTGGAGTGAAGTCGCGGTAAGCCAGGCCGTTTTCGAGCAGGCGGAATGCGAGCTGGCGGTGCAGCTCTAACCGTTCCGATTGGCGATAGAGTTCATCCCACTTCAGGGCGAGCCAGTTGAGGCCATCGTAGATGGACTGCAGCGAAGCTTCGGTATTGCGATCGACATCGGTGTCGTCGATGCGCAGCACCATCGTCCCCTGACGTTTTCTGACATAAAGCCAATTGAAGATGAAAGTTCGCGCGCTCCCGATGTGAAGATACCCGGTCGGCGAGGGCGCAAAGCGAGCCCGAACCATGAAGTATCAGTGTACTGGAGGCTGCAGAGTGGTACTGTCTTTCAGGCGCTGGAACAACGCTGGAAAGCCTTCGACAGGCACCTGCTCGGCCCGCAGGCCGGCTTCCGGAAGACTGTCGATGGCAGCGGCATAGAACGGGCGCAGATTGTTTCGCAGCGTCTTACGTTTTTGAGCAAAGCAGCGCGCGACAAACGCGAGCAGCTCCGAAAGATTCTCCGGCCGAACTTCCCGGCGCTTCAATCGCACGGCCGCGGAAGCCACTTTCGGCGGCGGCGAAAAGGCTGACGCTGGAATGCGGCAGACGAGTTCCACCTCGCAAATCAGTTGCGTCATAACAGTCAGAAAACCATAATCGCGGCTTCCAGGGCGTGCGGTTAAGCGCTCGGCAACTTCGCGCTGTACGAGAAAAACGGCGGTCTGAAATCGCGCATCCAGTTCGAGAAATTTGCGAACGATCGGCGAGGTGATGTAATACGGCAGGTTGCCGGCGATGACCGCCGTGCCCCATTGCGCGAGATCGATTTCAAGGACATCGCCTTCATGCACGTGCAGCTTTGGTTCCGAAGCATGTTCACGCGCCAGTTTCTGCGCCAGTTCGCGATCGATTTCGATGACATGCAGCTCGCCGGTGCGCGACAACAGATGCCTGGTTAAGGCGCCTTCACCCGGCCCGATCTCGATCACGCGCGCGACATGCTCGCCGCAAGCCGCTTCGGCGATCTGTTTCAGGATTGCTTGCCGGGTGAGGAAGTGCTGGCCAAGTCTGCGCGGCAAGCCTCAGTGTAGCTATACGGCCGCCGCACGCTGCATGGCCAGCTTCTGCGGCTTCGATAGCGCGAACGGCTTTTCCAGGCTTAAGTGGCGGGAATAGAATCTACGGTCCGGCATCACGTCTGCATTCAGGCGAGCGAAGAGCTGTTTCTCTTCGCTGCCCGGCAATTCGTCCCAATCGATGCCGGAGATGGCGCTCATAAACGGCGTGTAGATAACCCGGCGGCCGGTGCGCAGCGCGTGCGCGCCCGCCCACGCGCCCAGAAAAGCGATGGATGCCTGACGCGGCGCTGTCTTCACGACTTCCAACAGGAAGGCCGGCTCTACGACACAGAATTGCACCGAGACTGCGCTGACTGAGCGCTGCTTTTTCAGATGCGTGAAGTAGCCGCAATCGTGAAATCCTTTGCCTCGATACGGCGAGCCGCACGCGCCTCCGAATCCGAAATAGTGCCCGGCCGAAAGAATCGTACCTTTTTTCGAGCAGATCCGGCCGCCCACCATGACTGAATCGCGATAGAGCTCAAACAGTCCGATTGCCTCCCAGCGCCAATCGTCGTCCTCGACCTCGACATCTTCGCTCTCGAGGTGAACGAGGCTGTTTCCGGCCGCCGCTTTCTGAAGCAAAGGCGCCAGCTCGCGCGGATGGGATTGCGAGAGCCGGATCGAAACGATGTTTGCGGGCTCACAACGCCGCCTGTACAGGCGCCAATCGCTCTGCCCGGCAGATAGCGGGCTCTCGCGAACTTCAAATTTTCCGCGCACCGGTTGAGCCGCAAGATAACGCTCCAACACCGCCTTCTGCGAGGCCGGAATAAAAGATTTATTGGCGCCGTCGTCTGCCGTGGATTTCGGGTGAATACGCCAGCTATAGAGCACTTCCGCCAGATGCATGGGAACGTAGCCGGCCGTCACAAAGCGCACGAACAGATCCCAATCGGGACTGCCTTCCGTTGCCGGATCTGTGTAGGCGCCGAGTGCGAGCGCGGCGTTTCGATCGATGATGTTCAGATGTGCCGTGTAGGCGGAATTCGCAAACAGCACAGGATCCCAATCGGGCTTGAAATATGGCTGGTGGAAACGGCCGCCGGTCAGCTTGTCTTCGTCCGTGTAGACCAGTGCAGGGTAATTATTCTTGCGCAGGAAGGATGCGGCGACACGGAGCGCGTCTGTAAAAAGATAATCGTCAGCATCCACCGGCAGCACGTAACGGCCGCTTGCGTGTTCGAGGCATTGCCGCAGCCCGCGAACAATGCCCAGATTCTCTTCACTGCGAATCAGCTTCACCCAGGGAAGTAAAGCCAGCCGCTGAAGATAGTTTCGGAGCGCCGGTTGCGTACAGCCGTTATCGAGCAACACCCACTCGCAAGCGGCGTCGGGATTCTGTTCGATCAACGACGCAGCGAGCTTGTTCAGGTACGGAACGGGGCTGCCATCCCACACGGGCGTCAAAACGGAGAATAATCCAGGTTCCACGCGATCGGTGTACAGGAGTTTGCGCTCCAGCATTCGCTGTTTGAGCCAAGCTTGATATTCGATGAGTTCATGCGTGAGGAACAAACGGTTCGCGTGGCGGCGAACCAGACGTTTCAGCGCGCCCGGTATGGCACGGCGTAGAATTCGCGGCCTGTATGGCATAGAAATCCCCGTCATAGCGCCGTAGACATATGACGATGTGGCAGGATAATACGTTTACATTGAGAGCGCAACGGGGACGTTATTGAACGAACTGCAAAAATGGGCAGACAGGGATGATTCGCGAGGACCAGACTCAGGAGCAACTTGAAGCCACCAAACAGCGCGTCAGGCAACTCGAAAAGCAACTGGAACTGGTGAACAAGCAGACAGCCGGAATTCTCGAGCTGCTGGCAAAACAGGAAAAGCGGCTGGCTGAACACGAATCTTCCATAGCGCGGCTGGACCGCATCCTGATGGAGTTGATCACGGGCCGAACGTGGCGCACTCTGCGGGCGACGGGCGAGCTGGTCAAACGTTTATTGCCGGGCCGCAGCGGTTCAGGCGATTCCGTCGCATTAACAAATCAGAAATCGTATCTGACCTGCGATGAACCGAAGCGCGGGGACAAAACACCGCGAACCGGAGAGATCACCATCAGAGGCTGGTGTCTCGCGGAAGGCGGCGTCGATGCGGTGCAGATTCATGTTCCCGGTCTCGAGTTGATAGAAACAAAACCGAACGAGTTCAGACCGGATATCAAGAAAGCGTATCCGGAGCTTGATGCTACAGGCCGTTCCGGGTTTGCCGCGCGATTTGATTCCTCAGCACTGCCCAACGGATTTCGCACCATTACACTGCGGCTGATTTCGAAGGGTGTGCCGATCCGCGAAACGCGAACCGCGGTTCTGGTGGATCACGAGCGCGGCTTCGCGTCCGCTTATGACCGCTGGATTACCGAATTTGAGATTCCGGACGACCGGCTGATTGAGCTGAAGCTTGCGACATTGAAAACGCGGCCACCGTTCAGCATTGTCATGGCCGTGCACAACACGGAACCGGCGGAGCTGGACACAGCGATTCGGTCGGTGCTTGCGCAATCGTACTCCAATTGGGAGCTTTGCATTGCGGACGACGCCTCGACGCGTCCGGAAGTTCGAGAACTGCTGCTTCACTTCGCCGAGCAGGACAACCGGATTCGTGTTCAGTTTTGCGAGCAGCGCGGCGGGATCTCGGCGACGTGCAATGCGGCGTGGCAGATGAGTACGGGCGAGTACATCACTTTTCTGGACCACGACGACACGTTATCTGTACATGCGCTGGCCTATATCTGCGAAGCTTTGGAGCAGTTTCCGGAGGCGGATCTGCTCTACAGCGATGAAGACAAGATCGACCGTGCAGGTAAACGGTATGACCCGTTCTTCAAGCCGGATTGGGCTCCGGATCTGCTTCTTTCGGAAAACTACATCTGCCATCTGCTGGTGCTGCGCCGCGAGCTGGCGGAAAAAATCGGAACCTTCGATTCAAGCGTAGACGGCAGCCAGGACTACGATCTTATTCTGCGCGCAGCCGAGCAGGCGCGCCACATCCATCACATACCGAAGGTGCTGTATCACTGGCGCGCGAGCATACGATCTACCGCGACTACGATCGAGAACAAGCAATACGCGGTGACGGCGGCGCAGGAAGCGCTCCAACGGCATTGCGCCAGAACGGGCAAACCGATGCGTGTGACGCCGTCAGAGATTACCGGACGCTGGCGCATGCGCTATCAGATTCCCGCTCATACGCGCGCCAGCATCATCATTGCCGCGGGCGGTAAAGAAAACGTACTGCGGGCGAACCTGCGGAGCATCATTCAGAAGACGACTTATCCGGATTACGAGATCGTCATCATTGACAATTCGCGCGCAGACGGTATCCGCAAACTAGCGGGCGAGTTTCAAAGCTCGTCCGGCCGCGTGCGTTATATCGACTGGCGCAACAAGCCGTTCAACTATTCTGAGATCAACAACACAGCCGCCCGCCAGTGCGACTCCCCTGCCCTTCTTTTCCTGAACGACGATACTTCAGTGATCTCGGGAGAATGGCTGGAAGCGATGCTGGAACTGGCGATGCGTCCGGAGGTAGGCGCAGTGGGAGCCAAACTGCTGTACCCGGACGGGCGCATCCAACACGGCGGCGTCGTGATGGGTCTTTACGATAACTGCGGGCACGCATTCAAGGGCCTGGACGGCAGCGTGCGTCATTACTTCGATTTCTCAGACATCATTCGCAACGTGAGCGCTGTGACCGGAGCCTGCCTGATGACCAGAGCCGAGGTTTTTTGGAAGGCAGAGGGTTTCGACGAGAACGATTTTGCGGTGGCGTTTAACGACATCGACCTGTGCCTGAAGATCGGCGCGCTGGGCTATCGCGTGCTTTACCAACCACACGCGGTACTGCACCATCATGAGGCTTTTTCGAAGACATCAAAAGACCTGGTGCCGCATCCGAATGAAGTGGCGGCGATGCGCGTGAAGTGGGAAAAGGTGATTGCGAACGATCCGTTCTACAGCCCGAATCTCACGCGGAACGACGAGGACTATTCGTTGCGCACGCGGTCGTGAGCGAACGCTTAACTGCGCTTGTGCAGGACGCGCTTCTTTACTTTGGCTTTCGGGGCGGGTTTGGGATGATAGGCCGGAACGTCGGGCACGGTGCTGCCGTACAGGCGGCGGTAGACGTCGGCATTGCGCATGACGATCTGGATGTAGCCGCGAGTTTCGTGGAACGGGACAATCTCGACGAATTCGGGCGGCTCGCGGAATGGCCCCCAGGTCTTCCATAAATTGGCGCGGCCGGGGCCGGCGTTGTAGGAAGCGAGAGCGATTTCCGGCTGCCCGCCATAGGAATTCAGCAGATTGTGGAAGTAGTAGGCGCCGAGTTGGATGTTGCGATCTGCCGCCAGCAACTGACCGGCGCTGAAGCGGCGAATCCCGAAATGCCTGGCAAGCTGCTTGCCGGTGGCGGGCAATAGTTGCATCAATCCATAGGCATTCGCGTGCGAGATCACGCGCGCGTTGAATTCAGATTCCTGCCGGATCAACGCAGCAACCAGGAACGGGTCGAGACTTTCGTTGCGGCTGTATTGCACGATCGAATTCCGGTAGGGGATGGGGAACGCGAGCTGCCAGTATTCGAGCGGCGCCTCATCGAGCGGCATATAGAGATATCCGGGCGTGTACGTTTTGATGAAGTGCAGCGCCTGGTCGGGCGCGTTCCGCGCGGCTGCATATCTGGCGAGCTGTAAGGCGTAGACGTTTTCCTGCTCGCCATCAGCACGCGCTCCGAATTTGAGTTCGCCATCGGCGAGATCGTCGAGTCCGGCCAAGCGCAGCAGTTGGGCGCGCGTGAGGCGCGTCTGGGCCGTGGGGCCGGGTTCGAAACTCGGAAACTCGGGTTTGGCCGGCCACTTCAGCGCGTGCAGAAATTCCACCAGCTTGGGGTCGGCGGTAGCGGCCTCGAGTTCGGGAGTCTTTAAGCGCTCGCGCGCCTGAACGGCGTAGTAGGTATTGGGAAAGTGCTCGATTAATTCCTGATAGCAGGCACGGGCGGAGGCGTTATCGTTCTTGCGTTCGAGCAAGCGGCCGAGGAAATAGAGGGCGTTATTGGCGTCGGTCGAATCGGGATATTGCTCTACGTGCGCGCGCAGCAGATCATAGGCATCGCTGGCATCCGTTCTGTAGCTTTCAAAAGCCACACGCCAATGGCACCAGGCAGAGCGCGGGTCCTTTGCGAAGGTGGTGGCGCAGGCCTGATAGAGAGGCAAGTAAGTATGGATGTCATTTTCGGTGCGGGCCTGATCGGCAATGTAGATCAGCGTATCGAGGCGCCAGGGAGAATCGGGGTGCTGGGTTTCGAGCTGCGTCAGATAGGGCTTGACGTCGGCGTGTTTGTCGGCCTTGCGAGCGCAGCGGACGATATAGCTGAGGCGTTCGGCGTCGGCTTCCGGATCGTCCACTTTGAGGGCCAGCAGGTATTCGAAAGCAGCCTGGGTGTTGTTATTGAAGAAGTCGGTTTCGCCCAGGCGGACGCGCGCCAGATCGCGTTGGGCGCCTTCGAGTTGCGGGATGGCGGCGGCCAATTCGATGCGGGCCGCAGCCGGATTTTTCGCCTGAAGCAATTTTTCGGCGCGGCCGAGGATGGCGGCCGGCGTGGGCTGCGGATATTGATCTCCGAGCTTCTGCTTCACGTCGACCAAGGCGTTGGCGGCATCGATCACTTCCTTGCTCGAGTTCGGATAGCCGTAGTAGACGCGTTGATAGTAATCGGCGGCTTTGCGCAGGTCGCCGGTCGCGGCATAAGATTTCGCGAGCAGCAGGTCCGATTGGGGCTGCGGAATGACGTCGGCGTATTTCTCAATGAGCTCGAGAGCGGATTTGGGCCGATCGCCATCGAGATCCGCTTGCACGGCGAGCGCGGCAGCCTGGCCGACGAAGGGCGACTTGGGTTCGTACTCGAAGACCTGGGTAGCGGCCTCGTTGACATCGGAGTAGTTGCGAAGCCCGTATTCCGCCTGTTCGCGAATGTAGTAGGCGTAATCCTTCAGAATGGGCGCTTTGGTAGCGGCGTTGGCGGCGTAGTTGGCGGCATCGGAATAGTTGCCTGATTCCAGTTGATGCAGGGCGACGGCGATCAAGCCGGCCGCGCCCACCACCTTGGGCGGTTGCGGCTTAGCGGCAGGCTGGGGCTTTTTCTTTTTTGGCGCGTTGGCGGCGAATGCGAGGGTGAGGACGACGACAGCAAGGCAAAGTGCAAGACGCTGTACAGTGCCCGGCAGGCGAATGCACCTGCTGCACGTTTTAAACCAACTGCCCTGGATATTCGGCTCCCAATTTCATTTCATCACCTCCGGCCGCCGTGTTGACGAGTTCGAGATGCAGATAATCGACCATCGAAGGAATAGTCATGAATTGGCGGCGATAACTCTCACGGGCGCTATCGATCTCCGGCTTTAAGAACAGATACAGATTGCTTTGCTCCCGGCCGGCGCGGCAGGCGTGGGGCTTGGCGAGCTGCATTTCGGCAACGGAGACGCGCGCAAAGCGCTGGGCGCGGAGGTGAAGATTGCGCTGCTCTTCGCTCAAGTCTGCCCAGGCCGGCAGCGCGGGGTTTTTGGAGGGCGGTGGAACGCGTGTTTCGGATTTAGCGGGCGGGGCGATTTGCGCATGCAAGGCCGTGTTCGATTGCCGCTCCAGTACGGCGGAGGCGATGCCGGCGATTAGTTCAAGCGCGTTCACATCCATGTACTCCTGGTCTGCGGCAAACAGAATTGCTACGGTGCGGGCGCCGTTCATGATGGGGATGAGGTGACAGCGCTCGCCGGGCTCGGCGGCGGCAAGATCGTGGGTCACTTCGGAAGCGGTGCGCAGGGCGATGACCGGATCATGGGTTTCGGCGGCGCTGGCAAAGGCAGGCGCAGAGGCGAGCGGGAAAGTCAAGCCGTCGGGCAGGTCGAGATTGGAATGCGCGCGCAGGCGAAGGGTCTCGTTTTCGAGCAAAAAAATGGCGGCATGAGCGGCGAAGCGCGTCGCGCCATCGAGTAATGCTGCGACCCATTCCGCCTCGTCACGATAGTGGCGGAAGCGGCGCAGCAACTGGTTCAGTTCATTGGTTAGCTGGAAGCGGGCGGCGCGTGCGCGCTGCGCGCAGGAAGCGTCGAATTCGCGGCGAATCGTTTCGAACGCCTGATCGAGTGCATGCACGTGACTCTGATTTTAGCGGAGTCACCGAGGCGACAGATCAGAAACGAGCGCCCGGCAAGCCCGGCTGTTTTTTACTGCGGCGGATGCTGCGGCGGCGGCGGTGTGGCGCCGGGTTGACCGGCGGGAGCATTGGGGCCGGGGCGATTCTGTTGCTGCTGTTGCATGGCGGCGATTTGATCGGCAAACTGCGGATACGCGAGCGGGTGAGTGTGCATTTCGTGGCAGGTGAAGCACTGCACCTCGGGCCGATTCTTGAAGTTATTGGCGTCGATATTCGCGGTCATCTGAATCATGTCGCGCGCGGTCTTCTTTTCCTGTTTTTCGTCGGAGGCGAAATCGTCCTGAACGTGGCAGAACTGGCAATCCTTACCAAGCGCCCAAGCGAAGTAGCGCATCTGATCGATAAATGCGGAAGCGGGCATAGTCTTCAGATTGGTCTTGACGTTCTTGAAGTGGGTTTCCGCCAGTTCCTCGGGCTTGCGGAGAGGCTCGGCTGCGGAGTCGGGCTGCTTCGTCATGACGACGGTACTTTGCTGCTGCCGGCCGTTGGTGGTGGTGATGGTATGGACGGTCAGCGTCTGTCCATCGGGCGAAAGCTCGTAGGTGCGGCTGATCAACTGCGGACGCCCGGCGGTTTCGCCCATCAGGCTGAGAGTTCTGCCCTGCCAGGAGGCGGTGAACTCGGTGGGAACGCCCTGATACGGACGCACGACCGATCTGCCGGTGACGAGAAAGCTCAAAGTCATGCGCTCCTCGCCGTGCGGGCCGCCCCAAACGCCGGTGGTTTCGTCGATTTCAGGCCCCTTTTCCTGGGTGCGACGGTTTATGACGACCTGCTTCTCTTCGATGATCGACAGGTAGTTTGTGACTTTGACATTCGGGGGTCCGGGGATGATGCTTTTATCCAGATCCGCTTTCCACACGCCCGCGATGCTGGGTGTGGGGGCTTGGGAACGCAACAATAAAGGCACTGCAAACGCAGTCAAAGCAAGCAGTTTCCGCATTTGCCTGATGAGTATATCAGAGGTTAACGGCTAAGCGGCCGCCTGCAGGCAGGCCGGAGCTGTGCTGGCGGGTTTTTTGCCGTTTTGGATGCGATCGAGACGCGCCTGTTGGATCAAGACTTTGAGTTCGTGCAGTTCGCGCTTTTGTTTGTCGACTTCGGCGCGATGCAGTTGTTGGGCTTCTGCGCGCTTTTGCGAAACAAACCCACGCTCGACGCGGCGGCGCTCATTGCGGCGTTTGCGGAGCTCGGTTGCGTAGCGGGTGAAGGCGCGATCGTGGGTGGTCTGATAGCGCAGGAAGAGCGCGAGTTGTTTGTGAGCCTGGCGCTGCTGTTCGGGCGTGCCCGATTGCAAATCTTCAAAGCACTGGTTTTGAAGATGGTGGCAGCGGTTCGAGAGCCAGAGAGCTTCGGCCATCTGGTGGACCATTAAGACCTCGGCCTCATCGGCGGGCTCTTCGGAACGGAGGAAGCCTTCGAGGACGCGATCGAAATCGGCCTGCGATTCGCCGGGAAGGACTTTGAATTTCCCGGTGAGACCGTGTTTGGTGGCGTTCCGGGAGACGATGGCTTTGCCTTCCGGGGTGGTGGCTCCGGTGGAGAGTTGCGCATTGGTCTGGTTGGCAAGAAGTTTGGCGGGGGAGAGGCTGCCTGGAAAGCCGGCCGCAGGCAAGATTGTCGGGGCGACGGGATTTACGGCTGGGCATTTTCTCCAGCGGGATTTCTTTTTCGACATTTTCGTTTTCTCCTTATAGAAAAGCTGCTAAACGGTAGCATGCGAAAGGGCGAAAACGAACTTTCCACAGTGTGGAAAAGGCGGTTAAATTATGGAAAAGGCAGGCAATTAGGAATATTTTCGAGATTTGTGAATGGCCCACGGCCGGGTCTGGTGTAACGGGGGATGAAACGCCGGTCATCAATGCAGTGTCGACGAGATGGGCGATTCCCGGATGTGGTTCTTTTTCAGAGATATACCCCGTATTGCACCGCCAACGGCTTTAGCGGATTCTCTCGCCCCTCCCGATATGCCTCATACAGCACCATCAGCTCCCGGTTGAGGAGCCCCGCCGACCATCCGTCCGAGACCACGTTGTGCATGCTCCGCAACAACACGTGTTCCCGCTCTCCCAGTTGCAGCAGCTTCATACGGAGAACTGGCCCATGCGCCAAATCGAATGGCTCCCCTACCTGGCGTCGCAACTCTATCAATACCCGTTCCGGCCGCTCCTCTTCCTCGAGTCCTCTTAGATCCTCCACCGGTAAAGCAATCCGCAACACCGGCTCGATCTTCATCAAGAGAGATGTCGACCCCTAGCTCGAAGAGCCGGGCCAATACTTGGTGTGGCTTCATTGATTTCCTCCATTCTTAAGGATCGATTGATCAGCAGAGTTTTCCATTAGTTGGGATTACCCCCGAACAGTGAACCTCGTCACCGTCAATAGAAATATTGTCCTGTCATTAGCCTTCAAACCTGTCCGGTTGGAATGACCAGGGTATCTGTCCGGTCGGCCGCTTCGGTTTTGTAGCGTTGCATTGAAACTGTATGAGTAGTCGCCGCGAAATGTGGCCTCGAAGTTTCCAGCGACTTTCGGACCAGTTTCCCGGGGCGGGTCAACCGTTGACACATCGTTTGAGACTTCCAGTTGAACGAAAGAAAAATGTTCACGGCGATAAACTCATAAAAGATGCTACCCAAGCGCTGCTTCTCCGTTTTCAGGATTGTTACGGCTGTGGGCGTTCTCGCTTCTATTCCTCAGGCAAACGCCGCTCCGAAACTCGGGTACAGAATTATCGCTAGATATCCCCACTCAACGGACAGTTACACAGAGGGATTCTTCTATTTCGGAGGTTTGTTTTATGAAGGCACAGGTCTCAATGGACACTCTGGTGTTCTGGTGATCGAGCCAGCATCCGGTAAAATTCTTCAGCGGGTTCGCTTACCTGACCAATATTTTGGGGAGGGCGTTGTTGACTGGGGGCCCTATATCTTCGAGTGGACTTGGAAATCCCATGTCTGCTTCGTCTATGACCGCTTTAGCTTACAACTTGTAAAGCAATTCGCTTACACGGGTGAAGGTTGGGGCATGACCCGCACCAGAACTGAAGTCGTCACCAGCGACGGTACTGCTACGCTCCGGTTCCGTAATCCGAACACTTTCGCGGAAACTCGGCGAATCGTGGTGACTGATGGTGGCCGGAAGGTCGATCAACTAAACGAACTTGAATATATCCGAGGGGAGATCTATGCAAATGTCTGGCACTCGGACCAAATCGCGTGCATTTCACCGAAGGATGGTCATGTCATTGGTTGGGTAGATCTCACCGGGATTCTGCCGCCCAATCAGAAGGTCAATGAAGAATCCGTGCTCAACGGCATTGCTTATGACTCTCAAAATGATCGGATATTTGTGACGGGAAAACAGTGGCCCTACGTGTTTCAAATCAAAGTTGTTCGATAATCCTATTCAGGGCTTCAAAGAAAGGTTTGTAGGTGGTTCGGCGTCATCATTTTTGTATTACTCCTGCTGTGCAAAATCACAGCGAGGATTGACGCCAAACTTTGAGGTGTCGCTGATGCGGAGATATTCCGTAGTTGCAGCTGTGCGCCCAATCTAGTTCGAATGCGGCTCAACAGTTGGGTGGCTAATAACGAGTGGCCACCCAGCTCGAAAAAGTTGTCATCCAGGCCGACCCGCTCCACTCCCAGCACCTCGGCGAACAAGTCACATAAAATCTGCTCTTCCGGTGTTCGCGGCGCACGATAGACCTCGCTGCTTGCAATAACATCTGGCGCTGGCAACGCCTTGCGGTCTATTTTTCCATTCACCGTCACTGGCATAGCAGCTAACGCCATTTACGACATTGGGCACCATGTACTCCGGCAATTTCTGCCGGAGTTGATTGCGTAGCGCGCTTGGATTGATGTCTGCCCCTTGTTCAGCAACCACATACGCCACCAAGCGTTTACTCCCAGGCTCATCTTCCCAAGCCGTTACAATCGCCTCCTGGATACCAGCCTGCTCCCGCAATACCGCTTCGATCTCCCCCAGTTCCACTCGAAATCCACGGATCTTTACCTGGTAATCTGTCCTCCCCAGATACTCCAGGTTTCCATCCGCGCGCCTCCTCGCTAGATCTCCCGTCCGGTACATCCGCGCCCCCGGCTCCCCATAGGGATTGGCCACAAAACGCTCAGCCGTCAGCCCGGGACGCTTCCAATATCCACGCGCCAATCCTGCCCCTCCGATGTATAGCTCCCCTTTCACTCCCACAGGCACTGGCTCTAAATCCCCATCCAAAACATATGCCTGCGTGTTGCTTATTGGGCGACCGATGGAAGGCTCTGAGTTGTCCGTCGGTTGAACCAACGCTGATGTTGAGTAAGTTGTACTTTCCGTGGGCCCATAGAGATTAAACACTTGCTGAACAGAACCTCGTTCATAAATCTCCTCTGCTAATGACTTATTCAAGGCCTCGCCAGCCAAATTCACAACCTGTACGGTCCTAGGCAGTGGTCCAAGACGGAATAGCTGTCGCATCAAACAAGGTATAGTGGCTAATACATGAATGTGCTCTGCCACGGCGGTAGAATCAAACAAATTATTTACAAGAATAGCTTTTCCGCCCCAACTTAGTGGAGCGTATAACTCGAAAGCTGAAACATCGAAGCAGATTGACGTCGATGCCAATACTCCGAGTTGGCATCGTTGTTCGTGTAAACTTCTTTCTGTAAATTAAGCTCCGGAACACGGAGAAGCTGTTTTGTTCTGGGCCGTAAGCGAAGGCGAGCGAAGGCGAGGCGAAGCGAAGGGCCAG
>JAJPJN010000081.1 GCA_021324185.1 Terriglobia bacterium | reverse complement strand
TCATGGCAGAAGCGGTGAACCGTTTGGAAGCAGTTTTCGGCGCTGAACGTCACTACAGCGTCACAGAGCCAAAAATGCTAAACGGCGGAACTGCTGCAAGTGCTTCTTAATGGTTGGCGTCCCCAGCGGGATTCGAACCCGCGTTACCGCCGTGAAAGGGCGATGTCCTAGGCCTCTAGACGATGGGGACAACTAGCAGATTCCATTCAGTTTATCAGGTTATTTGTTTTGCTGCGCAGCCTGATCGTGCACAACATCGAAGGCGTTGACGGCGAACACGCCGCGGGAATGCCGCGCGGTGAAGTGAAGGACGGCGGAGAAAAGCGCGGGGGCGCAATTTGCAGAGACGTCGAGCCTCGCGCAGGGACCTGCCTTTCGGCCCCACGCAAGGCGAGCTCATGATCTGCCGGAACATCGGCATTCCTGCATACCGGGACGTGTACAGCAAATCACTCGCTCCGCAGAGATTCAAGCGGTCAACGCGGCTTGCTCGACGTGCTGGGGCAAAAGGCGCCAGGCCTGCAACCAGCCCCAGCGCTACCGTTGACCACACGAACGTTGCCGTGTCGCGTGGCCGCAGTCCGAATATTAAGCTCTGAACGAAGGTGCTGAGTGCGAGAGCAAGCGGGACGAGCCAGGAAACAACGGTTCGTCGATTTTGTTCTTTCGATGCGCGCGGACTTTCGACGGTAGCATCCGTTGCAATCTATACTGGCGCCATTCTGGTGACGGCTTGCCGCATCGAAGAAAACGGCCGAAAAAGCCGAGGAGAAGCGGGATAAAAAGACGGCTACGCTAGTCATGTTGGTCGGGGGACACCATGCTGAACGATATCCGTTACGCGATCAGGATGATGTGGCGCACGCCGGTGTTCAGCGGCGCAGTCGTTCTTACGATTGCCATTGCGCTCGCCGCCAATACCGCGATCTTCAGCGTTGTGAACGCGGTTCTGCTTCGGCCCTTGCCGTTCCATGACCCTGACCACCTGGTCCAGGTCGCTGAGAAAAACGACAAGCTGCAACTGCCGACCTTCTCATCTTCCACCCTGAACTTCCTCTCCTGGCGCGAACAGACGCAAAGCTTCGAGGAGCTCGCTGCGGTTGGATTCAACAACTACACGCTTACGGGAAGCGGCGAGCCGGAACAGTTCTCGGGAAACCCGATCAGCCCGGCGCTGATGCGTGTTCTTGGCCTTTCGCCGGTGATGGGCCGTGCCTTCTATCGGGATGAAGAAAATCTGGGCGCAGCTCCGGTGGCGATGCTGGGAGAAGGAGTGTGGAAGCGCCGTTTCGGCGGTGACGCGGCCATCATTGGCCAACATATCGATTTGAATGGCGTCTCCACGGTGGTGGTGGGCATCGCGCCGCGTGCCCTGAAGCTGATTTCCGCCGGCGAGATCTACACACCGCTGGTCATCGATCGAGCCAAGGAAAACCGGCTCAGCCATCAAATCATTACATTTGGCCGATTAAAGCCTGGCGTAACGCTGGCGCAGGCGCAAGACGAGATGGACGCGATCGCCACTCGCGTCGGCCAGCAGTTTCCGGAGACACGCGACTGGGGCATCCGGCTGGTGCCGGCTTTCGACACGTTTGTCAGTCCGCAACTGAAGCGCGGGCTGCTGGTCCTGCTGTGGGCGGTGACGTTTGTGCTGCTCATTGCTTGCGCCAACATCGCCAACCTCCTGCTGGCGAGAGCAACAGGCCGGCAGAATGAGCTGGCGGTGCGTACGGCCCTTGGAGCAGAGCGAGGACGGCTCCTGCGCCAACTGCTGGTCGAAAGCATGCTGCTGAGCCTGCTTGGCGGAGCCATGGGCTTGATTGGCGCAGTGGCCGGCGTGCGATACATCAACCACTCCGTGCCTGCGAACACGTTGCCGATTGAGGCGATCCCGATTGATGGAGCGGTGCTCTCATTCACCCTGGTCCTGACGGTGCTGACTGGATTGATCTTCGGAATCGTTCCGGCGTGGAAGGCTTCACGCGTCGATCTTAATGCAGTGTTAAAGAAGGCTGGGCGGGGATCATCCGGCGGGTTCGGCAATCGCCTGCGCAATGCGCTTGCGGGCGGCGAGTTGGCGCTCGCCACCATTCTTCTTGCCGGCGCAGGCCTGCTGATCCAGACCCTGGCGCACCTGGAGCACGTGCCGCTCGGGTTCGATTCGCGCGCACTCATAACGTTCCAACTTGCGCCGCCGGCCGCAAAGTATCCTGGCTCGAAGCCGGCGCAGTTTTACCGGGCGCTGCTGGAATCGGTCAGCGCGCTTCCCGGCGTGCGAGGCGCCGCAGTTTCCAGCGGCATTCCATTCGGCGCCGGGCTCTATGCGCGCCATCCAATGGTCGCCGTCGGCCAATCGGTCCTCGCACCTGATACTCTTGTCCCCATCGATTGGCGGACGGTGAGTCCTGAATTTTTCCAGACCATGCAGGTTCCCCTGCTCCGCGGCCGTGACTTCACCTATGCCGACGGCAATGGCTCACCGGTGATGATCGTGAGCGAGGCGACGGCCAGGAAATTCTGGGGCGATGCCGATCCCCTCGGCCGGACACTGGCACGCTCCGGCGATCCGCAGCGAACACCCATCACGGTGATCGGCGTTGTTGGCGATGTGCGCCTCACTGCACTGAACCAGGAATCGCCGGCGCTCTACTATCCAATTACGTGGCGGACCTGGCCGGTAATGGATGTGGTGGTGCGTACCAGCGGACCACCTGAGGCGATGTTGCCGTCAATCCGGCAGAAGCTCCATGACCTGGATAGTCAGCTCGCTTTGGCGAACGTCCGCACCATGGACGAGTGGCTGGCCAACAGCGCCGCCCAGCCGCGATTAAACTCGGTTCTGCTCGGCGTCTTTGCCGTCGTCGCCATCATCATCGCCTCCATAGGAATTTATGGCGTGCTTGCGTATTCCGTCAGCCAGCGCACCGGCGAGATTGGGCTGCGCATGGCGTTGGGCGCCACTCGGCAACGCGTGCTGGGCCTCATCATCACGCAGGGAATGTCGGTTGCGTTGGCAGGAGTAATCGTTGGCGTGGTGGGGGCATTGGCTTTGAGTCGTGCGCTCGCTGCCCTGCTGTATGGTGTGCGAGTTCACGATCCAATTACATTTGTGGTATCGGGAGCGGTGTTGAGCGCGGTTGCGCTGGCGGCTTGTGCCGTGCCGGCAATGCGCGCTTCCCGCGTCGATCCGATGGTTGCGTTGCGCAATGAGTGAAATCGCGCCATAAAGAGAGAACCAGTTCGAGAAGATGTCCTAATGGCGAAGGGAAAAGTGCTTACGAGACGATCGGCAGCGAGAAGCTGAATACCGAGCCCCGGCCCACCTGGCTGGTGACCGAGATCTTACCTCCATGCAGCTCGACAATTGCCTTGGCGATGGCCAGGCCCATCCCGGTACCCTGGATGGTGACGCGCTGGTTTCTTCCTCGATAAAACTTTTCGAAGATCATGGACTGCTCCAAATCGTCAATGCCGGGGCCGTGATCGGCCACGCTGATGAGAATTTCCTTGGCTTTGTTTTCGGCAGTGACGTGGATCGCGGTTTCCGGCGGCGAATACTTGCCGGCGTTCTCCAGGAGCTGGCAAAGAACTTCGGTGATTCGCTTCAGGTCCATTCTGACGTTCGGCAAATTAGCGGGAACGCTAAGTTCGATGCGATGCCGCTCCAGCGCGTGTCTGCATTGCTGGATTGCGGTTTCGATAGCTTCACGCACGTCGCGGAGCTCAAAGTGCAGTTCCACTTGGCGCGCATCGAGCTGGGCCACTTCTGCTGCCTCGCCGATTAAGCGATTGAGGCGCTCTGCTTCCTCATTAATCACGCTCAACAGATCGCGCAGCTCCGGTTCCACAGTGTGGGATTGCGCCAGCAAGGTCTCGGCCGAGGCGCGGATTGACGTCAGCGGGGTTCGAAATTCATGCGTAACGGAATCGAGCAGCAGGGAGCGCAGGCGGTCGCTCTCTCGCGCAGCTTCAGACTTGGTAAGCGTTTCCATCGTGGCGGCACGCTCAATCGCTATGCCGATCAAGCTGCCGATTGCTTCGAGGGTTTGCCGAGACAAATCACACGCCAATACACCCAGGCAGCCGAGGTTGCGAACACCGATGCGCAACGGCATGAAGCATCTTCGGTTCTCGCGATCAAGGACGGGCTCGCCCCTGCCGCTGATCGAACGCAGTTCATCGATCGGCAGCAGAGACTGGATGGTTGCATCCGAGAAGTAGGTCTTTTGTTTCTCCTCCAGAAAAATGGCGGCGCCGGCCACGCCGAATGAATCAACCACGAACATGGGCACGCTGTTCAGCAGGCCGAAGACGTTGCCGGTGACCAGCAACTGCTGGCTGAACGCGTAGAGGCGCTCGACTTCACGGCGGCGCTGGTCTGACTGCCGCGCCTCGCGCCGCGCTTTCTCCGACAGCTGGCTGCCGACAATCGCGGTGATCAAGAAGGCGAATAACGAAACCCAGTTCTGCGGATCAGCAATAGTGAACGTGAGCAGCGGCGGCAGGAAGAAGTAATTGTAGGCAGCGGTGGCAATGGTGGCCATCATCAGCGCGGTGCGCAGACCCCACGCGGCAGACACCAGCAGAACAGCAACCAGGAAGGTGAACCCGACAGTCGTCGGATTTACATGAATGAGGCGGAAGTAAACCCAGGTGATCGCGGCCACCACACCCAGCGCGATGGCATAGCGCAACAGCGATTGGGCAGGCGACTTCACAGCGCAGATTGTAGAGCATGGCGATTCGGCCGCATGACCGTGCGAGAATAAGCCCGCATGCACAAAACCCCTGAGCAATGGCTGGAAGAGGCTGCTCCGCAGAAGCGGCAGGGCATCTTCAAGCTGTTTCTCGGCTACGCGCCCGGCGTTGGCAAAACCTACAGCATGCTCAGCGAAGGCATTCGTCGCAAAAGCCGCGGCGAGGATGTGGTGATCGGATTGGTGGAGAGCCATGGCCGCAAAGGAGTGAGCGAGCTAGCGGCAAAACTTGAGACCGTTCCGCGCAGGCAGATGGAATATAAAGGCGCGTTGTTCGAGGAAATGGATGTGGACGCCGTTGCCAGGCGCAAGCCGCAGGTCGTACTTATCGATGAGCTGGCGCACACCAACATCGAGGGCAGCAAACATCGCAAGCGCTACGACGACGTTCTTGAACTGCTTGACGCGAACATTGACGTGCTCTCGACAGTCAACGTGCAGCACATCGAAAGCCTGACTCCTCTGATCCAGGGCATCACCGGCGTGGTAGTGCGCGAAACGGTGCCGGACTGGGTCATGCAGCGGGTTGATGAAATCGTGCTGACTGACCTGACGCCAGAAGCGTTGCAGACGCGCATGCGCCGCGGCGACGTTTACCCCACCGAGCGCGCCGAACGGGCGCTTGGACATTTCTTCAAGCCGCAGAACCTGATCGCCCTGCGTGAGCTTGCGCTCCAGCAAATGACTCGCGCGGTTGACCGCAGCCTGGAGAGCTACCTGGAAAAAGAAGGCGCAGGGCTGACCGTAAGCCTGCGCGAGCGCATGGCGGTGTGCATCAGCTCGAATCCGGCTGCCCAATACCTGATTGCGCGAACCGCACGAATGGCGCAACGCATGGATGCCGAGTTCTGCGTCATCTATGTGGACATCGGAGCTGACGGCAAGCCCGAAAACCAGCGCACGCTGGCGCAAAACATCCGCTTTGCTGAAAATTTGGGTGCGACGGTGTTGCGGCTGAAGGGCAAGAACGTCGCAGAGGCGGTGGCGAGGGTGGTGCGCGAGAAACACATCACGCAGGTCGTTTTCGGGCGATCGGCGCAGTCGGGCTGGCGAAAATGGCTGTATCTCTCGGCGGTGCACAGCTTCTTACGCGATGCGCCGCCGGTTGACGTCCATATTGTTACGCAAGAAGTGAAGTGAGCGGGGTTTCAACGCTCGCGCAAGGGCTCTCATCAACAACAAGCAATCAGTGCCCTTCCACAGCCGCGGCCAGCTCACTAAGGCGCATCAGACGCCGGGCTCATCTAAAGAATTCCTAAAACCAGCCGCCGCATTTTTTGACACTTTTTAGGAACTTTTCACAAGTCCTTTAGGGCCCCCGTTTTCCAATGAAGTGTCGCGAAACGGCAACCGTTCCGCGACAGGAATTGTCCATGCTTGCGACTTGCATCTTCTGCGCGATCTGCGTGGCTGGCGCCGCTTTTTTTTGCTGGTGCTTCGCGGAACTCCACGGCGAATCAAAGGGTAAACCAGGAACACACAGGGTTGGCGTTTACGAGGGCGCGTCTGCGATCGCCTTCGGCCATCATTGCATCGTTTCAATACGCGATGGCCTCCGCATTCCAGCTGCTCCGGCCATCAGTGCAGTCCGCTGGAACGGCACGGCGGGTATGACTCCAAGCAGAAGAGATGAGCATATGCGTGAGCACTCCAGGCGTGACAGGGCTCACGCTCGATAGGGCGTTTGCAAGATATATTGCTTCGCGAATTGAAAGATCAACAATGAAAATTTCGTTCTTACTGCTGGCTGCGACTGTGGTGCTGTTAGCGCCGACGATTGCGTTTGGCCAGGGTTCTGCTTCGGTGGCCCAGGGAGCATCGTCTGCGGCTTTGAGCAGCGATTCAGCGACGCCGAGGCTCTCGCGGGCAGAGATGCTCGAAGAGCTGGATCGCATGCGGTTACGCATTCAGCAGCTTGAAGACCAGTTACGTGCGGAGCCGGCGGAGACTGCAGCCGTCCCGGCGGTTGCGACTGCTTCGGCGACGTCACCGGCTGCAGCCAAGACAACTACGGTGGCGGCTCAAGAACCATCGAAGCCGGAAAAAGCCGCGCCCTTTGCGTTTGCCGATTGGAGCTGGCTGAACGGCAATCCGCGGACGAAGAAGGCCGCGTTCGATAGCGAGTTCTTCACGCCTGAAATTCGGGCGGACGTGAATTACACGTACAGCTTTAATCGGCCGTCGGATGACACTATCGGCGGGTCGAGCGAAGTTTTTCGTTCGGGCGAATTTCAGCTTGAGCAGCTTGGGGTCGGCGGAGATTTCCACTACGACAACGTGCAGGCGCGCGTGATGACCCAGTTCGGCATGTACAGCGCCACCACTCCTCGCAACGATGCCAGCCCGGCGCGCGGCAACTGGGACCTGGATACCGCATACCGTTATATCGCCGAAGGCTACGGAGGCTATCACTTCAACGCGCTGCACGGAATCAATGCTCAGGCCGGGATCTTCATGTCATATGTGGGCCTGTTCAGTTACTACAACTTCGACAACTGGGCTTATCAGCCGTCCTATGTGTCGTCGAATACGCCGTGGTTCTTCAATGGAATGCGGGTGCAGATCTTCGCGACCGACAAATTGAAAATCGAGCCGTGGCTGATCAACGGATGGCAGTCCTACGGTCGATTCAATGGGCGGCCGGGCATCGGTGGCCAGATTTTGTGGCGCCCGACGGCGTGGTTTTCTTTTGTGGGCAATCAATACGCGTTGGGCGAAGACGCCTTGTTTACTCCGGGCCGCGTTCGCTACCACACCGATGACAGTATTCAGGTGAAGTATTACGACCGCCCCGAGAGCCGGATCAGCAAGGCGGCGTTTTCCTTGACCGGAGACGCCGGCTGCGAACATGGCGGCGGCGTGAGTTGCGCCGGGAACTCGAGCCACATGATGAACGGCCAAAGCGTCATCTGGCCGAAGCAGAGCTTTCTGGGTTTCATGCTCTACAACCGAGTGTGGTTCGCCCGGGACCGATACGGCCTGACACTCGGCGGCGGCAAGATCAACAACCCGGGACGCTACCTGGTGCTGCTGCCGCCGATCAACGGCGCCACCGCAATTTCAGGAACGCCGTATTTCACGGAAAACCCCGGTGATCCTTATAAAGCCTGGGACGCCTCCGCGACCTTTGACTGGATGCCGAGCCAGTACATTACGTTCCGCTCGGAATACAACCACCGCGAATCGAACGTTCCTTACTTCACCTGCTCAGGAGGAATTACGCCCGCGGGCGGAAACCAGGGCCCCCCCGGATCGATTGTGCCGGGATTTACTCCCGACCTGTGCAAGCACGAGAACCGCATGACCTGGGCAATGCTGGTGAAATTTTGAGGATGCCGATGCAGGATTTTATTTTTGTCGCGGCAACGGTGCTGTTTTTCATTGTTGCCATCGGGTACGTACGATTCTGCGAGCGGGTGAAGTGAGATGCAGGCCGAATCTTTGATCATGCTCGTCGTCTGTGCGCTAACCATGATCTACCTGCTGTACGCGCTTTTGCGGCCGGAGAAGTTCTGAATATGACTGCAAATGGCTGGTTCCAGATCGCTGTTTTCTTCCTGCTCATACTTGCCGTGACTAAGCCTCTCGGTGTCTTCATGGCGCGTGTGTTCAGTCGCGAAACCACGTTCATGGACCCGGTTCTCAGGCCCGTTGAGCGCCTGCTCTATCGCATGACAGGGGTGGATGAAGACCATGAAATGCCCTGGACGGAATATGCCACGGCCATGCTGCTGTTCAGTGCGGTCTCGATGCTGTTGCTTTACTTCATGCAACGGCTGCAGGGCGTGCTGCCGTTCAATCCGCAAAGAATGGGCGCGGTAAATCCTCCCGCGCTGGCGTTCAATACGGCAGCGTCATTCACCACAAATACGAACTGGCAGAACTATTCGGGCGAGGCTACGATGAGCTTTTTCACGCAAATGGCTGGTCTCGCTTATCACAACTTCGTTTCCGCGGCGGTCGGCATGGCGCTGGCGATCGCATTTATTCGTGGCATTGCGCGCCGCGAGATGAACACGATCGGCAATTTCTGGATTGACCTGGTGCGCGGCTGCCTGTGGGTATTGCTGCCGTTCTGTGTCGTCGGCGCGCTGGCGTTGGTTTCGCAAGGCGTGGTGCAGAACTTCAGGCCATACGACAACATACGACTGCTCGAGCCGCAGCAAGTTCCCAGGCTAGATCCGAACGGCAAAGCGGTGCTCGGTCCAGACGGCAAGCCGGCCATCGACACCGTGACCGGGCAGCTTATTGCGCAAGGCCCGGTGGCGTCGCAGGAGATCATCAAGGAATGGGGCACAAACGGGGGCGGGTTTTTTAACGCCAACAGCGCGCATCCCTTCGAAAACCCGACACCGCTTTCCAACCTCATCGAGATGTTCGCGATGTTCGCTATCTCGGCCGGGCTTACGTACACACTCGGCCGCATGACCGGGTCACAACGGCACGGCTGGGCAGTATTTTCGGCCATGGCAATCCTGTTTTTCGCGGGCGTGCTGACGGTGTACTGGGCGGAGGCGCGCGGCAATCCACTGCTCGGGGACGCCGACCAGCACGCCGGCGTGATGCAGCCGGGCGGCAACATGGAGGGCAAGGAAGTTCGCTTTGGCATTGCTAACACGGCGCTGTGGGCCACGATCACCACCGACGCGAGCTGCGGCGCCATCAACGGGTGGCACGATTCCTTCACGCCGCTCGGCGGGCTTGTGCCGCTCGTCAACATCATGCTGGGTGAAGTGATCTTCGGTGGCGTAGGCGCCGGCATGTATGGCGTCCTGATCTTTGTAATTCTGTCGGTATTCATCGCAGGCCTGATGGTCGGCCGCACGCCGGAATATCTGGGCAAGAAAGTCGAAGCCTATGACGTGAAGATGGCAATGCTTTACGCGCTGATCTTCCCGCTCATCATCCTGACGACTGCCGCAATTTCATCACTCGCGAGCTTCGGCACCTCCAGCATTTTGAATGCAGGGCCCCATGGACTCAGCGAGATTCTCTATGCGTTCACGTCGCAGGCGGGTAACAACGGCTCGGCGTTCGCCGGCCTGACCACGAATACTCGCTGGTACAACGTCAGCGGCGGATTGACGATGCTCGCCGGCCGCTTTCTCATGATCATCCCGATGCTGGCCATTGCCGGCAACCTCGCGCGCAAGAAGTACGTTCCACCTTCGCTCGGCACTTTCCCGGTAACGACCCCGCTTTTCACGGCATTGCTGATCGGAGTCATCGTAATCGTAGGTGCGCTGACGTTTTTCCCGGCGCTTAGCCTGGGGCCGATCCTGGAGCATTTGTTGATGAACGCCGGCAAGACCTTCTGAGGAGCTGATGGCCGCAAAACAAAAGGCGCTATGGGAGTGGAAGATCGTTAGCCGCGCCCTTTTCGACGCTTTGATCAAGCTGAATCCACGCACCATGATGCGCAACCCCGTGATGTTCGTGGTGGAGATCGGCAGCGTCGTTACCACGATCCTGCTGTTGCGCAGTGCAGCGGCATTCAAATTCAACCTGCAGATCACGTTGTGGCTGTGGTTTACCGTCCTGTTCGCGAACTTCGCCGAAGCCATGGCGGAAGGGCGGGGCAAGGCGCAAGCCGATACGCTGCGCAAGGCCAGAGCGGAAACCGTTGCCAACCGGCTGCTTGACGACAACTCGGTTGAGAAAGTGCCAAGTTCAAAATTACTGACCGGCGATCTGGTGGTTGTCTCCGCGGGCGAGTTCATCCCCTCGGACGGTGAGATTGTCGAGGGGGTCGCATCAGTTGATGAATCGGCGATCACCGGCGAATCGGCTCCGGTAATTCGAGAAGCTGGCGGAGACCGCTCGGCCGTGACCGGAGGAACCCGCGTGCTTTCCGATCAAATTAAAGTAAGAATCACCTCAAATCCAGGCGAGACATTCCTTGACCACATGATCGCACTGGTCGAGGGCGCGGCGCGGCAAAAGACGCCCAATGAGATTGCGCTGAACATCTTGCTTGCAGGGCTGACGATCATTTTCCTGCTGGCGGTGGTTACGCTCCAGCCGTTTGCAATCTATTCCGGCTCGCCGCAAACGGTTTTTGTTCTGGTGTCGCTGCTGGTGTGTTTGATCCCGACAACGATCGGCGGCCTTCTTTCCGCGATTGGAATTGCCGGAATGGATCGTTTGATTCAGCACAACGTGCTCGCCATGTCCGGGCGCGCGGTGGAAGCGGCGGGCGACGTGAATACGCTTCTGCTCGACAAGACCGGGACGATCACGCTTGGAAACCGCCAGGCCTCGCGCTTTGTTGCGGCTCCCGGTGTGACCGAATCCGATCTTGCCGCCGCAGCTCAGCTTTCCTCGCTCGCTGATGAGACCCCCGAAGGCCGCTCGATTGTG